>DAXT01000008.1 GCA_002506535.1 Methanothrix harundinacea
AATAGTTAGGTTCATGACTATAATCAACGCCTTCCTGAGCCGCTGCCTGCGCCTCAATACGCCATTCATATTGAAAAGACTCATCCCCTATGATATTTAGACATCCATCTCATCATCCACCGGAGGTAAGGTCTGCCGGGGTCTTTCACCCGAGCAGACCTGCGGCCTCTATTAAGCAGATCGGATTCCATCTGCGGGCCGGTGCCTTTGAACCTCTTTTCATCCCAACCTGACACCCAGCATGCGCATCATCTGAAACGTGTCAACATACTCAACACCGAAAGCTTTGCATGCGTTCGGGATCATAATTTCATTCTTTGCCTCGGGACGGAACTGCTCATGGGTGACCACGATGCAATCCTTGGCCAACGCATACGCCACCAGCCAACTATCCGGCGCATCGGCAAACTTGGCTTTAGCTGCTCCGGTGAACTGAGTCTGACTTTGGGACCAGACCATGATCTCGCGGTAAGCCTCGGTTACCTCCTCGTCGTCTGTTGAGGCGAAGAACTCATGAAAACTGCCACTGCCCCAATCTGCAAGCTCGTCGCCACTCCGCTCAAGCTCAATCTCAACGCGGTCGATGCTAAGCAGCCTGTCGTTTTTGGCATTATTAATAAGCGCCATCCAAAAGAACGGCGCAATGTCGAAGGCATAGTAGCGACGATGCGTCTCGATGAAGATGTTGGCATCGAGAAGAAAGGGGCGAGAGGAGGTCACGGGGCTCCTCCGGCGGCGAGGGATTGAGCATATCTCTCAAAGGTGTTTCCGTAGAGCTCTGTAAGATGATACGCATCACGATAAAGAAGTCTGCCTTCCCTGACAGCACCTACAACTACCCTAGCAAAGCGTCGCCCTATTCTCAAGTTCTGGTTGGCATAGAAATTACCGCCTTCCTGGCCCTGGCTGGCGGCAGCTACCCGCTCTTTTATCTGATAGTCTTGGTAAAAATCTATATACTCGTTTTTCGTGATGAGCCCTAGATCTAACGCTCGGCGGACGACGACGAGTTCGCTAACCTTAAAATGGCGAGCTACAGCCTGATAGGGCACCTGCTCTTTCTTCACGGAAGGCCAGAAGTCCCTCAGCTGACCTTTAGGTACTAAAAACTCCGCAGCAACGCGGTTACATGCCAGCTCAGTTTTATCGTCAGCGGGCTGAAGTTCTCGCAGGTCAAAGGCGGCACTGCTGCCAAACCACACATGGGCCAGCTCGTGAGCCAGGGTGAACATCTGGGCGGCCTTGCCATCTGCGCCGTTTACAAAGACCAGCGGCGCTTAATCGTCCACCAGGACGAAGCCTCGAAACTCGGCGGGTCCAGCTTCCGATGGGTATTGTTGCCAACAATGCCGTTCACCACCACCAGGATTCCAGCTTCCTCCATCCTGCTTCGAAGCTGCCGGAGCGCGTCCGTCCAGGTGCGGTTATCGGCAGCCCATCCGTCAGCGAGGCCCAGCATATCCCGCATATCGAGGGCGAGCCGCTCAGGCTCGTCATTCAGGGATGCCGAACGGACGAAGCCCAGAGGTTCGCTTCCCTCTTCGATCAGATATTCCCGCATCCAGGCCTGGCGCCGCTCCATCATCTGGACCGTCTCCAGGAGGTCGGGGCTGGGGCGGTGAGGACTCCCTTCGCCGAGGGTGCGGTAATGGGGGATGGAAAGTCTCTCTTCAGGAGGTTCGGAAAGGAAGAAGTATCCCAGGGGGGTCGAGGTGGCCTTCGCGAGATCCTCAAGCTGAAGGAGCGTCGGCTGGATTTCGCCGCTCAGCCACTCGGGGAGCTTGGGAAACCTCCGCTCAAGGAGAGCCCTATTGCCCGAGCGCTCCAGCGCCCACACAAGGACGGGACCACTAACAGGGATTCGAGTCATACAGCACGATCCTTGATAATCAAGCCTTCGACTTTCAGATTCGTCATTGTGGACTCAGCAAGGCAGATCGCCCAAATCGCAGGGTCTATGATGAGGACCTCGCTTGCCAGTCTCATGACTATAGATTCCTATATTCCATGAGCAACAAGTAAGTTAAATTTGTTTTGCAGAGCCGTATATCACCAGGATGATATCGAGGTATGTAAGTCATAGAATCAAGTTTATGACGTCAGTCTAACGCCACTCGCCCAGATGGCAAACCCGGTAGGGGTGTCAAAGATTAGCAGATGAGTTGTTGTCAAAGATAAGCGGTAAAAGAAGCGCCGAGGGGGAGATTCGAACTCCCGCGACCCTTGCGAATCACAAGCTTTCAGTACAGAATTCCAGGCTTGCGCCTTACCACTAGACTACCTCGGCACGATTAAGTTTTTTTAGACCACAGCCTCGGATACGTCCCGGGGGCCATGACGACCCGCGAGGTCCGCGCCACGATCCCGGAGGAGGAGTTCATCATATCCTCGCTTCCCATGGCGGCCGCGGCCACGGCAACAGCCTCTCCTTTCAGGGTATAAATAACTACCTTCTCCCCCTCCTTGATGCCCGACTCAAGCTGGAGGAGCCCCGGCGCCGCCAGGGGGGCGCCGTGACAGATGGCGTCGACGGCGCCGTCGCCGACGACGATGGACGGCATATGCCTCAGGGCCGCCTCTACCGGCAGGACCGCCCGCCGCAGAAGGGTCTCGTCGCCGGTCTCCCGCCAGATCTCTTTGCCGTCCTTGAGGTCCTGGAGGGTCACCAGGGTCTCGTCTTCTCGGAAGGGGCCGGACCGAGTCCTTCGCAGCTCCTCCATGTGGGCCCCCGTCCCCAGGGCGAGGCCTATGTCGTGGCAGAGCTTTCTTATGTAGGTACCGGCCTCGCAGCCGACCCGCATCAGGACTCTGGGGCCGTCGATCTCCATCACCTCCAGGTAGTATACCTCCCTGAGCCGCAGCTCCCTTTTTACGCTGGACTTGAGGGGAGGGCGCTGGTATATCTCCCCCTGGAACTCGCAGCAGGCCTCGAGGATCCTCTTTCGGGGGAGGGTGGCGTGGAGGCGCATCAGGCAGATGTACTCCTTCCCGGCGGAGAGGAGGGTCTCCACCACCCGGGTCGAGTCGCCGACCATGATGGGGAGGATCCCCGTCACTTTGGGGTCGAGGGTTCCGCTGTGGCCGACGCTCTCGATCTCCAGGATCCCCTTCACCCAGGCGGCCACCTCGTGGCTGGTGGGGCCCGAGGGCTTGTCCAGGTTTATGCAGCCGAGGCTTATGTGAAGATCAAGGGGTCGCCGGCCCGGGAGAAAACCGCGGGTCGGGTCGGTCCTCCCTTCTTTCCGGACGAGGGTCTCCCTGACCCGGTCAGACGGCAGATTTCCCGTCATCTCTGATAGACCTCACTGCGGCCAGGACGATGGAGACGACCCCCCTCTCGTCCCAGGTCCCGGTATCTATGACCAGGTCGTAGACGGAGAAGTCGCTCATGTCTATATTGTAATACTTCTCGTACCGTCTAGCCTCGCACTCTTCCCGGACCCTCGACTCCCGGAGGGCGTCCTCCACCAGCTTCTTCTCCCGGGATGCTATCCTCTCGGCCCTCACCATTCTATCGGCCTTGAGGAGGATCTTCATGTCCGCATCGAGGATGTGGCCCGCGAGCCGCCCCTCGAAGATACCCCCAGCCTCCGCAGCCATGGCCCTCTGGGCGTCGTCGATGATATAGTCGATCTCCGGCCCCGCCTCGGCGATCCGTCCCAGCTCTGCGACGGATACCCCCCGATCGGCGGCGATCTTTCTGAAAAGATCTCCCGAATTGACCCAGCGGAGGGAAAGCTCCCTGGCGAGGATCCGGGATAGGGTGCTGGTGCCCGTCCCCGGTGAGCCGCTCACGGTGATTATCATCATAAACCGCCGATGTTGAGAGCTTTTCTTATGATCTGAGATACCGGTATCGAGCAGATGAAGTACCAGTAGAACCAGTAGAATATGGGGCCTATTACGGTATCGGAGATGGAGTGGACCCCCCAGAAGGGGAAGGTCAGGAAGATGGCGTGCTCGTCGATGTAGAGGTAAGCCCACATGAAGAGGGGTATCGATACGATACCTATGTAGGCCATCGGCTTCAGCTGCATCTTCATCATCTTGGACTGATCTCCCAGCATCTCCCTCTGCTGGACCTGAAGCTGCTGCTGGCGGGCCTTATCTCCGGCGAGCTGCGCCTCCCGAAACTCCCTCTGGAAGGACTTCATCTTATCTTGCTGCCCGCGGAGGTAGTCCCAGTCCATGGTGTACTTCTGGATGAGGCTCGCATAAAGGCCGGTGACCGCCGCCAGGGCGAAGAGGACGATGTGGAAGGGGAGGATCCCGGGGAGCCACCCCAGGACCGCGTTCATAACCTCCCCCATCCAGTGCCTGAACTCTGCGCTCACCATGATCCCCACCATCAGGGCGGTGCCGACCCCCAGGAGGAGGAAGGTGATCGACTTCTCAAACTCGTCCGTCTTCATGGCTACTCACCGAAGAACCTGCGCATCATCGGATACATCTCCTGGATCTGCTCGCTGGCGATCTGCTCATAGAGCCTGTAGGTGATGGAGACCGCCAGGAGCAGGCCGGTCCCGCCGGCGCCGCCGAGGGTCCCAAGGAGGCTCGCCACCAGGGTCAATAGCCCTATGATGACGCCGCCGATGACCGTCACCTTGGGGATGTACCTGCCGAGGATCTTCTCGATGCTTACGGCGGACCTCCTGTGGCCAGGGACCTGGAGACCTGAGGCGTGGATCTTGGCCGCGACGCTCTTGGCCCCCATCCCGGTAGTCTCGATCCAGAATATGGCGAAGATGACACCCCCGGCGATCAGAACGGCGGCGTCGGTCAATACGTGGAGCCAGATCTGCCATCCAGCGATGGGGTCGAGCCCCAAAAGCTCCATCCCGGGGTAGCTGGCGGTTACGAGGCTCGGTATCCAGTCATGGGGGGTGTTTATCGGCGAGAGGTAGTACATGAGGCCCGATATCGGCATCGGTGATGAGGCGCTGACGAGCTCTCCTGTTACCATATCGTAGCTTGATGTGGACGTGAAGGTTCCCAGGATGCTCGAATAGGCGGTATAGACTATGTTCACCCCTGAAGCGGAATCAGTGGTAGTGGCCGTGGTGGTGTGTCCGATCTTGCCTGCCAGGAGGACGCCGATCATCTGGATGTTCGCCTGGAGGGCCCTCACCAGGATCATGGGAAGGACGCTGGCGTATATCAGCTTGACGGGAAACCTGCCACGAGCGCCTCTGACAGCGCTGTGAGCGAGGGGTATCTCCACCCTCGTGCTCTCCACGAAGACAACGAATAGGATGATCACTATGGTGGTGATCAGCGCCAGGATTCCGCCATCTATGAAGACCCGCTCGAGGCCGGAGGCGGTGAATACGTCCTCAAGCCCCAGAACGTTGTTTGTGAATATGAAGATCCATTTTGGGATTATCCCTATCGGTAGGCCCTGGTCACCGATCGTCCAGTTGAACATGCCCGTGATCAGCTGCTGGCTGACCCCGGCGACGATGAAGAGGCCGACCCCCGAACCGATCCCCCACTTGCTGACGATCTCGTCCATGAAGAGGATGAGAACTCCGCCGATGCAGATCTGTACGAATATCAGTAAGGATATCATCCCCAGGGAGACGCCCATAGACGCCGCCAGCCCTGGATCGGGGAGAAGGTAGCCTCCTAGGACCTGGGGGAGCCCCTCTACGACGATCATGACCAAGACCAGGAGCTTCTGGGTCCCCTGGAAGATGGCCTGATCCCGGGGATCGGTCAGGTCGAGCTTTATGATGCCGGCCCCCACCAGGAGCTGCAGGACGATGGAGGCCGTTACTATCGGCCCTATCCCCAGGAGCATCAGAGAGCCGAAGGAGCCGGCGAAGAAGGCCCGGTACATCCCGAAGAGGTCTATGGATGCCGGAGATAGGCCGAAGAGGGATACGTTGCCGAGGGCGAGGTAGAGGACGAGGATTCCCACAGTCCAGCTGAGCTTCTTCTTGAAGTGGACGTGACCTTCGGGCCTCTCCACGGCAGGGAGCCTCCTCACGAAGGGCTCGATCGCGTAGAAGAAGCTTTGCTGATTCATGATACCACTACTTCACCGCCAGCTCCTTCGATCTTCTCCCTGGCGGCAACGGAGAAGGCTTTTGCCGTGACGGTGACGGGCCTATAGAGGTTGCCTCTCCCCAGAACCTTCTTTCTTCCCAGGTCGAGGCGGCCGTCGTCGCAGGCCATCGAATCAAGCTCGCCGACGTTGACGATATCGAGATCGATGGCGTTGGGCCGGGTGAAACCGTGCTTGCCCATCGTCCTGCCACGCATCATATCCCTTACGAAATGATGCTTACAACCGCCTGCATTGCCGCGGCCTCCCCTCGATCCACCGCCTCTGCGGTTCTTGTGGGTGCCGCCGCCGCAGGTCCTGCTCCCTCGAAACTTCTTCAGCTTGCTTTTAGGCATGGTCCTACCTCATCTTCCAGATAAGATCTGAGATCGACTCGTGATAACCGAGCTCTCCGCCCTCTTTGACGGTCTTCTTCGTGCCGCGGTGCCCCTTTCTCGGCGGGTGAAGCCTGAAGACCGGCTTTACCCCCGCTTCCTGGAAGCTCGATGCGCCGGCGTAGACCGCCGAGGCGAACTCCCCGATGGTCCCGTAGGAGGTCTTCTCCTTGATGAACTGGTCTGTCAAACGCCTGTTGCCGCTCAACCTGCCGCGCATCTCCAGGATCGACGCGAAAGCCTCCTCGTCGATCTCTCCCCAGGCGACGTAGTCCTTCACCTTCTGGATCATCCCCCTGTAGTGGGGGCTCTCAGGGACCACAACGCAGTGGTTGACCCTATGAAGTCGGAGCATCTTGAGGGTATCCTTGATATCGGGCTTCGTCTTGATGGACCCCCGCAGTCTCACTATCGCATACATCGTCATACCCTCATGGTGACGGTATTCCGCAGCGCGTTGTATGTGGCCTTGGCGAAGTTGAGGGTGGTCCTGGTGTTACCCGAGGACTTCGTCCAGACGTCCTGGATCCCGCCCATCTCCATCACCTTCTTGGCGGTATCTCCCGCCGCGATCCCCAGGCCCCGTGGTGCAGGGATGAGGGTTATCGAGACAGATCCCGCCTTTCCTATCACCTCGAAGGGGACGGTGTGGCCTGCGCCGCAGCCGCATTCCCAGCTGCCACAGCCGCGCTGCACTTTTATAATATTCAGCTTGGCGACGTCGATGCCTTTCCTTATGGCAGGACCCACCTGGTTGGCTCTCCCCTGGCCGATGCCGACGTAGCCGTCCTTATTTCCGACGATGACCGTCGCCCTGAACTTGACCCTTCGACCCGAGTCGGTCATCCTCTGGACCATGTTTATGTCCAGGACCTCGTCCTCAAGCCCGGGAAGGAGGGCGTCGACTATCCCCGCCTCTTTTATGGGGAGCCTCGACTTGAGCGCCTCTTCGAAGGTGGTGATATGCCCTTCGTAAACGAGCTTGCCCAGCTTGGTCTTGGGGACCCATTCCTCTCTATATTCCATCTTCATCTGCTCACCCCAATATCCTGTCGCGGGCAGCCTCGAACGAGGCCGTCAGCCCAACGCCCCTATAAGCTTCTATATCCTCGCCCCGGATCCTCCCATCTTTGGGGAAGATCTTCGGGCTGTGGGGAACCGTTATCCCGGCGTCGACTACGCCTTTGAGGGCGGAGTATATCCTGTTGCCCCTGGTGTTGGCGTGGATCCCCATATCCAGAATCGCCTCGGTCTTGCCCATCGCCTTCATCCTCTTGCCGAATAGAAGGCCGGCCAGGTACGATGCGGGGACGTTTCCGGTATTTCCTTCGTAGCCGAACTCTTTGAGCTCCCGGGAGTTGACCGTCAGGAGGGTCCGATCTCCAGCGGGCTCTGCGACGACGAGCTGCAAGATGATGTTCTTGTTCCCCTTTCTGATCACAAGCCTGGGCTTACGAGAAAGGATGAGCTTGTATCTGAAGTGATAATCAGTTCTGCCCTCTCTGCGCCTTCTGAAGGGCACTTTGTATCGCGGTCCCGTTGCCATCAGTCACTCCTCTTTAGAGCTTTTGCTTTGATGTACGCGTTGAGGTGGGATGTGCTCCGATATTCGCCGCCCTTGGCCTTCCGATAGAGCATCCTGTAGGTCTGACGGTCGATATCGCCACCTTCCCGCAGCTCCTTCAGCCTCCGACGAAGGGCCCGGATCTTGGTCATCCACATCTCCTTCCTGGGAGATCTCGACCCCTTGGCGCCCTTCCTCTTCCCCTGACCCTTCTGGTGGCCGTAGGCCCTCTTGGCGGCCCGCGCCCTGTATCTCGCGCGGCTGTTCCCCTTCTTCGGCTTAGCCTTGATATTTCCCGCCTCGATCTGGGCTCTTACGTCCTCTCGGGTGATGGCGTCGGCTATCTCTCCGGCGACGTCCGGATCGGGGTTGATCCAGATCCTGCTCTCCCCCGCCTCGAGGACCGATGCAGCAAGCCTCTTCTGGGTCGAAAAGTCCGCCAACTCAGTCGCCTCCAGAGGTGGGGTTCAAGACCTTCAGGTTCATCTCTCGGGCGCGCGCCTCGATCTCGTCTCTCTTCTTCATCCCGACGGTTCCTGATATCCTGACGGCGCACCCCTCGGCCTCCAGCAGGTCTCCCGGATTCTTAACCAGGACCTCTTTCATGCCGCAGGGGTGGTACCCCTTGACGTCTCTGGGGCTGCCGAAGCCGGCCCTGACAATCTTGCCCTTGGCGGCGATATGCCGTCTCAGCTTGTTGTGGAGGCCCCGGGGCCGTCTCCAGCTGGGAGAGAGCTTCTTTTTCTTATGTGAATCGCAACGGTTGAACTCGGGCTTCTTCTTCTTCTGCCTCGCCCGAACTTTCATCAACCTCTCTGTCTCGGAAGTCAATTCCGTCACCTCTTCTCCACCAGGTATATCCCGTCCTGGAATACTCTGATGTCGAACCCTCTGACCTTAGTCGCCTGCTCGATGTTGGCCATCGTCTGACCGACGCCCTCTTTATCGATTCCGGTGACTATCAGGGTGTCGCCCTTCAACTCCACCTTGGAGGATCCCATGATCTTGGCGGACCGGGGCTTCCTCTCCCCGAGGAAGTTGCTGATCAGGACCTCCTTGCCGGTGGCCTTCAGCTGTATCGGGAAGTGAGAGTAGACGGCCTTCATCCTGTACTCGAAGCCGTCGGTGACCCCCGTGATCATGTTATTCAGGTGGGCGGCGAGGGTTCCCACCATCGACCTGTGCCGTTTCCTGGTGATATCGGCGTCCACCACCAGGCCGGATTCGACTCGTCTGATCTCTATGCCGGGATACCAGAGGCGCCTTGATACCGTCCCCAGGGGGCCTGTGACCGTCACCGTGAAGTCGTCCCCGATATTCACTTCGACGCCCTCTGGAACCTCTATATGTCGTGCCAACTCCTTTCCCATCTCGACCACCTAATATACGTAAGCCAGAAGCTGGCCGCCTATTCCGCGTTCTCTGGCGTCGACGTGAGATATTACTCCCTGGCTGGTGCTGATGATGAGAGCGCCGAAGTTCCTAGAGGGAAGGAACCTCTTCTCCCACTTCTCCAGGTCCGATACCTGGGTGGAGAACCGGGGCTTGATCACGCCACATTTGTTGATCTTTCCTTGCAAGTCGACCTTGAACATCCCCGACTTGCCGTCGTCCACGAACTCGAACTCACCTATGTATCCGAGGTCTGCCATCACCTTGAGGGTGTTGCCGATGAGCTTGGAAGCCGGCTGGATGATGCATTCCCCTTTGCCGACATCCTCAGCGTTCTTTATGATGGACATGGCATCGGCAAGCGGATCTAACAGTACCATTAGTCATCACCTACGAGTACTTCTCAAAACCCATCTCTGGGGCGATCTCTCTGAAACACTGCCTGCAGAGATAGATTCCGTATTTTCTGATGAGCCCCGGCTTTCTGCCGCACCGTTTGCAGCTGTTGGCTCCCCGGCCGAAGCTCTTTGTTTCGGTCTTCATGCCGCCTCCACCACGTCTACCCCATATTTATTTTTGACGTATTCCACAGCATCGTCCCGGGTGAGTCTGTGCTTGGAAGCGATCTTGGTCCTTGCGACGCGCCTTCGAGCGACCCTGTATCCGGGCCGCTTCATGGCCACCGAGACGTCCATGCCGAAGATCCCGATGTCGGGGTCGTACTTCATCCCTGGAAAGTCGGTGTGCTCCTCGACCCCGAAGGAGAAGTTGCCGGCTTCGTCGAACTGGCCCCGCCGGAGGACTCCCCCCGCCACTTCCAGGGCGATCCGGAGGAACTCTTCAGCCTTCTCGCCCCGGAGGGTCAGCCTGCACCCTATCGGCTCGTTCTTCTTTATGCCGAAGCCCGGAAGGGTCTTCTTGGCGACGGACCTGACGGGTACCCCGCTCGTTATGGCGCCGAGGATCGTCTCGGCGTTGACCAGCCTCTGGCCGCTCTCGCCGGTTCCTATGTGGACCGTCACTTTGTCGACCCGGGGCTCCAACATCCCGTTCATATGGTGGCCCCCAGTTTGATGGCGGGCTTGTCTATCCCGATCATGAAGACGTGGTTAACCGTCGTCTCGAACTCCTTCTTCCCGGAGATGATCACCCTGTTGGGCCGGGAGCTTTTGACGACCTCGATCTTCTTGATGGTGCCGACCTCTCCGGAGTGGCTCCCCCCGACGACCATGGCGAGGTTCCCAACTTTGAACTCGATGACGTCGGCGATCTCCTTGTCGGGTATCGATAATATCACCGAGCTTCCCGTCCTGTAATCCCCCTCGGCGAGGATGTTAGTCCCGTCGTTGAGGTTCAGCTGGGTCTTGCCTCCTTTGAGGGAGGTCTTATCCTCGATCCTGCATAGCTTTCGGGCCTCGCCCTTCTCCAGCTCGGATAGGTTGAACCTGCCCTTGGCGTCCTTGAGGAGCCTGTACTTCTTGTCGAGAGCCGGAACCGCTATGACGTCGAATATGCCGACGGGGAACTTGATCTCCTTTCTCGCCTTTCCATCGACGAGAACCCCGCCCTCGTGGAGGACGCGCTTTGCCTCTCTCGAGTTGTCGACGAGGCCGAGAAGATCCCTGACCACCACCACCAGGGGGATGCTCCCCGTGGCGGAGTGAGGGCCCGGTTTGCTCTTGGCCACCCAGGTATGTGTCTTCCTTGAGATCGGCCAGCTTCTGGGGCTCGCAACCCTCTTCTGATATCCGCTCACCTAAATCACCTGGAAAAGATCTTCTTCCTTTCTTCGTCGTCCATCTCCATCTTGGTGATGACGACGTTGGAGGGCTGGACCGACCTGGGCACCTCCGTCCCGTCGGCCCGGAATACGCTGACTCCGGCGACGTGGATGGTGCCGCTCTTGAGGTCCACCTTCTGAACCTCCCCCTCGGTCCCCGCATGGTCGCCGCGCATCATCTTGACGGTATCGCCCTGCCTTACCTGGGCGCTCCTCGCCTTCATCTCCTCCCGGAGATCCTTGGCCAGAGGGGCGTGCATGTACTTCTGCAGTTTGTGAAGGGGCGCGGTGAACCTCGCTTTCCTCTGTTTGCGTGGCTGTTTGCTCTTCATGGCTATCACACTATTATCGACGCGGCCGAGGCGATCTTTCCGTACCGCTCAGCCACTTCTCTGGCCACCGGCCCTTTTATCTCCGATCCCTTGGGAATCCCGTCAAGGTCGGTGATGACCGCCGCGTTGTCCTCGAACTTGACCCTCATCCCGTCGGGCCTTCGAAACTCCTTCTTCTGGCGGACGATCACCGCGGTCATGATCTGCTTTCTCATCTCGGGAGATCCCTTCTTCACCGATACCACGATCATATCCCCCACTCCGGCACACGGCATCCTGTTTTTAACGCCCCTGTACCTCTTGACCGATATAATCTCGAGCATCCTCGCGCCGGTGTTGTCGACGCATTCCAGGCGGGCCCCGGCGTTGATCGGCCTACCCATATTGGCCTTCAGCCCCTTCATCCCAAGACCTCCACCACGACGAAGGATTTGGTCTTGCTTATGGGTCTGCACTCGGCGACCTTGACGACGTCACCCACCTTCGCCTTGAGACAGGGGGGGTTATGGGCGTGGAGTTTCGACCGCCTCTTCTCATACCTCTCGTACTTCGTGATCTTCTTTTCAAACTCGCGCAGGACCACCACGGTATCGGTCATCTTGTCGCTGACGACCGTCCCGTCGAAGACCTGACCGCGAACGGAAAGCTCTCCATGAAAGGGACATTTTGGATCGTCACAGGCCTTCTCGGGGGACTTGACGCCCAGTCCGACATCCCTCATAATTTCCACCTCGATCTCCGCATTTTTTTGTTTATCCTGTTCTCGGGTTGTGAGACTAAAACTGAGCCCACCGCCTTCACCTTCAGCCCCTGGGAGAGGGTGAAAAGGAAGGAGTTTGTGGACTTGGGAACGCGTTTATCTCCACTCCTGGTCTCGATCAGAAATGTATTTCGGGTTTCATCGACGACCCGGCCGGATATTCCCACCTGGGAGGGGTTTCTTCCTTCGACGACCTCTATAGGCAGGCCTATCAGCTCATGTCTGACGAGGTTCTCAGGAGTAATCATCATGCTCTTGCACGCTCCTTCTGTATCGTCTTGATCCTGGCTATGGACCTCTTTATCTCCTTTATCCTGCCAGGGTTCTCCGGGGCGCCGCCAGAGACGACAAGCCCCCTCTCCCGGATCAGCTCGCTCTTGAGGTTTGCCAGCTCTTCGCCGAGCTCCTCGGGGCTCATATTCCTCAGTTCATCGACCCTGAATATCGCCATTTAAAAATCCCTCTCGTCTCACCCTTCGCTCTTCGGCTCTTCCCCGGAGAGCTCTTCGGCGATCGGCTCTTCTGGCTCTTCAGGAATCGTCTCTTTGAGGGGCTCATCACCCGCGACCATCGGTTCCTCGTAGACCTCGTCCTCTGCTGCCGGCTCTTCGGCGGAAGCTGCTTCCTCGACGATCTCGATCTCCAGGTCCTCGACGACTATCTCCTCAACGGAGCCCTCGGTCTTCGCCTCCAGAAGCTCTTCCAGCTCGTCCTTCTTCTCCTCGACGGGAGGGAGCTCCTCGACCGTCTCCTGGGTGCGCGGGACTATCCGGAACCTGTCTGGTGGTACGGCGTCGGGTGGCACTATCCTGACCTGGCACCCGATCGTCCCCAGCTTCTTCACCGCCACGGCGTATCCGTGGTCGACGATCTCCTGGGAGGGTTTGCCCGAATGCTTGACGTAGCCGGAGAGGAACTTCTCTACCCGGGATCGGGGTCCCGTCAGCTTCCCGCTCAGGACGATCTCGCACCCCAGGGCTCCGCTGTCCATCACCCGTCGGAGGGTCGTCTGGCCCGCCTTTCTGAAGTACCAGCCCCTCTCCAGGGAGTTGGCGAGCCTGTTGGCCACTACCTGGGCGTTCAGCTCGGCCTTGCCTACGTCCTGGACGTCTATCTGGGGGTTGTCCAGCCTGAAGTTACGATCCAGGTCACGGGTCAGCTTTCTGATCAATTTCCCGCCCTTTCCTATGACCATTCCGGGCTTCTCCGCGTAGACGGTGATCTGGATCCCCATGGGGGTCCTGTTCATCATCATGCCGCCGTAGCCGGCCCGACTGAGCTCCTTGGATAGATACTCGTGGACCAGGGCTTTGGTGAAGCCGTCCTCTACAAATTTCTTCTCTACGCCCAAGTCAGCTCACCTCGGTCAATATCATCTCTATAGATACCGTCTCGGTATCCTTGGGGGTGGCTCTCCCCATCGCCCTCGGCATCCAGCCCCGGAGGGTCCTCCCCTGCTTGGTGGAGACGTGGCTGATCTTCATCCCCTCGGGGTCGAGCCCTCTGTACTCAGCGTTGCTGGTGGCGTTGACGAGAACGCTCAAGACGGCCTTCGCCGCCTTCTGGGGGTACCTGCCGGCGTCCCAGCCTAGAAGGCCGCGCCTGTGGGGGACCTTTTTGTTGTGCCGCTTGAAGGGGACGGGCCTCTTCAGGGCTATAACCTCCTCCAGGTACTCTTTCGCCGTCTCGGCACGCATGCCCCGGATGGCGTTGCAGATCTCCAGAGCGTGCTTGGGCGAGATGTGATGTTCCGTGCCCATCGCCCTGGCTGTCTTCTCCTTTTTCTCAGGGGTGATGGAATATTTCAGTCGTCCCAAAATTCACACCTCACTTCAACGGCACGAACTTGCTCGATCGGGTGGCGCCCACGCCGGCGCTGCCGTGAGAGACCCTTCCCCTCGTCAGAGAGTACTCGCCGAGGTAATGGCCGACCATCTCCGGTATGATCTCGACCCGGTTGAAGGCCTTGCCGTTATAAATCTCGATCGTCTTTCCCACCATCTCGGGAAGGACTATCATGTCCCGAAGATGGGTCCTCACCACGTCCTTCTCCTTCACCCTGGAGAGGAGCCTTCGATGGTCCTTGGTCAGGCCCCTCTTCAGCCTTCTGCGCTGTCTTGCGGGAAGAAGCCCCAAGAAGTCCTCTTGGCTCAGCTCCTTCAGCTCCTCGACTTTGAGGCCGCGGTAGGTGAACTCCTCCTTCCTCTTCGGAAGCCTTGATCCTGATTTCCTCGCCAAAACGATCCCTCTTTAACGCTTTCCGGTCCTTCTGGCCGCAATAGACCCGACCTTACGACCGGGAGGCGCGTTCCTGCTGACGGTCTTGGGTCTTCCTGGATGCTGCCATCCGCCGCCGCCGAAGGGGTGGTCCACCACGTTCATGGCCACGCCTCTGACCCTGGGGTACTTGCCAGCCTTGGACTTCATCTTGTGGTACTTCTTTCCGGCCTTTACGAAGGGCTTGTCTGTCCTGCCGCCGCCGGCGACGACGCCTATCGTCGCCATGCACTGGGGGTTGAGCCACTTCATCTCTCCGCTGGGGAGCTGGACGACGGTCTTTCCGACGTCGTGAGCTACAAGGATCCCGTAGACGCCGCTCGACCTTGCGAACTGGCCGCCGGACCTCGGGTTCGACTCGATGTTGCAGATGGGGATCCCCTCGGGGATCTCCGCCAGGGGTAGAGAGTTGCCGGGCTTGATCTCGGCAGATGCGCCGCAGGCGATCTCCTGGCCGACGTAGACCCCCTCGGGGACGAGGAGGTACCTCTCCTCATCGTTGTCGAGGACCACCTTCGCCACCGGGGCGGACCGGGCCGGATCGTGTACTATCTCCTTGACGAGCCCCCGGACGGTCTCGCCGTCGTCCACCTTCACATGCTTCAGCTCAGCCCTGAATTTGTGGGAGGGAGCCCTGTAAGTCGGGGTTCCTCGACCTCGGTTCTGTTGGATAATTCTGTGCCCCATAACCTCACCTCACAAAAGCCCCAGGGTGGTGGCCAGCTCGTTGGCGCTGCCGTCACCGGCGAGCTTCACCGACGCCTTCTTATCGCCCTTGGGGGTGATCATCGTCCTTATCGAGACCACCTCGACGTCGTAGAGCTCTTCCAGCTCCTTTTTGATCTCCTTCTTGTTCGCCCTTATGTCCACCAGAAACTCCATGGTGTTCTCGGAGTCGATCATGTTAGTGACCTTCTCCGTGATGAACGGACTTTTAATGACCATAGGTCTCACCCAGCCATTGTAGAGAGGATTCGGTCCAGACCGTAAGCCTTCCTGCATGGGTTCCTGGAGCCAGAAGCTCAGCGTTAAGCCTATCGACGGTGGTGATGTCGACGCCCGAGAGGTTCCTGGAGGCTTTGATAAGGCTGCTGCAGTCTCTCCCCGTCACTATAAGGAGGCTCTTGGGGTGCTTGTACTTCCTTCCCCTCATCTTCCCCCGGCCCGCCCGGATCGTCCTACCGCTCTTCGCTCTCATGACGTCGTCCCAGAGGCCGCAGGATTCGAGGAACTTTCTAACCTCCCCAGTCTTCTCGACGGCCTCCAGGTCGTCTTTTGCGACGACTATCGGCTCGCCGGAGAATATGTGGCCCCTTGCCCGCACGAGGTCGCGGTTTGCGGTGGCGGCTATCGCCGATCTGATCGCCTTCTTCCGCTCCTTGGCGTTCACCTTCTCGGTTCTGTCAGCCTCGGGCTTCGGGGGGTGGGCTCTTCGGCCGCCCTTCGCCTGGGGGACCCTGGCAGCTCGCCTTCCGTTGACGATCCTTGGAACTCGAGAGACGCCGCGGCCGGTTCCCCAGGAGATGGCAGAGGTCTTCAGCCCCGAGAGCTTCCCGGGACCGTAGGGCTGGAGCCTGTTGGCTTGTGCCGCGAGGACCGCCCTCTTGATGAGGTCAGGCCGGAACTCCTCACTGAAGACCTTGGGAAGCTCCATCTCGCCGACCTCCTTTCCTGATAGATCGATAACTTTAGCCTTCATCACAACCCCTGCTTCGACTCTTTGCTGACGTAGAGGACCTGAGGCGTCTTCGCTTCGGCGTCCTTGGGTCTGACGGCGTTTCTGATCCTGATCAGCCTCTTGGTGGGGCCGGGGACGCTTCCGCTGACGATGGCGTATTCGCCCCGGATGATCCCGTATCCGGGAAATCCCCCATCGGGGGTGATCTCGACGCCGTCGGATCCCATGGCCAGAATTCTCTTGTTGAACTCCGTCCTCTGGTGGTAGCCCATCTGTCCCATGAGGGGGACGGTCCACCGCACGTGGTGGGGGTGCCACGGGCCGAGGTTTCCTATGTGGCGCCGTTTGCCGCCCCGGGAGTGTTTCCTCTTCTGCAGGTTAATCCCCCAGCGCTTGACGGGACCCTGAGTCCCCTTCCCCTTGGTGATGGCGGAGACGTCGATGATCGAGCCGATCCCAAAGACGCTGGAGATGGGGACCTGGGAGCCGAGGAGGCTCCGGGCCACATCAAACTGTTCCTGGAGGCTCCCTCCGTTCACCTGGATCTCCATGAGGTCCGGGTTCTTCTTTGGAACCCCCGTAAGAAGCTTGGGGTTTGTATAAGCGATCAAGCGGAGCTCTTCCATATCCTCTATGCGGGCTCCGATCTCGTCGAGAGATCCGCCTCTCTTGTTCTTGGGTACGGTGATCGACCGCGCAAGGTACGGATCCAGTTTCTCTGACCAAGCCTCTCCTGCAGCCCTCATGCCGCCGTTGTACTTCTCGTAGACCCTCAGGGCTGCGATCCCCAGGGGCGGCGTCTCCAGGATGGTGACCGGCACGCTGATCTCCATCCCTTCCGTGAGGCTGTTGGGCTTGTCGTCGATCATTATGAGATGGGTCATGCCGGCCTTGTACCCGGCAAACCCGTCCATTCTGGCTTTGTCCTCGCCAGCGGCCCAGAATCTCGTCCTGGGGACCTGGCTCTTAGCCCTTTTTCGGGGGCTGAAGGCCAGCGAACCTCGCCTTGGTCGGTGTATGGTTGCCATTTAGCCCTCCAGTGATCGCATCAGGTTGACCTGGGAGAGGGTGGCAACTATAGCCTCTTCTAGCCTCACCGTCTCGGTTCCCTGATGCGGTATGGTGTTAATCATGCAACATCCTTCCATCGTTTCGCTGCTCAAGAACGCATCAACGCCGCGTGCGGGCGAGCCGAAGACCACCTCAAGACCCCTTCTCCTTCGGCCCTCATGGACCATTTGGCTCAGGAGTTCTGGGGTGGCTGGCGCGCCCCTCCTGGACGTGGCCACGACTAGCCTCTCTGTCGAGCGGACGTGGTCGTCCAGGTTCGGGATGACCTCTGTCTCGTAGCCCCAGTAGTGAGGTATCTCCGATCGGTCTACCGGCTCCGCGGCGAGGGGTTTCAGCGAAAAGATTCTGACGTTCAGGCGCTGCCCCAACCGAAACCGCTTTTCGGTCCTGAGGGGCAATGGGCGCTCAACACCTATCTCCACCCATGCGCCGTCGTCAGATCCCACTTCGTCGACTACCAAACCTACTCGAAACTCGCCGACCTTGAGCGTTGAAACCTTTGAGCTTGTGGGATGATGAGGGGTGCGCAGCGGCGGCAGGATGCCGACGTACCTCAGGGCCCTCTCCCGAGGAAAGAGCCTCTTTCGGAGGTACTGGGGCGTCTCTGCGTACTGCAGGACCCGGGATATGAACCGTGAGTCATCAAACTGATCGTCGCGATATATGACGATCCGGTCCACCCGAAATACCGCAGCTGCTCTGGCGATCTGTCCCACCTTGAGGGTGCGTATCCTCTCGTCCGCCGACTCCATCGTTGTGGAGGACGGTATCAAGATGGACGTCTCGCCGCCACCGATCATCGGATCTTACCCCCAAGACCTATTCCTGATATAAAAAGGTTTGGAGAGGAAAAAGAGGCCGATTCGCAGGCCCATTTACAGCCCCGGTCCGATGGCCGTCCAAAAGTCAATTTGAGCGCCGGATCTCCCGGCCCATCACCGTCTGATAACATCGAATAGCTCGCCTCGTTCCCACCCCCACGCTCCCACCCCTATATTATATCTCCCATCGCTCTCAGCGAGGCGCTAGACGTCGCCGAGGGGTGGCCCCCGTCGAGGCATGGATTGGACTGGCTTGGCATGGCATGGCGAACGTCAGGGCTCTGGCTTGAAGGTCCGGGGGTCGAGGGTGAGGGCCGACTCGCAGTAGGTGCAGATGGTGTCGAGGCCCGTCCCGGACAGAACCGCCCTCTCCACAAGCTCCGGGGGCGGGAGGTACTGGGTCATCTCCTCGCCGCAGAGGGGGCACTTTACCTTCAGCCACTCGAGGTCGGTGAGGTCCCGTATATTTAGTATCAGCTCGCCGAGGGCGTCGGAGTAGGTCTCGCGGCTGAATGATATCGGCTTTAAGTGCCTTATCATGACGGGGATCTCCGCCCCCGTCTCCAGGAGGGGGATCACCAATTGGTCGATGCCGCAAGCAAAGCCGATCTCCTGGTTGACCCGGGGCGAGACCACGCCGTCGAGGGTGAGGATGGCGATGACGCAGTCAGAGTGGCGGATCCCAAACCGCGCCCTATCGCCCGGAGCCACCCCCCGGGCCCGCCGGTAGATGGCGACGAAGCTCTCCAGGCCGATCCGCCATAGCGCTTCAGCGACCTCCTGGGCGAGGGGCTCGTCCTCCTCAGAGTGGGATATGAATACTTTTGTGATCATGAGATACGGACTCCAGGGGGGGAGATGGGCGCGGGGGGTAATCACGGTTTCCGTCGGGTGGGGGGTGGGGCTGATTTGAAGTGAATGTCAAGCGAGGCTTGTTGGCAAAAACGCTTATAAGAGACTCGAAACCCGGAGGGAGAGCCCTGAGGCGGACCGGTTGTTGCCGGCCTGAGGCAATCAGGCAGAAAGTGGGCCGGACTCTTGGACGTCGTAAGGATGCAGAGGATCTCTTAAGGCGGATCGGTCGGCCGAGTCGCCGTTCCGGTGGATCCCTCCTCGGCGATGGGGGCCTTTGATAAAAGACGTCTCTCGAACTCAACCGATCTGTGGACGGATACAAAGGCTTAAATAGACCCGCCCCTTACTAGCCCTCGCGTTAAGCTGATCTGTTTTATGGTTTTTCGCAAAGGATGGTGCAAAGTTTGTACGGCAATAACAGAGGCTCTTTTGGTGCCAGCGGGTTTGGTCCCTCGGCGCCAGTGGAGAACGGAAAGGAATACGACGTTGAGATCGAAGACATATCAAAGCAGGGAGACGGCATAGCCAGGATCGAGGGTTTCGTAATCTTCGTTCCGGAGACCGGTGTTGGCGATAAGGCCACCATAATGGTCGACAAGGTTATGCAGAGGTTCGCTATAGCTCACAAGGTCTGAAGTTATCATCTGCCTTAAAAGTCTTTAGGGCCTGGGCGGCGATTCCGCTGCCCTTGGCCGCTTTACTGATGGACGGTCTCTCTCGTCATCGATCGGATCGATTTCTCGGGCGGAGATATTACCTCTGAACTTCTCGCTCTTTTTGCGGTGCGGCCATCGGTACAGGCGAAGATAAATATGGGAAATGATGAATAAAATATTGAATATTAAGGAGGAAGCGATTTGGATATGATGACAGAAGATAGAACGATCTTGGAAGATAGATCGATCTCGGAAGAGAACCTGGAACGTACACTGAAGGAGGCCGCCGAAGGCTATGGAGATCTGGTGGCCATATCGGTCGTCCACAATATAAGCATGAGAACCCTCAGATCTCGGTTGAAGAAAATACAGGAAGCTGGGTCGCATCAGCCAGACCCCGTCGAGAGATCTAACGAGAAAGTGAACTGATATGAGGGAAGATATGGCCGGGGGGTTGACCCCCGGCGGGAAGAGCGTCGCATCGGAGATAGCCGGGAAGATCAGGTGGACCCCCCAGGGATGGCCCGTCCCGGAAGGCCGAGAGGATCACAGGGCGCTTCAGAAATGTTACTCATGGCTGGCGTGGCAGGATCTGCCCCTGGCGATGGTCCCTGAGAACGACGACCAGTTCGATCAGTTCGTATCTTCGAACGTATTCTTGGAGATCAGATTCGACGGCAAAGATCTCAAAAGCCTCGGTTTCGTAACGATAGAGCACGTCGAAGCTGCCGGTCTGAGAACGGATGTCGTCATCGTTCCTGCCGCCTTTGGAGCCAAGAAGATGCTATCGCGGCTCAAGGCATCGCAGCTCTCAACAGAGGGGAAACGGTGAGCCGTTGGACCTTATGATCCCGATTATCCAGAACCCGTCACCACCGATCGCCCAAAACCTTAGACCTCGTTTGCCCCAGACCTCTTTTGCGCCCTTCACAGAAATGGCAGCGGCTCCCTCTTCCTGTATGCCAGGGCCTGGCAGACGGCGATGAGGTCGCCCCCTTCGGTCGCGACCCGAATCTCGTAAGTCCCGACCCTCTTCGACCTGTTCACCTCCCTCGCCTCGGCCCGGAGGGTCTCCCCCTTCTTTGGGCTGCTGACGTAATTTACGGTCATGCTGAGGGCGACGGAGACGGTCCCATAGCTATTGGCGGCCACCTCGAAGGCCTCGTCGATGAGGGAGAATATCGCCCCGCCGTGGGCCATCCCGAAGATGTTCTCCATCTCTTCGGTGAACTTCATCTCCACCAGGGCGCGCCCATGGTCCACCTCCAATAGCCGTAGATCCATCTTCTTGGCGTAGGGCTCCTCCTCGACCCTCCTTCTGATCGCCTCAAACGTCTCCTCACCCTTATTCTTACCCTTCTCCTCACCCATAAATCAGCACCATCCTGCCATTGAGATCACCGAGATAACCATTTTTCTCTCTCAGCCCCATCGTCAGGCGGTCGGCTTTTTAGCTCCGGGGAGACGTCTTACTATTATGGGTCCGCAAGAGGAAGGCGGAGATGGAAGGTCCGGGATCGAGGCCTCGGTGAGCGGAGGAGAGGTGCCCAAGTGGTGGGACTCCGCCGAAGGGCACAGGTTCGCCCTGGAGGTCCTACAGCTGCGGGTGAGGAGGGATATCCTCAAGCTCGTCGCTGAGGGCACGGGTTCGGCGGAGGAGGTTGCCGGGGTATTGGGGATCGACGAGAGGCGGGCGGCATTCCACCTGGCGATGCTGGAGAAGGCCCTCGTCGTCGAAGCCGAGCCATGCGGTTACAGGGCGACCCCCACCGGCCTGCTCTACCTGGAGAAGGTCGAAGGATCATCCGTTGAGAGGTCTTAGACGAGAAGGAGATCTTTTGGCTATACGCATCCGATTATCGCTCCGGGAGATGCCTCTGTCATCCGATCCGCCGCCAACCCGGAAAGGGGCCAAAGGTCCGAAAGCCTTGTAGCAATTCTACCGAAAAGCTTAATACTAAATATGATCTTACAGTCCAATGCTGCGCGGGCAGCAAAGCCCTGAACTCCACCGCAGAAGAACCGTGCCGACACTGGGCCCATTTCGAACCAGACCGGGGCCGGAAGGTTGAGCGACCTTCGGGCCCACTCTCCCGCTCTCGGCGGCCGTGGGGGTTCGGCCGCCAGAGCCGCAGCCCGAATGATGGCCGGCCCGCCGGGCAGGCCACAAGACCGTCTTTTCTCCTCCTTTTTTTTCTCCCGGGATCTAGCCCCGTCTTCCGATCCGGATGGCCGCAAATATCCTCTGGACGGCGGTGAGGTTCGATAGGACTGCGGCGATGACGATCGCTCCCAGAAGCCAGCCGTCGCCGAAGAGGAGGGCCCCCATCATCCCGGCGTAGATGAGGATCAGCCTCTCGGCCCTCTCGAGAAGCCCCCCCATCTCCGTTGCCAGAACCTTCTGGTCCTTGACGAGCCCCCGGTGGTCGGCGTAGGCCCGCACGAAGGAGGTCATGACGGCTCCGAAGATGAGGATCGCGATCCAGGCGCCTGCTGGTATGATAAATTCTGCGCCGGGGCCCAGATAAAACAGGATCCCGAGGATAAGGAGCGCCTCGACGTACCTGTCGATGACCCCGTCGATGAAGGCTCCCGTCGCGGAGGCTCTTCCGGCCGCCCTTGCCACCGCCCCGTCGACGATGTCCAGGGCTCCCGATATAAGAAATAGGATGAGGCCCGGGAGGAGCTGGCCTCCCCAGAGGGCGAAGAAGCCGCCGACGGCGACTGCCAGGGCGAGGGCTGTCCAGCCGTTGGGGGATATGCCGAGGCGGGCGAGCCCCGCGAGGCGCCTGTCGACCTTCTTTCCGTCCACCAGACGGGACTTGAGCATCGGGGTCGAAACGGAAGGGAGGTATTAAACCTTTTTTATTCCCTCGCGATCCGGCCTCACGCCGCGAGGTTCGCGAGGAACCGCTCGATCCTGTCGACCGCCTCCAGGATCTCCTCCTTGGAGGTGGCGTAAGAGCACCGGAGGAAACCCTCGCCGCTCTCGCCGAAGGCGTTTCCGGGGACCGCCGCCACTCTCTGCTCCATCAGGAGTTCCTCTGCAAATTCCTCGGAGGATAAGCCCGTCCCCTGGATCGATGGGAAGGCGTAGAAGGCCCCCTTCGGCTCGAAGCAAGGAAGGCCGAGCCTCTCCAGCTCCGAGACGAAGAGCCTCCTTCTGCGATCGTACTCCCTCTTCATCGCCTTCACCTCCTCGTCCCCCCGGCGGACCGCCTCTATCGCCGCCACCTGGGCCATGGTGGGGGCGCAGAGCATCGTGTACTGGTGGACCTTGGTCATGGCTCCGATGATGGCGGGGTCCCCGAGGGCGTAGCCGATCCTCCAGCCGGTCATGGCAGAGGATTTGGAGAGGCCGTTCAGGAGGACCGTCCTCTCCTGCATCCCCTCCAGCTGGGCGAAGCTCGTGTGTTTGCCGTCGTAGGTGAGCTTGTCGTATACCTCGTCGGATATCACCAGGAGGTCGTTCTCGACCACCAGGTCTGCGATCTCCTCCAGGTCCCCCCGGGTCATGACCGCTCCCGTGGGGTTGTTGGGGTAGCTCAAGACCAGGGCCTTCGTCCTCTCGTTTATCGCTTCGGCGAAGTCCTCGGGCCGGAGCTTGAACTCCTCGGAGAGACGCGTGGCCACCGGCCTTGGAACGCCTCCTGCCAGGAGGACGTCGGGGACGTAGGCGACGTAGCAGGGCTGGGGGACGATCACCTCGTCGCCGGGGTTCAGGGTCGCCCGAAAGGCGAGGTCGACGGCCTCGGAGACGCCGGTGGTGATCAGGATCTCGTCCTCGGGGTCGTAATCTAGAGCGAGGTCCTCCTTCACCGACTCCGCCAGGACATCCCTCAGCTCGGGAAGACCCTTGTTGGAGGTGTAGGAAGTGTGGCCTCCCTCCAGGGAGTAGATGCAGGCCTCCCGGATATGCCAGGGGGTTGGAAAGTCCGGCTCCCCCACCCCCAGGCTGATGACGTCCTCCATCTCCACCACGATGTCGAAGAACTTTCTGATCCCCGAGGGGGGCATATCCCTCACCGTCGTCGAGAGGTGGGAGTCGGGGCACCAGAGGGAGGGCTTCTCCATGGCCAGCTTCTTTTTCAATCCGCCGATCTCGCCGTCGGTCATGCCGTGACCACCAGTCTCTTGGGCTGGGCCCGATCGTAGAGGATGACCCCGTGCTCCTTGTAGCTCTTGAGGACGAAGTGGGTGCATGTCGACTCCACCCCCTCCAGGGTGGCTATCTTCTCGGTGACGAAGAAGGCGACGTCCTTCATCGACCTCCCCCGGACGGTGAAGGATATGTCGTGGTCCCCGGATATCAGCCTCACCGACTGGACCTCGGAGAACCGGGCGATCCTCTCGGCGATGGCGTCGTACCCCTTGTCCCGATGGAGAGAGACCTTCAGCTCCACTATGGCGTAGACGTATCCGTCATCGATCTTCTCCCAGTTGATCATCGTCATGTACTTTCTTATGACCCCCGACTCCTCAAGACTCTTGATCTCTCCAGCTACCTCCTCCTCTGAACTGCCCAGCAAAGTTGCGATCTCCCCGGGGGTAGCCCTGGCGTTCTCCTCTAAAACCTCCAAGATCTCTTTGGCGAAGTCCCTCATAGATCATCCCGTTCCCATCTGAAAATGATTATAGTTTTCCTTTGTAGCCTCTATCCAGCCCATTATATCCCCCTGACGTTGGGGGGTGCTACGGAAGGACCGAATCGGGCCGGAGGCTCTCACCACCAGTCCCTGAGGAGCATCTCGAAGAAGGACTCGTTCCATGGGGATTCGACCCGCAGGGGGACGGGGTCCTCCGATGCCGTTAGGTTCTCGAAATCAGCGAAGATGCTCTCGCCTCTCATGATATGATAGAAGGGCGGCTCCGTCCTGGACCTATCCGCCGTCTCGTTGAAGAGCCCGTCTCCCGCCGACCGGTTCACGACCCCGACCCCCACACCTGCCAGGAGAGCCTCCAGCTCGTCGATGTCGCTGGTGAAGTTGAAGGCTAGAGGATCGAAAGCTGCCGATGCCGTCGCCACCGTCGAGAAGAGCAGGAAGAATATCAGATGCACGTTCTGCCTCCTTATAGGACCCTGGATTTAAGCCCCGGGCGTGATTCGAACACGCGACCTAGTGATTACAAGTCACTCGCTCTAGCCAGCTGAGCCACCGAGGCCCGCCTCCTCATCCCCCTTCAACATTTAAAGACTTTCCTCTCCTCGAACCTGCTCCAGGAGCCTGCAGCTGGCGCAGACCCCGTCGCTGGAGGGCTCGGAGCACCTGGTGCAGGCGACGACCTCGTAAGATCGGGGGGGCTGGAGTTCATTGATCTTATCAAACCCCCTCATGATGGAGTACTTCGTCCCCGGGTGCTTCGCCTCCAGGTCGTTCAAGAGGTCCTTCACCTCCTGCCTCATGGCCCTGGATATGTAGGGGCAGGCCGCCGTCTCGAAGGGGATGGCCCGGAGGATGGCGTAAAGCCCCATCTCCTTCTCCGGGACGCGGCGGAGCGGCTTTATCCTGGGGACCATCCCCGCTATCGCCCTCTTCGGCCGGAGCCTGTAGAGCCTGTCGACGTCCCCTTTGAGGTAGTTGAGCATCACCGTCTGGGCCTCGTCGTCGAGGTTGTGGCCGGTGGCGACGGCGTCGGCGGAGAGGGACCGGGCGGTTTTATTGAGGAGCCCCTTCCTGAGGACGCCGCAGAAGCTGCAGGGGCCCTGGGGACGGCCCCCCGAGGCGAGTTGGTCGGTGGTGACCCCGAATTCGTCCTGGAGGCTTACGATGATATGCTCGACCCCCAGATCTCCGGCGACGGCCGCTGCCGCCGCCAGGGTCTTGGGCCTGTATCCGTCGATCCCCTCGTCGATGGATACCGCCAGGAGCTCCACGTCCTCCCGGTGACCAAAGAGGTGGTGGAGGATGACGAGGAGGGAGGAGCTGTCTTTGCCGCCGGATACTGCGACGGCTATCCTGCAGGGTCCCCCGAAGATCCTGTAGCTTCGCAGGACCTCTCTCGCCTTCCGGTGGACGTCCTCCTGGAAGTGGCGGGAGCAGAGGTGGCGGCCAGAGTACTTCTGGAATATGACGGCCCTCCCCGGGCACCTGTCGCAGAAGATCATGCTACCGATACCGGGATCTGACGGTATATAATAACGTATCCCGGCCCCGCGGATCCGTCCTGTCACCGCCGGCTCCATCTCTGACCCTCGGATTCATCGCTTCATCGCCGGTTCCATTGCGCACCTTTGGGTTTATCCCCTCGCCACCGGATCCGTCCCAGACCTTCGGATTTATCCCGACACTGCCGGATCCGTCCCGTCAACGCCGGATCTTGTACCTCGTTATCGCCGCCACTCCTCCTAAAGCCGAGAGCCTCTTACCAGGCTCAAACTCCGAGCTGAAGATGACGACCCTCCCCCTGGCGTCGGAGACGGACCTCATCAGCTCGTCCATCTCCGGGCTACGGACGAGCTCGTCGCCGATCATAAGAGTCTCCACCGCCCCCATGGAGGCCGCCTCTCTCACCTCGGCGGGGCCGTAGGCGCACCGGCCGTCGGTGGCGATCTCCCGGAGTAGATCCTCCATCAGGGTCGCCTCGAGGCCGAGCCTGCTATCCTCCAGGATCTTGTCGATGGCGCCCCGGCGGAGGACCTCCTGAAACCCCGAGACACCCATGGCTGTGGCCTCAGAGAGGACGATCCTTCCAGCGAGGTCGGGAAGGGTGGAGTCTATCCTCTTTTTTAGGTCCTCTTTGATGAACCCCGGCCCCGCCAGGATCACCTTCGCCTCTCCCGCCGCCACCCTGGCGAGCTCCTTTGCCGCCTCCTCCAAAAACTCCGACCTGCTCTCGCCGCCCTTGCCGCCCATCCCCTTCCCTCCCCCAGCCTTGACCTCCGAGGCGGTCTCGACCCCGAACTGCCGCAGGACCCCTATCGCCGCCTCCCCCTCCTCGATGAGGGCGATCACCACCTTCGGCCGTCTCGACTCGGCGACCGCCTCCTCGATCCGCGCCAGATCGTGTCTTCTCCAAGACTTGACGATGGAGACGTCGGCCCCCGGCTCCAGGTTGAGGGTGTGGTAGGATCCGGCGTCCTGGCCGACCTCTATCACCCCGTGGACCCGCAGCCAACTGGAGGATGTGGCAAACTCCACCGACTCGGTCCTGATGCCGAGGCGCACGGCCCTTCTCTCCAATTTTTCGGGCCGGAGCTTGTCGGTGGAGGCAGGGGCCTTCCGGTGAGTGAGGGCGAAGACGAGGTCGCCGGGTGATATCAGGTGCTTTAGGTGCCAGAGGTCGTCGACGGACTCCGGGACGAGGGAGATCTCCCCCTCCAGGCCCCGGAGGATCTTTTTGAGAACGCGCATGAGGTACCCCTCTGATCAAAAGGCTTAAATGGATTGCCCGAAAAGGCAGGGTTCGAGCCGCCATAACTCAGTTGGTAGAGTGTCTGGCTGTTAACCAGATCGTCACAGGTTCGAGCCCTGTTGGCGGCGTCCGAATAAAACGTTTCTTGGGCCTGTAGCTTAGTCCGGTTAGAGCGCTCGGCTCATAACCGAGTGGTCGCCGGTTCAAATCCGGCCAGGCCCATTATTCAAGAATCAGAAGCTCTATCCATCTTTTCCCAGGGCTCTTGCGGCAAGCTGCCAGGAGGATATCTTCTTTATGGCAAGGCCGGTCTTCTCCGCCAGATCGTCGGCCTCGGCTCCGGCGAGGTCGAGAGCGGTCTTGACCCCGGCGGCTGCGAGCTTCTCCAGGGTCTTGGGGCCGATCCCCGGTATATCGGCGAGGGCGTCGACCTCGGCCTTCTTCTTAGCCTCCTCTGCCTTCTTCGCCTGCCACTGGTCGAAGTTGCATCTGGGGCACCCCAGGTCCCAGGGACGTTTACCCTTGTTTATGATCCGGATGTGGTACATCCCGTGGTCGGGGCAGACCTTGTCGGTGACGACGATCATCCCGAACTTGGGGAGGGGGAGGGTGTTGGTGCAGTTGGGGTAGCCGGCGCATCCTATGAACCTGCTCCCCCGCCGCCCCCTCCGGATGATCAGCTCATTTTTGCAGTCGGGGCAGGTGCCTACGATCTTGTCGGTCCGCAGCCCCTCCCGGAGGGTCGTCTCGATCTCCTCCTGGTGGCGGAGGAGGTCGTCGAAGACGGCGTCGAGCATCGACCTCGACTCCTCGACGACCTTATCCTCTCCGATCTTCCGTTCGGCGATCTTCGTCATCCCCTCTTCGAGGGTGCTGGTCATCTCCGGCTTTGTGATGGTGGGGGAGTGGCGTTCCAGCGCCTCGATGACGGCGTAGGCGGTGTTCGTCGGCTTCATGGGGTTGCCCTGGACGTAGGCCCGGGCGTAGAGCTTGCTTATGATCTCGTGTCTTGTGGACTTCGTCCCTAGCCCCAGCTCGTCCATCAGCTTGACGAGCCTCCCCTGGCCGTACCTGGAGGGGGGCTGGGTCTCTTTCTCTGCCAGGTCTTTGCCCAGAACCTTCAGCTTCTCCCCCTCGGTGAGGGGCGGCAGGATCTCCTCCGCCGCCTTGCTGTAGGGGTAACAGGCCCTCCAGCCGGCCTCGATCTGGCGGGCGCCCAGGGCCCTGAAGGGCTGGCCGTCGATGTCGAGTTTGACGTTCATGACGATCCACCGGGAAGGCTCTGAGAGGGTCGCAAGGAACCGTCTGACCACGAGTTCGTATATCTTCCACTGGTCGGGCTTCATATCCTTCCTGGTCGCCGGAGCCGTCGGGTATATGGGGGGATGGTCCGTCGAGATCCTCTTGCCCCGGGTGGGGACCATGGGCCCCTTCAGGACCCGCTCCGCATCCTCCCGGAAGGGGCCCTTCTTCAGGGCGGCGACGAGGGCGCGAAGGTCGATGGTCGCCGGATAGACGGTATTCTCGGTCCTGGGGTAGCTTATGAACCCGCTGGTATAGAGCCACTCTGCTATCCTCATGGAGTTGGATGCGGAGAATCCGATGCCGCTGGCGGCGGCGATGAAGGCGGTGGTGTCGAAGGGGGCGGGGGGCCTGTCGGTCCTCGTCTTCTCCTTTATGGAGAGGACCGTCGCCTCTTCGCCGAGGCCCTCGAATATCGACCTCGCCAGGTCGCCGTCCCAGATCCTCCCCTTCTCGTGCTTGACGGTAAGGTCCTTATCGAGGTCGGCGCTGATCTCCCAGTAGGGCTGGGGCTTGAAGGCCTCGATCTCCTTCTCCCGGTCGACGATGAGGGCGAGGGTCGGAGACTGGACCCTCCCCACAGATAGAAAGCCCTTCCCGAGCCTCCCTGCGGTGATGGATATGAACCGGGTGAGGGCGGCGCCCCATATCAGGTCCACCACCTGCCTCGCCTCTCCGGAGGAGGCGAGGGCGTAGTCCACCTCGCCGGGAGATCTGAAGGCGTCGAGGATCTCGCCCTTGGTTATGGCGCTGAACCTCACCCTGTCGGCCTTTATCTTCGGGTTCGCCTCTTCGGCTATCCTGAGGGCCTCGACGCCGATCAGCTCGCCTTCCCGGTCGTAGTCGGTGGCTATGGTTATCCGGTCCGCCTCCTTTCCCAGGTCGGTGAGGGTGGAGACCATCTTGGCCTGGGTCGGCTTCGTCACCACCGCGGCGTGGATCAGGTCCCGATAGTCGACCTTCTGCCAGTTGTTGTACCCTGGGGGGTAGTCGACCCCGACGATGTGGCCGGAGAGCCCCATCACCACCTTGTCGTCGAAGTGGAAGGTCTCGATCCCGTGAACCCTTTTGACATTGGGCTTCGTCCCGGCCAGGATCTGGGCTATCCGCTTGGCAACGTTGTGCTTTTCAGCAATGATGAGATGCATCCGTTCACCGCCAGTTCCGGATATGATATAAGTATCTATCGCCGATCCCTCACTTCTTCCGTCGAGGGCCGGGATAATGTGAGCGCCATACAGATTTATATTCTGGGATCGATCCTCTCTGGAGGCTCTGCCTCCCATCGCGGCACCCCCACCGGCCGTCTGTTGAGAGATGACGGCCTTAATGTGTAAATGTTCACAGACCGTCTGGCCGTTGTAACACAAAGACGTCTGATCGGCGCTCTTATTCAAAAAATTAGCCTTTTATGACGCAGATCACCGCGTTACATAAAGATCGATATCTCGATCCAATTTGGCCTAAAAACGGACCGAAATCCTCAAATAGGGTGCATAATTCGAGGACATAACAGATATGTATGAGCAATATACGCGAATCTCCACTTTTTTATCATTTTCTCACATCCCGGGCCATATTTTTACACATTCGAATAAATGTATTGTCATGAAATAGAACGCACAAAAACTTTAAGTAGCGATATGACCATGTTGTGTTAGGCGGGAGACTGTAGCGGAGAGGATAAATCGCCGGGTATGATGATCTCTGAAAGTCTCATCTTACCGTTCGCTCCGGCGATCCCGATTCGGAACGTTTTCTGCTAAAAGGTAAAGGAGGATAAAGAACGTGTCTGACAAAATAGACCTCTATAGTGACCGTGGCGTTCTTTTAAAGAGTGACGTTGACCTGAGCGCCGTCAGCCCACTCAAGAACGCGGCGATGAAGAAACTGATCAACCTGACCAAGCGGACCGTGGCGGTCAACCTGGCAGGGATCGAGAACGCTCTTAAGACCGGCAAGGTCGGAGGCCAGGGCAGGCAGCTAAAGGGACGCGAGCTGAAATACGACGTCGTCGCCAACGCCGGCACCCTCGCCGCAGAGATCAAGAAGCTGCTCCAGGTCGAATCTGGAGACGACACCAACGTCCAGGTCCTGGGTGGAGGAAAGCAGCTCCTCGTCCAGATCCCCACCGCCAGGGTCGACGCAGCCTCTGAGTTCGTCGTCGGAATGACGGCAGCCGCTGCCGCCACCACCGAGGCGCTCGTCACTCAGTTCAAGGCCAGCATGTACGACGCCCCCATGGTCCACGCCGCAGTCTGGGGCCAGTACCCGCAGACCGTCCCCATGGCAGGCGGAAACGTAGCATCTGTTCTCAACATCCCCCAGAACGATGAAGGTCTCGGCTTCGCTCTGAGGAACATCATGGCAAACCACATCGCAATCATCACCAAGAAGAACGCCATGAACGCCGCAGCCCTCTCCTCCATCTTCGAGCAGATCGGAAACTTCGAGATGGGCAACGCCATAGGCATATTCGAGAGGTACCAGATGCTCGGCCTCGCCTACCAGGGCCTCAACGCCGACAACATGGTCTACGACCTGGTCAAGACCAACGGCAAGACCGGAACCATCGGGACCGTCGTCCAGAGCGTCGTTGAGAGGGCCATCGAGGACAAGGTCATCAAGGCCGGCGAGAAGCTCCCCTCCGGGTTCGTGATGTACGAGGCGAACGACGTCCCCAAGTGGAACGCTTACTGTGCCGCGGGCACTCTAGCCGCCACCATGGTCAACTGCGGCGCTCTCCGAGGCGCTCAGGCAGTCTCCTCAACCCTGCTGTACTTCAACGACATCATGGAGAAAGAGACCGCTCTGCCAGGGTGCGACTGGGGGAAGGTTCAGGGAACCGCTGTCGGTTTCTCCTTCTTCAGCCACTCCATCTACGGCGGCGGCGGCCCCGGCGTCTTCAACGGCAACCACGTCGTGACGAGGCACTCTCGAGGATTCGCCATCCCCTGCGTATCCGCAGCGGTCGCCCTGGACGCGGGCACCCAGATGTTCACCCCGGAGATGACCTCCGGTCTGGTAGGAGCCGTATACGGCGAGATCAAGGAGTTCCGCGAGCCTATCGTAGCAGTTGCGGAGGCTGTATAGATAGGTTGAGTATGCATGGTCACTAAATCAGACACGGAACCGGTCCAGATTGAGATCTTCCCTCGACGGTTTCTCAACCCGGATACCGCCCAGCGCCTCCTCGACGAGATATACCGGTCGGGGGGCGTCCTCCGGATCATGATCCAGGGGCCTAACCTCCCCAGAGCTGTTCCCTACGGCCCGGGCAAGGGCCTCCCCATAGAGGAGCATAAAAACCTCCTCCTGGAGCTGGGGGACCAGGCGATCGAACTGAGGGTTAAGGTGGGGAGGATAGGGCTGGAGCTGGAGAGCGAAGAGGATATCGAGAGCGTCAGAGCGGCGTGTGAGCGAACGTTGCCCTTCTCCTTCGATATCAAGAAGAGGCAGCTCTTCCACACCAAGCCCACCGTCTCGGACTACGCCAAGTACGGCAGCGAGGTGGAGGATAAGAGGATCCTCGGACTGGTCGATCCGAAGGCCAAAAAGGAGAGGAACTTGGCCATGCTGTCTGATAGCAGAGGTGACTCGTAGCATTTTCATAAGGAGGTTTAAGAATATGGCATACAAACCCCAATATTACCCCGGCACGACGTCTGTTGGAAAGAACAGGCGTAAGCACATGTCCGGCGATCTGGAGAAGCTCAGAGACATCTCCGACGCCGACGTCGTTACCGTGATGGGCCACAGGGCTCCCGGAGCAGACTACCCCAGCACTCACCCGCCCCTGAAAGAGATGGGAGAGCCCGACTGCCCCATAAGGCAGCTCGTTGAGCCGACCCCCGGCGCAGCCGCTGGAGACCGTATAAGGTACTCCCAGTTCGCCGACTCCATGTACAACGCCCCCTCTGTCCCCTACTGGAGGAGCTACTGGGGAGCGATCAACTGCAGAGGCGCAGACCCAGGAACCCTATCCGGAAGACAGATCATCGAGGCTAGAGAGAGAGACATAGAGCAGTACACCAAGGTCCAGATGGACTCCGAGATGACCGATGTTGCTCTCTCTTCCATGAGGGGCTGTACAGTCCACGGCCACTCCCTGCGGCTCGCAGAAGACGGCACGATGTTCGACATGCTGGCCAGGACCGAGATGGGCTCTGACGGAAAGGTATCATACGTCAAGGACCAGGTCGGTATCCCCCTGGACAAGAAGGTAAACGTCGGCAAGCCGATGAGCGAGGCAGAGGTCGCCAAGAAGACCACCATATTCAGGCACGACAACGTGGCCTTTGGTGGTGCCCAGGGCGCCAGGAAGTTCGATGAGGGTCTGATCGCTCTCCACCACATGTGGGAGCGGAGAAGCAGGTGGGGATTCAGGCCAGAGTAAATGGTGGTGAGAAAAGATGGGAAAAATTCACACTAAGAAGCTTTTCGTAAAGGCTCTCAACAAAAAGTTCGGCAAGGACTTCGACCTTTCAGGCAAGACGGCCGCTTATGAGAGGAAGGGGCCGACCCAGAACGCCCGTAAAGTGGAGTTCATGGAGGCCGCAAAGAAGCTGGAAGGGAAGAGAGGCATATCCGGATATAACCCGTATGTCCACTGCGGTGGCGTGCCCCTCGGCCAGAGGCAGCTCGTCCCCTACAAGCTCTCCACGACGGAGTATGTGGTAGAGGGTGACGACCTTCACTTCGTCAACAACCCCGCCATGCAGCAGATGTGGGACGACATTCGAAGGACGATCATCGTCGGTCTGGACATGGCCCACGAGGTGCTGGAGAAGCGTCTGGGCAAGGAGGTCACCCCCGAGACTATCAACAACTACCTGGAGATCCTCAACCACGCCATGCCCGGCGCGGCCGTGGTTCAGGAGCACATGGTGGAGACCCACCCCGCCCTCGTCGACGACTGTAACGTCAGGATCTTCACCGGAGACGACGACCTCGCGGACGAGATCGACGACCAGTACGTCATCAACATCAACCAGCTCTTCCCCGCGGACCAGGCTGAGCAGATCAAGACGGCCATGGGCAAGACGACCTGGCAGGCTATCCACATCCCGACGATCGTATCCAGGACCTGCGACGGCGGTACCACCTCCAGGTGGAGCGCCATGCAGCTCTCCATGACCTTCATCGACGCCTACAACATGTGCGCCGGTGAGGCCGCTGTGGCCGACCTCGCTTTCGCCGCGAAGCACGCCGCCGTCATTCAGATGGCCGACATGCTCCCCGCGAGGAGGGCAAGAGGCCCCAACGAGCCTGGTGGACTCTCCTTCGGCTTCATGGCCGACATGGTCCAGACCTCCAGGACGAAGGCCTATGACCCGGCCCAGGTATCCCTGAACGTCGTCGCCGCAGGCACGATGCTCTACGACCAGATCTGGCTCGGAAGCTACATGTCCGGCGGTGTCGGTTTCACCCAGTACGCTACGGCAGCCTACACCAACGACATCCTGGACGACTTCTCCTACTACGGCGTCGATTACGCTGTGGACAAGTACGGCGACGTGTGCAAGGCGCCCGTCGACCTGGCGACCGCCAAGGACGTCGCCACCGAGACGACCCTCTACGGCATTGAGCAGTACGAGGCCTTCCCGACGGTCCTGGAGGACCACTTCGGCGGTTCCCAGAGGGCTTCCGTCCTGGCCGCAGCATCCGGCATCTCTTCGGCCATCGCCACCGGCAACAGCCAGATCGGCCTTGCAGGCTGGTACTGCAGCATGCTGGTCCACAAGGAGGCATGGGGGAGACTCGGCTTCTTCGGATACGACCTGCAGGACCAGTGCGGTCCGACCAACGTCTTCAGCTACCAGGGCGACGAGGGGTCCCCCACCGAGCTGAGAGGCGCGAACTATCCGAACTACGCCATGAACGTCGGCCACCAGGGCGAGTATGCAGGCATCTCCTCCGCGGCCCATGCCGCCAGGCAGGACGCCTACGCATGCAACCCCCTGATCAAGGTCTGCTTCGCGAACCCCGCGCTTCCCTTCCCCTGGGACGACATCCGCAAGGGATTCGGCATGGGTGGTGCGAGGGAGTTCCGCGCAGCCGGCGAGAGATCCCTGGTCATGCCAGCATTGTAGGCGCAAACGCCTACAACCCCTTTTTTCTTTTTATTTCTACTGTCGGTTTTTCGTCGTCAAAATACACCCTCTCGGCTCAGCCTCTTTCATTTGAGATCTGTCGGGGCCTGAAGCCGATCGGTTTCATCCGTCGGGGAAGGTACCGTGCCGCCTCACCCTCGATGAACATCATCTGAGGTCGCAGGACCAGGGGGTTTTCAAAAAATAGACTGATAACGGTCAATAGACTGATAACGGTCATCGGGTCTGGGGCTGGCTGCCGCAGGAGCGGCAGCTCTGACCTCGATGAGATGAAAGCAGCTGAAGAGACTCGGCTTCGGAGCCTTTCACCCGGAAATTATCCCCTTCGGCTCAAGGCCGGGTGAGGGAGATCCCATCATCCTCTGGTCGCCGCAGCGTTCTGCGAGGCGTTGGGAGGAGATCTTCCAACGCCGTATGCCTCATATCCCCCCGTTGTCCACTGTCGGAATAAACGCCTTAAAATACGGCCTAAAATTGTGCGGACCCGCCGCCTCCAGAACCTCTGCCGCCTTCGCCAGAGCCTCTACCTCCCTGGCCCCGGCCCTGGCCGCCTCCCGGGCCAAACCCCGCGCCTCCGTGAGCTGGCGCGGTAGCTACAGAGATGGCAACGAGCTCGCCCTTCTTGAACAGCTCCACAGCGTCCCTTACAGTGCCGCCACGGCTCTGATATACATTTATTTTTGCGGCCGAGAGGGTCTGCATGGCGTTGGGACCTATGTTTCCGGTGATCAACGCCCCAACTCCCAGGCCGGCGAGCCTCTGGGCCGCCTGAATCCCGGCACCCCCTCTGGCTTCGGCGCTGGTGTTTTGAAACGACTCCACCGCCGAGCTTTCCAAATCGACTACCACAAAGAAGGGAGCCCTTCCAAACCTTGGATCTATCGGAGAATCGAGCCCCTCTGCCGCTGCAGTTACGCACATTTTCATAAGACACCTCATCCATTTTGTTCGTTCAAATCGTCGGGTATTTATGCTTTATTGGGACAATATATTTATAGGTTTTGCTAAACTTGCTCAACTTCGTTCAATCCTTTCAGCGTTCGATCCACCACCGCCTCCAGTCGATCCGCATCCATCTGGATCGTCTCCACTCCCGCTTCGGCGAAGACGTATCCTGGACCTTTCCCGATGAGGTCCTCTTTGGTGACGACGGCGTCGGGCTTATACCCTAAGAGAAATCCCGCCACCTTGAGACCTCTGCCCTTGGTCAGATCGAGGTGGGGGTTGGGAAGGACCTCCTGCCTCACCATAGCCGCCTGCCGAAGGTCGATATCCACCAGGGCGAAGTAGGGGGCCTCTCCAAAGTGGCTGCTCACCTCTCCCGCGGGACCGGCGAGGGGGATCGCGTAGCGCAGGAGGGTCTTCTTCTGCGGCTCGTAGTGGATTAGGACCCGGGCCACGTGGGGGAACTTCTTTCGGATCTCCCCCTCGATCACCTCGCTTCTCTGATGCGCCCTCTGCAGGTCTCTTATCCGGAAGGCCACCTTTGCCTCCACGAAGATATAGCGTCCGGAGTTTCGGGCGGTCACCGCCTTGACGGAGGTGACCGTCGGATCGGCGAGGATCGTCTCCCGGATTCCCTCCAGGGTGGCAGGGTCGACGGAGGCGTCCAGAAGCACCCTCATGCCGCTCTTCAAGATCTCCCAGCCTCCTCTGACGACGAAGAAGGCGATGAGAAGGGCCGCCGCCCTGTCGAGGGGCAGCCCTGACCTCTGGCCTATCAGGGCGAAGAGGACTATCGACTCCGTGAGGGCATCGGCCTTGAACTGGGTCGCGTCCGCCACTAGGCCGGGGGAGTTGGCGGCCTTTCCAGCCTTCACCTCGTAGAGGCCGAAGAGGAGGGGGACGGGTATCAGGGCGGCGACGGCGAATATGACCCAGTCGTCATAGACCGGAGAGGTCTCCACCGCCACCGCATGGCGGGCGATCTCGAAGGCGGATAGAAAGATCATGAGGGCGATGAATACCGAGAAGATGTTCTCTACTTTGTAAAGGCCGTAGGGGAAGCTCTTGCTCTTCCTCTCCGATATGTGAAGCCCCAGGATCAGGGCGGCGGAGTCGAAGACGTCCACGAGAGAGTGGACGGCATCCGCCTTCAGGGCGAGGCTGCCGGAGACGGTGGATAAGAAGAGCTTTATCGTGAAGAGGGCGGTGTTTATGAGGAGGGAATAGGCTGCCACCCTCTTTATCGGACGGCTCCCATCGGAGCGACCCTCCTCTCTGCTTTCCTCTAAAACTTCCTCTTCGCCTTCGTCTCTATCGTCGGTCGACATCTACCGTCTCCCCTATGCCGGCCGGGACGTCATCCCTTCATCTCCGGCCGGACCCATCTCTGGCCGGGATCTTGAGGAGATGGACCGCGGCCCATCTTCATCCGGGCTATCTCTCATCTCGATAGTATGGCTTGCGGATCTTCATCCGGATCTCCAGAAGCGCCACCTGTAGCCTCAGAGCTGCGAGGAGATCTCATCCATCATATCGACTATGGCATCCGCCACCTGCCCCCCCATCTCCACCACAGCCATTCCGGCGACCATCGCCTCCACCACCACGGGATCGAAGGGGATTCTCCCGACGACCTTGGCGCCCCAGTCCAGAGATCGCTCTTCTATCTCGAGGGCTGCTTCAGGGTTGAGGTCGAACTTATTTATGCAGACCAGGGGCTCGATCCCAAAGTGGCTCACCAACCCCAGGATCCTGTCCAGGTCGTGGGCGCCGGAGATCGTCGGCTCTGTGACCACAACCGCCAGATCGGACCCCGTGAGGGAGGCGATGACGGGACAGCCGATTCCAGGCGAGCCGTCGATCAGCACCATCTCCAGGTCATGATCCTCCGCCACCTCACGGGAGATCTCTCGAACCATCGTCACCAGCTTTCCCGAGGCCTCTTCCCCGGGAAAGAGCTCAGCATGAACCAGGGGGCCAAATCTGGTATCTGATATGAAGGCGTACCCTGAAAGCCGGTCTTCCATGGTGATGGCATCAGCCGGGCAGACGAGGGAACATACGCCGCAGCCCTCACAGAGGAGAGGGTCTATCCTTTGGCTTTTTGCTGCTCCAAAGCGGCAGTGCTCCTCGCAGGAGCCGCAAGATGTGCATCGGGATGGATTTATCGCCGCCTTCTTCATGCCCCAGAACTCTCTCTTCTCCCTAATCTGCGGCTTCAATATCAGGTGGAGGTCCGGGGCATCGACATCGCAGTCGGCTATCACCGCCCGGCCTCTGCTGAGGGCGGCCAAAGACGCCAGGATGGAGGTCTTTCCAGTGCCGCCTTTGCCGCTGACGACGGTGATCTGCTTCATGATACCATCTCCTCAATTTTGATCCAGAGATCTGAGAGCTTCCCGGCCCATTCAGGCATCTCTCGAATGAAGATCCCTCCCCGGGAATAGATCTCTGCGATCCTCCGGCTCATGGGTATCTCCATGAGCAGGGGTATATCTCTCTCCTGGAGGTATCCGTAGATGGCTCTGTCTCCGATTCCGCTCTTATTGATCAGCACGCCATGAGGTATATCCATATTCTTTAGGACCTTCACCGCGATCTTCAGATCATAGAGGCCGAAGGGCGTAGGTTCTGTGACCAGGAGGCAGAAATCGGATCCTCTCACCGCCTCCACCATGGAGCAGGAGGTCCCCGGCGGCGAGTCGACGATCACCCTCTCACCGCCAGCCAGATCCTTAACCGCCCGTATCAGAGGGGTCGTCCTCACCTCGCCGATCTGGAGCTCTCCCCAGACGAGATCCGCCGGGCCGGCTCTGGCTTGATATATCTTCCCCGTCTTTCGGGACCCCTCGTATATCGCCTCATCCGGACAGGCTATGATGCAGCCGCCACAACCATGACAGAGCTCGGGAAAGATCAGGACCTCGCTGGGAAAGACCGCCAGGGCGTGAAAGGCGCAGAACTGGGCGCACTTGCCGCAATGGCTGCATCTATCCTCGTCCACTTCGGGAAGAGAGACGGAGAAGTCCGTCTCTTCGATGATCTCTCTATCCGGAAAGAATAGATAAGCATTGGGCTCTTCGACGTCGCAGTCTGCCAGGGTCACCCGCCCGCCGGAGAGGGATGCGGCGAGGTTTGTCGCCACCAGGGTCTTTCCAGTGCCTCCTTTGCCGCTAGCTACAGATAAGATCAGGTAATCATCTCCTGGATACTCGGATATTTCGGTATGACCGGATATATCATTGATGGCGTCGGAATCGGTCTCTGGCTCTTTAACAGTGGAGCCGTATTCCAAAATGGGGGGCTTGCGAATCGTTATTTCGATCGAAGCCCCTCGATTCGCTCTCTGATATTCTGTAGATCCAGCTCCAGGATCCTGGCCGCCTCTTCCAGGCGAATGATCTCCTCGGCGGGCGAAGGAGCCTGGACCTCGCCGTAAAAGGGGGCAAAGGCCCGTCTTCCCTGCCATCCTCTGCCGATGCACCAGGGATTTCTCCCGCCACCACCGAGGGCTCTGGAGCCGATCCACCAGGGTCCTGTTCCGTCTCCCCATGGCATCTCTTTCTCACCTCATGCTCTCGTTCGGCGGGGATCTATTCCGATCCCGCGCCTTAATAGTACCCTATGAGACTATATACTTAAATCTTTGCATCAGCCAAAGTTCAAATACAACATTAGCATAGTGATATTCATGAGCCCCCCCCGAGGAAGACGGAAAGGAAGACGCTGGATCTCCGAGATCCCCCCGGTGAGGACATTTCTGCCGAACGGCAGCCCTCGAACCGAGGCGACCTCTCTGAACCTGGAGGAGCTGGAGGCGGTCCGCCTGGTGGATCTTTTGGATCTGGAGCAGGAGGAGGCGGCCTTCTACATGGGGATATCGAGAAAGGCCTTCTGGAACGATCTGACCAGCGCCCGAAAGAAGATCGCCATGGCCCTCGTCTACGGGATGGGGATCCGGATCGAAGGCGGAAGCTACGTCCTCAGAGAGGTCCGGCCCGAGGGGCCGATCCAAGAGGAGGCTCCAGCCTCCAGGGAAGCGGTCCTCTCTCTTCTGGAGAGGGAGCTGGGGCTCTTGAGCGCCAGGCTGGACCAGCTCAAGGAGAGGATGGGGTCTCTCCAGGGGGGGAGTGAGGAGGCTGCGGGGACGGAGGGCCCGCCGTAGTTCTCCCCCCCTCTGTCGAATGGGGTGCCCGAAAGGATCGGGCCGGATACAACGCTGCTCCCTGGGGCAGGAGGCCATCAGACGATATGATATCTATCTCCATCGAGAAGCCCCATGACCCTTCTCTCCCAGGGGGGGGTTTCCAGGAGGTCGATGAAAGCCTCCTTGTTTACGTCCCCGCCGCAGACGGCGACCCCTGAGACCCCCATCCTATTGATACCCGGCTCAGACCCCCAGTCCGTTGATCTCCTCGATCAGCTCGGCGAAGGCCTCCACCTCCACCTCGATCACCTCTTCGGGGGTCATGCTGATGGACATCTCGCCGTCGACGGTGAGCCGGTCGGGCCCCCGCCGGACGAGCCTTGGGACGCCGTCCCTCGATAGGACCTTTCTGATCTCCGGGTCGAAGGCCATCGTCCTTCCGGGGAGGATCACCGTCTCCTGGACTTTCGATAAGTCGAGGGCGAGAAGGTCATGGATCGTTATGAGGCAGCCAATATCCTTATCGACGGCGACGACGTTCACCAGATCTCCAAGCTCTGCAAAGATCGCCGAGAGGAGGGGTCCGGCGACGGAGCTGGTGACGAGGGTCGCCCTCTTCCGGACGGGAGGGAGCCTTCTTATAGCGTCTTTGTGGTGAGCGAGGGCGAAGGGGGATTTCGTCACCGGATCCCAGAGGGGGGTCCCCGCTACCCTGAAGCTGTATTTATCGTTCGTCTCCGTCACGATATCTCGAAACTCCTCGATGGAGTGGGGGACGACGCCGGGGATGATCGGCTCGTTTCCCAGGATCAGACCCTGCTCTCTCCTATTCGCAAACCTCATCAGGATCAGGTTCTTGACCCCCATCTCCTCCAGGTCCCGGCAGGTCCGGTCCAGCTCGGGGCCGTCGTTGACGCCCGGTATCAGGACGGAGGCGGCGTAGACGTCGCAGCCTTCGGCGAACTTTCGCAAGTTAGAAAGGGCCGCCTCGGGGTTTCTGTCGTTCATGTAACGCCTTCGAAGCTCGGGGTCGGTGGAGAAGACGGTGAAGGAGACCTCCCTCACCCCCGCCTCCATGAGGGCGTCGGCCTCGTCTCCCCTGACAAACCCCTTCCCGCTGGTGTAGCCGAGGTGGATGGGAACGCCACCCTGCCCCACCATCCTGGCCAGATCCAGGAGGCGGGGGTAGCAGCTGAGGTCGCCGCCGCCGCTGATGGTCACCTTATCGGGCCTCCTCCCGAAGGCGGCGCCCGCCACCTCCATCGCCACCGTCTCCAGGGGCTTGAAGCCGGGGTAGGCCTCGGCGATGGCCCGGGAGCAGTAGTCGCATCCTTTGGCGAAGGGGAGGCACCTCTTGCATCCGAAGGGACGTAGCTCGTTGGTCTTCACGCCTTTGAAGTAGCAGTAGCTGCAAAAGCCCTTGCAGTCTATGCCGGGCCTTCCGCCGACGTCCGCCAGTATCTCCATCTGCAAACTCTCCGGATGAGGGATCGTTCCGGGGAGGGTAAAGCCTTTGCGGGATGGCAGGGGGGGGAAATGGGGATGGGGCAAAAGTTACCGACCTTCCCAGGATCCGCATCTGAGACGAAAGATCGGAGCGCTCATCTTCGACCCCCTCTCCTCCTCCTGCCCCCTCTCCCTCCCTCCCCTCCCTCTCCCCCGCCGGGGACGAGAAGACTTATATCAAAATAAGCCCCAGACCTCCTCCCATGGAGCGTTTTGTGATCTTCGTCTCGGGGAGGGTCCAGAAGGTCGGCTACAGGTCCAAGGTTATAGCCCTTGCCCGGGATATGGGGATCACCGGGTGGGTTGGAAACCTCCCCGACGGGAGGGTGAAGGTCGTCGCCGAGGGAGATGCTGCGGCCCTGGAGCGGTTCGTCTCCGCCCTAAAGATCAGAAACGCCGTCATCGACGTCTCCGGCGTCGAGGTGGAGCGGCATGATGCCAGCGGCGAGTACGGCGACTTCTCCAAGCTCGTCGATGAGGGGGAGACGGACGCGAGGCTTGACAGGTCCGCCGAGCTCCTCAAAGAACTGATAGACGTCACGAGGGACGGGTTTTCCCGGATGGATGGAGGGTTTCGGGATCTCGGCGAGAAGATGGACCAGATGCTCAATAAGCAGGACATAATGATCGACAAGCAGGACCAGATGATCGATAAGC
>DAXT01000018.1 GCA_002506535.1 Methanothrix harundinacea
AATAGTTAGGTTCATGACTATAATTAGAGACTTGAACCTTTGACTCATAGAATTGCAGGCTTGGCGCATACTTTAGAGAAATTTACAACGTCTCCTGTTATTGGTATTGCAGGATTGCATGGTTTTAATTGACTCGATCCAAGGTAGTCTACCCAAAGCGAGTTGTCATGCACAATAACCATAACAGAAGGACTCAAACAAAACGCTGGTACTTATGAGAGCCAATCCGATGCGACCCCCCCCCTTCCTGAGAAAGTGTGCAATCCTGCAATATCGGTAACTAGAGGCGTTGCAGGCTCTTTGCAGGCTTTCTAAGCACGCGAACACAAATTTGCAATTCATATCGTCTACCCTTATTTTATACTGTGACGTAAATACAGCGATTATTTATAATAGTAACATATACATATCTAATCACTATCATAGGGGGTAGCTTGCAATGAGAGAGGGATTAGCTGAGGCGCTAGGCGACAAATACCATGAGTTCGCAGATCTTTTGCATAGTTTTGGTGTCCAGCGTAATGTCGCCAAGGTCATCACATACCTGGCGGCCGCTGGCGAGTCGACGTCAAGAGATATCGAACGTGGGTCTGGTCTGAGGCAACCCGAAGTCAGTATCGCGATGCGCACTTTGCGTCTCAACAATTGGATTCGCGAGTGGGAAATCAAGAGTACCGAAGGGAAAGGCCGACCTTCAAAGGTTTATGCTCTGAGCACGCCGATAGACGAAATCATCAAGTCCATCGAGGAGGAAAGGCGGAAAAAGTCCGTAGAAGAGCTGGAATCCATACAGAAGCTTCGGGATTTGGCGTCGACAAGCGCCCTGGTTCGCGAGCCGTGAGATTGGCTGAGTTCTCGTCACCTGGCGATCAGTTAATTGAACCAGGCTACTGGAAAGGTGCGAAGGCGATCGTGGTTATGGAGGTGGAAACAGGCAATGGGTGTACAGACCTTCGATGCTGAAGAAAAACGCAAGCGAATCAACGTCTTCAAGGTAGGCAAGCTCTGGGTCTTCAAGTACTTCTTCGCTGATAACCAGGATCTTTTCAGGCAGCTTGCCGATCATTACAACCGCGAGACGTACAGGTTCGAGTTCAAGTCGGTGGGAGAAAGGAACCAGGCGCTGAAGCTCCTCGAACGGAACGGATTTGACGCCTACCCCATCGAGGACCTGAAGGGTTATATGGTCAAGCTGGACAAGTTCAGCAAGTATGCTCCGGTCCTAAGGAACTCGGTGGCGTTCACGGAGACGCCCAAGGAGCGGATACTCTTGATGAAGGATCTAGCTGCGGTTGAGGAGGCGATCGAGTTCGGCGCAGAGATCTACGAGGGAGATGTGGCGTTCTGATCAAGGTAACTCGAAATTTAGGTGGGAATCGATGGAGCTTTTAGAAGAAGAGATTGTGCATTATTACGACCTTTATTGGCCCATTCTGTATTATGCAAATGATATACTCGAAGTTTTGGATAACGTGGAATCACCAAAAGATATCTCACGATGTTCTTTGAAAGATGTTGCCAAGCTGAGATATAAGCTGTTCGACCAACCAGAGCTGATCGATGACTTTATCCAGGAAAATCCTATGAGCCTTTCTTGGCAAGATCTTGAGATCATAGCCAGCTGGAAAAATTGCCTCAAAGGTAGGTTCTTCATCGTTCGCCACCTAAAGAAATACACTGTATTTCTCGACGCTGAAGACCCACCTAGGGCCTACGGTGTATTGGGGCTTTACACTCCCTTGAAGGAGCTGATAGACTCGTCTAATCTTCCGGTATCTGTCGAAGCGGTCCTCCTACCTTTCGAAAACAAGATCGTGTACGATGGCATCCTCGCACCTTCCAAAATCATCATCGGAAAAGGCATAAGCCGGGTCTTTGACAACAAGTACAACGAAGCCAAGATGCGCTTCGGGATCATAACAGCACTTCCGTTCCATCCCGAAAAAGCTGAACCGAGGGATGCCGATAAGCTGAAGATCTATCTGAAAAACGAGAACAGCCGCGAGATCCACTGGGAGGAGATAGGGGAGCTAATCCACAAAGATCCAGAACTGATGGCCCTCTACCACCAGGAGATGGGAAAGGTTTACGCCAGAACCTACAGAAGGCGGCTTCGAGACATCGGGATCGAAAAGGGTTGGTTTGCGGTGACCGAAGGCCTGATCATCGCGGGCGCTACGACCAAAGACGAGGTCGAGAAGATTCTGCAAGATATCCTACCGGCCGAGAAAAGAATGTTCGTCTACGTCTTCCAGCTGAAGAGATGATGACCCACCTTGCCCAAAAACTTTTAAAAACGCTCAAAACCCAGCCAGGGAGCCATCTCAAAGCCCCAACCCTTTCCTTCTGATAAAGCCGTACATGGGCGAGTTGTCCCGTGGAGTAATATCGATCGGCTGATATACTCTCTTCGAACCTCTTTATTGGATACACGGCTGAAGCGGCATATTTTTACTAGTAAATACGTGCGAAAATCCCATTCCCTGCATAAAAATTACCTCGACACATATCGATTTTTAGATATAGATCCCTGAATTATTTACCAGTAAATAGGAATGGAATTTTTCCACTTTCACTGCCTTCTAGCTCACGACTGTCCTGGATAGGACTAAAATACCTTCATCCCAACGATGTTTTTTCGCAGCGGGCATAGCAGCATCAGATATACTCAAGCGCAAAAAGTTTTTTGGCTCCTCGCTGTTTTGCATTGAAAGGACATAGCTTAAAGATCGTCCAAATTGCAATACCGTTAAAGATGGCTCCGGCGGCTCTTTATACGCTTGATGCCCCTCCCGAGAAGCCCAGCTTATCAGACTGATGATCGGAAAGAGCAAATGGAAATATCGCCATTTCGCTGCTCAGTTTATCCTTACCTCCACTAAATGCTCTTTCCGATCATCAATAAGGTGTATCATCCCATCGCTCTGCAAAAGCCCGTCTATCATTACGCTCTGCTCTACCCCCGTCCTCGTAACCGTGATGTGGTAGAATGTCTCACGGTAACGGTAATGCACCTGAAACGATTCCCAATCGGCGGGGATACAAGGCTGAAATTGCAGCTTGTCCACTTCTAGCGTCAGCCCCAGCAGCGATTCCACTATGAGACGGTACATCCAGCCCGCCGCACCGGTGTACCAAGTCCACCCGCCGCGTCCTGCGTGTGGCGGGAGGGCATAGACATCTGCTGCTACCACGTATGGCTCTGCTTTGTAGATCACAACCTGCTCTGGGGTCGAGCCATGGTTCAGAGGGTTGATCATTGCCAATAGCTCCCAGGCCCGGGTGCTGTCGCCCAAGGCGGCAAAGGCCATGGCTGCCCATACAGCGGCATGGGTGTACTGCCCGCCATTCTCTCTCACTCCCGGAATGTAGCCTCTGATGTAGCCAGGATCAGAGTCAGACTTATCGAAGGGCGGCTTTAGGAGCTGTATCAGCAAGGCATCTCTTTTGACAAGTTGGCGATCCACTTCCTCCATAGCAACCTTTGATCGTTCCGCATCTCCTGCCCCGGATAGAACAGACCAGCTCTGGGAGATGGAATCGATCTGACATTCTGGATTGGCCGAGGACCCGAGGGTCTCTCCGTTATCGAAGTAGGCGCGCAGATACCAGTTGCCATCCCATCCGAACTCTTTGATCTTCTTGCGCAGATTGGCAGCCTCGCTGATGCATTGATTTGCGAAGGCTGGATCGTCACACAGAAGGGCGATCTCTGAGAACTTCATGAGCACATGGTACAGGAAGAAGGCCAGCCAGATGCTCTCACCTTTGCCCTGATATCCCACGCGGTTCATGGCGTCGTTCCAGTCTCCAGAGCCCATGAGGGGCAGGCCGTGCTGGCCAAAATCAAGGCCGTTCCTGATGGCTCTGACGCAGTGCTCGTAAAGGGTGCCGTACTCCTCCGACCTGGTGGGCAGGTCGTAGTAGGCGTCCTCGTCAGGCTTCAATGGCCTGCCCTCGATGAAGTTGATGCGCTCGTCAAGCACGTCGGTATCTCCAGTAGCTGTGACGTAACGGTGAGCCGCCAGCGGCAACCAGAGGTAATCATCCGAGCTGTGCGTCCGCACGCCTCGTCCCGATGGCGGGTGCCACCAGTGCAAAACATCTCCCTCCAGGAACTGGTGGGCCGCACAGCGCAGGAGATGTTTCCGGGCAAGCTGAGGTTCTGCATATATCAACGCCATTGAATCTTGCAGCTGGTCGCGGAAGCCGAATGCCCCGCTCGATTGGTAGAATCCGCTGCGCGCCCAGATGCGGCACGCCAGGGTCTGGTAGAGGAGCCAGCCGTTGGTGAGCACGTTGAGGGCCTTATCTGGGGTCTCCACGTAGACTGCGCCAAGGGTGCGGTTCCAGTAGCTCCACACCGCCTCTAGCGCAGCGCGTGCAGGACCTGACCCGCGAAAACGCTTGATCAGGCTGCGAACATCGTCAATACTTCGCCCGGTGCCCAAGGTGAAGACGATCTCGCTCTCCTGCCCGTCTGCCAGATCGATCTTGACCTGCATGGCTGCACATGGGTCCATGGCCGGCCCAACTCTGTTAGAGAGCCGCTCCCGCGCCAGGGCGGCAGGGTTGGCCAAGCTGCCGTTTCGGCCAAGGAACTCGGTCCTGTCCCCAGAGAAGCTGCCCATCTCTTCGTTCACATCCAGGAAGACTATCCGTCCGGGAAAATCCGCATTGTACGGGTTTCTGGCAAGGAGGGCCCCTGTACTGGGATCGATCTCTGTGACAATGTGCATTCCAGACTTAGAACGCATCTCACCTAACACCAGCTCGACGTAGCTGGTCAAAGATAGCCTGCGAGATATTCCTGATTCATTGCGGAGCTTGAGCAGGTAAAACTTCACTGGCGCGTCTAATGCCACATATACCCACAGCTCGGATGCAATCCCGCTCTCTTTGTGCTCGAAAACGCTGTAACCGAACCCGTGCCTACAGGTGTAATGCGTCGGCCCGCGTGCCGGCATGGCCGTGGGCGACCAGAACTGGCCGCTCTCCTCGTCACGAATGTACAGAGCCTCGCCGCTGGTATCGCTCACAGGATCGTTATACCAGGGGGTAAGGCGGAACTGCTGGGAGTTCTCGCCCCACGTATATGCTCCGCCGCTCTCAGAGATTACTGTCCCGAAATTGGGATTTGATATCACATTCGACCACGGAACCGGTGTCGTCTGTCCAGGAGCGATCCGGATTATGTATTCGCGTCCATCCTTTGTGAACCCACCAAGACCGTTAAAGAAGATTAGATCCCGGCCGGTAGACATAACCGCCTCGTAGTTCTCGACACGGGGAGCCTGGACCGGCTTTAAAAGAGGAACGGCTACTGAGAATCTGCATGTGCGTTCGAGCTGGTCCTCAAAATTTCCCCGGTCATCTGTGAAGATGGCTTTGGCCACGGCCTGTACCAGGACTCCCGCCTCTTCTGAGATCTGGTCTGCGTGTATTACGAAGACTCCGCCCGATCGCTCCTTGGTAAAGGTATCGGTGCTGATGGAGACCAGGCCCATAATTTCATCCTGGAGTTCCTGCCGATAGCCTGAGCGATCTTCGTTCCAGATCACCAGATCCACTGCAAGCCCCATCATATGCCAGTAGGCGTGAGCCCTCAAGAGCTGATGAGCCAGATCGATGTAAGACCGATCTCCGATCCGAAGGAGGACAATTGGGATATCGCCCGATATGCCGTAAGCCCACAGGCCTGACTGACCATGCTGGTTTTTCGAGAGAACGCCGGTACTTGCGCGCCAGTTTGAGCAGGGATAAATTATTGCGCTGGCAAGGCGCATATAAAGATTAATATCGGCATCGGTGATGTTGAGCTGTTGCATAATCATCTGGTTGTGAGTCCAGGCCAGGTTGTGGACGCGGTCTGTCATGCGTACGTCGTGGTATTTATCAATCAGTTCAATGGCCCTAGCTCGCGTCTCTGCCATTCCTGTGATGAAGTTCACCCGTGACGTCTCTCCTGGATCTATCGTAACAATGCACCTAATGGAAACTATCGGATCCAAGACGGAGCCCTCGCTATCTGAGAGCTCTATTACTCCAGTCATTGCCACAGGATCCGCAACAGTTCTTCCCCTACCTATGAACTTGGAGCGATCCGTCTCAAAAGAAACCAGATCATCCTTGACCTTCTCCGCCGCCATCAGATGCAGCATCCAGGGCGTCTTCTCGTCCTTGGACCTCGGTCGGCGAGTGCATAGGATAGCAGATCTTTTGCGCAGGATCTTTGTCTCTACGAAGAGGTTGCTAAAAGCGGGATGTGTTGCATCTGCCGCTGGGGTCGTCAGAACGACCTCTGCATAGCTTGTCAGCTCAATCTTCCGCCTTATCGATGTGCGATTGGTGAGACTGATGCTACGTAACTCGACATCGTCCTCAGGCGAAACAACAACTTCTGTATAGGCATCAATCCCTAAAACCCTTGACCTGAACTCCGCCTTCGCTCCCTGGAATATGACCTGATAAGTCTTAGCTTTTTTACACACAGGCTGATATCCTGCCGACCGGACATCATTGCTGTCCAGGTCGCGGATATAGAAAAACTGTCCCTCATTGTCGCGGGTAATATCGCCATGCCAGCGAGTGACTGCAATATCCTTCCACTGGCTATAGCCTGCACCGGAACCAGAGATCATCACTCTGTAATCGCCGTTGGAGAGAAGGTGCACATCAGGCGTGGTGCTGTTCGGATCGTTGAAGACCCGCATGGACTTCTCACGCGCCAGCATGCCTGCCCTCCAGATTGATGGCGACGCCTCCGCTGCATGAGGATAGAATGGCTTAGCCTTGGGAACCCTTTCTTGGAGAAGCAGATCCGCAGCCCGGAAGATGGGATTGGCCATGAATCTTCTTTGCATAGGTCGGTCTAACAAAACATAAGCCATAGAGAGAAAGCTCATGCCCTGGTGGTGGGCCATGAAGGACCGCACAGTTGCGCTTCTTTGACCTTGGATCAGACGTGACTGGGTGTAATCTATGGCCTCGTAGAAGCCATACTCACCCAGATAGCCCTCGTCTGCCATTCGCTGCAGATTGATGCAACCCTCTGCGGGAGAAACCATCAAGGCCAGAGCCGAGGCGTAAGGTGCTATCACCAGGTCTTTGGCCAGCCCACGCTTAAACCCGAGCCCCGGCACTCCGAAAGCCCGGTACTGGTAGATCTGATTGACGTCTATGATATTGTAGCCAGATTCTGAGACGCCCCAGGGAACACTTCGTTGTTGACCATATTCGATCTGCCGCTTGACCGTCGACCTGTAGGTCTGATTGAGAAGGGTGTTCTCATAAGTCGGCATAATCAATAGCGGCATGAGATACTCGAACATAGTCCCACCCCAGGAGAGCAAAGCCAGCTCTCCGCCTGCGGTGGTGAGCATGCGACCTAAGGAAAACCAGTGCTCCTGCTTCAGCCTCCCTTGGGCGATGGCAACGAAGCTGGATAGCCTGGCCTCAGATGCTAAAAGATCATAACAGCCCTCATCGCGCCTGGAATCGTCGACGTTGTAGCCTATGGCAAGAAGCCGACGCGACTCATTGAATAGGAAATCGTATTTTATATCAGCCAGCTCTCTGCAGTCGAGTGCAAGCATCTTGATGGATGCGATCCTCTCGCCAGCGCATTTTTCCGCATCCATTGTCTTCTGACCGAGCTCTTGCAGCCACTTTCTTTCAGTTTGGCGGTCAACACCTTGGAAATAGCTGCTGATTTGATCTATGATGGGCATCAGCTTTCTGGCCGTCTCCGAAACCTCTCGCAGCAATGGAATGAAGTCAAGTCTGAGCAGCTCAGCTTGTAGCTCGCTTCTCCTTCCTACCTGCTCTGTCAAGTCTTGCGCCGGAAATTCCTCATGGAGAGGATGTCCCATAATCCACATAGGCAACATAAGCCACGGTGCCATGAGGACCAGGTCGTCCAAATGGTCCCGGAGCTGAAGCTCATAAGCCCGTGTCCACCACAATAGATCATCATCAGCTTCCGATCCCAGGCGGTCCATCATCAACGCCGCTGCCTTTGCCTGCCGGTCCAGCAATTGCCACGCTGCCGAGAGGTTGCATGGAGGCGACTGAAGCTCTGTCCAGAATCGATCGATCTGCACGAGCACCTGTGGGGGCCCCATTTCCCCTCGGACCCCGTCTGCAGACCCACCGCCTCCGTTGGCAGCTTCCCTTATGATCTGCAGCGTATCCTGAAGACCGTTAAACGCCTGATCTGGCAGGATCTTCTGGTCCATAAGCTCGATTTGCCCTTGCTGCAGGGTCAGCAGATGACCTGCCAGGTTACCGCTATCCACAGTTGAGATGTACTTTGGCTGCATCGGTTCAAGCAGCTTAGTATCGTACCAGTTGTAAAAGTGGCCCTGGAACCGTTCCAGGTTTTTCATTGTCTGAAGAGCGCAAGCGTTCCGCTCTATCAGCTTTCCTGCCGAGATGTAACCGAAGTCGTATGCTGCCAGGTTCGCGAGCAGTGACAATCCCATATTCGTAGGCGATGTGCCGTTGGCAACCACTGAACGCGGTTCCTCCTGATAGTTGTCCGGCGGAAGCCAGTTGTTGTCGGGTCCCACGAACGTCTCGAAGAACTTCCAAGTCCTCCTCGAAAGCTTGCGCAGGAAGATCGTCTGATCCTCGTCAAGTTTTGCTTTAGGTGTGTCAGGGGGCAGGCTGATCCACCAGGCAACAGCAGGTGCGAGGCTCCAAGATACCAGCAGCGTCCAGACGATGTACAGCACATCAGGACGCCAAAACGCCAGATAGGAGGTTGTGGCAACGGCTACTGCTGGGGCTATCCACATCGACTGGTAGAATCCCGCTAGATCACTCTTCCCACTATTTCTTGAACTGCTCGAAGAGGTCCATTCCAGCAGCCGTTTATGGGTGAAGAGCATTCGCCCTCCGGTGCGCACAACTGCATCCAGGCTGAAGAAGGCCTCATACGGCAGGAAGGTCAGGTTCAGCCCTGCCTGGGCCAGATATCTGACAATCGCTCTCCCGGCTGAATACAGGTGTTGATCAATGGGCAGCTCGGCGGGCTTGTTCAGGATCACTCGGATGCAAGCTAGCACCGGTGGTGTTAGAACAGCCCCCACTACCACAGAGGTCCAGAACCATGGCTGCAACAGTACCGACCATGCCAAGAACAACAGTAAAATCTGGGCAGGGGTCACGAGGCTGCGCCTGAGGTTGTCGAAGATCTTCCATCGGGATAGCCCTGAGATTGGATTGTCCATGACCAGGCCTCCTGGGCCTGGCACGCGCATGAGCAACCAACTGGCAATCTGCCAGTCACCTCTGATCCATCTGTGCCTCCGGCTAACGTCTGTGGTGTAGCGGTAGGGATAGTCCTCATAGAACTGCACATCGCTGACCAATGCCGCTCTGGCATAGCTACCCTCCAGAAGATCATGGCTCAGGATCAGATTATCTGGAAAGCGCCCACCCAGAGACTTCGAAAAGGCATCCACGTCGTAGATCCCCTTGCCGGTAAAGGAGCCTTCCCCGAAAATGTCCTGGTAGACATCCGAGACTTCCCGCGTGTATGGATCAATTCCCGGCTCGCCTCCGAAGAGCCTCACAAACCTCGATCGGTCTGCCTCAGGCATGCCTGAACTCAGGCGGGGATGGAGTATGCTGTAGCCCTCAGCGACATATTGCTTATGCTCATCGAACCTGGGGTGGTTGAGAGGGTGAGCCATGGTCTCCACCAGCAGCCGGGCAGAGTCATAGGGCATCTTGGTATCTTCGTCGACCGTGATGACGTACTTCACTTCAGGCAGGATCGATACGTCGCCCGCAATCGAAGAGAAGCTATCCCCAGATCCCCCTCGCAGCAGTGAGTTGAGTTCCCCGAGTATGCCCCTTTTTCGCTCATAGCCCCTCCAGATCTCCTCTTTAGAGTCCCTCCTGCGCTGGCGGGGAAAGAGAAAGAAGATACTATCATGGTACTTTTCATTCAGCGCCTCGATTCCCTGGCGAGCCATAATTAGCAGATGCTCATCCTCAGGCACGACCTCCTGCTCGGCGTCGCCCAGATCCGTCAGAAGGCTGAAGTGGAGGTTTATATCCCGGTTTGCCAGGTATCGAACCTCGAGCCCCTCCAGCAGATCCATAACTTTTTCAGGGCTGGTCAGAACAGATGGTACCACAACCAGCGTTCGCAGCTCTTGCGGAATGCCTGAAGAGAAGTCCATTCTGGGGAGAGCATGAGGCCTGACCAGCAGAGTCGTCAGCCAGTTCACCAGGCCGACCGCAGGGCTGCTTATGCAGATCACCAGAAAGATGGAAGCCGAGACCAGCATCCATCCGCCCGATCCAAGCTTATAAGCCTGGGCCAGTACTATAGCGGTTATGAGCGCAGTGACCAGCGTTATCGCGCCGAGATAGCATAACAGAGGGAACCGGTGAATAGTCCTGCTAAGTGACTCCATTAGCGGCCAGCTCATCCCGGCAGCCCACTCAAGCTCAGGTACCCCCTTATCTATCAGGTAGAACCCAACATGTGCACTTCGATCTTCGCTGCCCCTAGCCTCAACACTCGCCTGGGCTAGTTTTACCGCCTTGAGTGCGACCTCTTCCTCAGATAACAAGCTGCACTTTGCGATCCTCTCAACTGTGTGGCGGTAACGATCCCGGGTGGCGAAGTCCATCTGGCTATATGTGCCTCCAGGGTCCATGTGCAGTGCCTTCTCGACAACGCTCGTCCCCTCTACAAACTTCCTCCAGTCCATGGACTCGAGAAAACGAAAGCTTCCGATGCTGTTGCCTATGGAGACCTTATCTGCAGCCACTTGCTGGATATCCTCCTGGACCATCTGACCGATGGTCTTTCCCATTTCAGATAGTCGCTGATCAATCCATGTTAGCGGGAGAGCCAGAGCAAGGCTCTGTCCTTCCAACCTTCGGGCAAATTCAGCAACAAAGGCACTGGACATTGGAGGGTTTGAGCTGGCCAGATCAGCCACCACAACGATCATGCTCTTTGGTTTTGTCTCTGCCGTCAGAATTACCTGATCTGCCCAGTGACCTGCCAGATTGCGGTCGATCCTGCCCTTGATGATTCGCAAAGAGATCCGCCGCAGGTTCTCTATCAGTGCCAGGCGGAGCATGATCGCAACTGCCCAGAGTTCACCCAGGTTAAGCAAACTGACCGTTTGATACGAATCCACGAAGCGCTTCAGGCTTTCTGCATCCACCCGACCATCGGAATGAAGGATCAGCTCCCTGGCAAGGTCATAAATGCGCGGGTAGCCGGCCAGTGGCCCTCTGAGCATATGCGGCAGCTCTTTGCTGTAACCTTTCGGCAGATGCCGCTTGGCCATGAGAATCTGCTCTTCTATCTTGTAGAAGTTGTCGAGTAGCCACTCCGAGGCTGGCGCAATCCGCAGATTCGATGCCACAGCCTCTGTCAACAGCTCGTTTGCCTGCAGCAGGATCGCCTCGTTCTCAGCCAGCCTTGGCAGAAGCAGGTCCTTGCCGGGCATCGGATCGATCTCATGGCGTTCTGCCAGCGCCTTGGCATGCCGCTCCAGCTGGTTGATGCTGAACAGCTCGGATCGTAGCGGCTGCTCATAGCTGTACTGGCGCAGGAAGCCATTGCTGTCGAGGCGCGCCTTGAGACGGTTTAAGCTCCGTTGAACTTTATTTTGATTTAGAATCAATTCTCGACACCCGGTTTAGCTGCACAATGGCTCACCACCGGTTGCCGGCCGGTTGGAGGCAGGGATATCCCAAAAATCTACTTGGATCAAACGAGTCAAAGGCTTAGACAGGTCCACATAATAATACATCGCAACATGCCTTTAGTATTTATTGGTGCTTTGAGGATTTTGATTTACTCGTCGCTAGTGCCCTTTCAATCTGATTTTTCTAGGAAATGAGTTTTATATATTAAACATACTCGAGGATTTCGAAAAACGGTCATGATACTGAAATAAGTAGGAGTTTCTAGCATTCGTGATTGGTTAAGGTTTCATGGGGTATTTAATATATCTTTACAAATATACTCTTCATATGCATCTGTACGTCCTTCGTATCCCTGCCTTGACTGCTTTATCGTGGACGATCTGGCGGATCCTCGATTCGGCCATCAGCACATAGATACCCTGGCCGGGAAAAGTGGTCAATTTCTACTAGTAAATACGTGCGAAATTCCCATCCCCCGCACCAATTAACCTGTATGCCAGATTGCTTCGGACTATTGGGAATTCTATTCTGATATCCACTATTTCGAGGTGCAATCTGGAGCGCCTCCTCCAGCCTCCAAACCCTCCAACCTGTTGGAGGGGGTCACCGTCCCCGTCCCCGGTCCGTTCCGCCTATCCTAATAAGCCCCGATCTTCTCCAAAGCCTCTCGAGCCGCTCTACGGACAGCTTCGGCCTCGTCCTTCAGAAGATCGATGAGGGCGTCCTTAGCCCGGGGATCGCCGATCTCGCCGAGGGAGGCGGCGGCGTTCCCCCTGACCACCGGGTCCTCGTCGTAAAGGGCCTCAATTATCCGGTCCAACAAGCCCCTCTTTCCCAGCTTCACCAACGAGCTTGCCACCATCGCCCGGACCCAGGAGGAGTCGTCTTCCGATGCCATATAAGCGAGGGGACGGATCGCCCTCTCGTCGCCGGTCTCCCCGAGGGACCTCACGGCATCCAGCCGGTTCACCCAATCCCCGTCATCGAGAGCTATGAGCAGATCGTCCACCCGTTTGGTCGTCGCCGGGGCTGAGATCTTTGAGAAGGCGATGAACTCCGCCTCTTCGACGGACTCCGCCACAACTTTAGGGGCGAGATGGTCTTGGGGGGCGACCGCCTTCGAATGCGATATCTCGTCCAGGGCCCTGGCAGCGTCGGCCCGGACCCCCGCATCCTCATCCTCCAGAGCTCTTATTAGTGGGTCGAGCGCTCTGGGATCGCAGATCTTTCCCAGAGCATCGGCGGCGTTCTGTCGGACCCACCTGTGCTCATCTCTCAGGGCGGAGATGAGAGGCTCCACGGCTCCGCCATCCCGTATCTTTCCGAGAGCCTTGGCAGCAGCCTCCCGGACTCTGAAGTCGTCATCGAAGAGAGCCCCTGCGAGGGGTCTCACGCACCTGGGATCTCCCAACTTGCCGAGGGCTGATGCGGCCATCAATCTGACGTGCTCGTGCTCATCTTCCAGAGACTCGATGAGGGGACCGTAGGCTCTTTGATCCCGGTCATCGCCGAGCGACCAGGCAGCCCACCCCCGGACCCGAAAGTTCTCATCCTTAAGAGACTCGATCAGGTGATCAAAAGACCTGCTATCGCTCAGTCTCATATCCTTCACCCTCTCTTATGAGACTGTCATGAAAGGCAAAAAGTGTTTCGACTTGGAAGGTTGCATACCGACCCTTCGAAGATGGCAGCGTTATCTTCAACGACTCTGTGACCACCGTCGCCGGAGCTGAACGGATCAGCGCCCTCCCCTGGGGATGCCGGATCCCGGGAGGTGATTTACAGGATCGTCGACAGCTCGATCTTGATCTCGATCCTTATCTTCATCTGACCTCGATCTCCCCGGGGGTCTTGAGACACGGGGGTACCAGGGACCTCAGGAGAGGTGCCGGCTATCTCCTGTCGATCTTCAGATCTTTGATGAGCTCTTCAAGCCTCCTATCGACGATAGCGCTGATCTCAGCTTCAATGTCCCGGTCCAAGATCGCCCCGTGGATCGCGGTCCCGACGATGACGCCCTTGAGAAAGTCGCATCGACGATCCACCTCGACGGAGGAGAGGACCCGGGACAGATACCTCCTGAGGGTAGTTCCCGGGATGCTCCTGTAGGCTGCAAGCTCGTCTTTAACCTCCAGGACCTCGTCATCCTCGAACCCTGCCGCCCTCAGAAAGGTCTCAAGATCGTAGAGATCGTCCTCTTCCATTAAGCTCCTCCTCCAGCCCAACATCCTATGGACGCTGATCTCTCCTGGGGGGTATTTATATTGCGGGTCCTTCGCAGGGAGGGAAGGAAGATGTGCCGCCTCCGGCATCAGGGTTTAAACTGGATACAGAAAGTTTTTTTAGCGATCAACTCCATAGGGGGGCTTGGTGAGTTAAATGGTCAAGATAAACGGAAGACTCGGCAAATCGAAGGGTAGCCCCACGGGTGGGGAGAAGTTTGAGCAGGAGTTTTACATGACCGCCTCCGAGGCGGCGGCGACCCTCCGGGGCTTCGCCGATGAGATCGAGGCTCGGGGAAGGGTGGAGGCGTCATCGGGGGACTGGACCCTGGGAGTGAGTCCCGCCGAGCCGATCAAGATCGAGGTTCAGTATAAGCATGATCCAGCAATAAGGGAGCTTGAGGTCCAGCTGAAGCTCAAAGAGAACCCCTGAATCAGGATTCAACCTGAGATGCGGGACGGGCCCAGATCCAAAAGTTCTATCCCTTGTACTCCCCGCCCACCAGCTCCCGGATCCTCTCCGCCGTCTTCGGCCCGACGAGGGGGACCGTCTCCAGCTCCTCCGCCGAGGCTGCGAAGACCCTCTCCACCGACCCGAAGTGACGCAGGAGGTTTTTTGCGACGGCCTGGCCTACACCAGGGATCGACGAGACCAGGTACTCCTGCTGCTCTTTGAGGGTCCGGTGGGTCTTCTTGCCGTGGGCGTGGGGGGCGCCGCCCCCGGCCTGCTGCTCGCGCCTCGCTATAGCCGCGATCACCGAGACGGTCTCATCCTCGTCGGCCGTCGGGATGATGGCGACGCCGAAGTCGACGGCTATAGACGCCAGGGCGCCGCGGATGGCGTTGGGATGGACCTGCCGGGCGTAGAGGTCCCGCCCTTCCAGGATTAAAATCGGCCTCTCGTAGTTTCGGGAGAGGTCCTTCAGCTGGGCGAAGAGGTTCCTCTCGCCGCCGATGAGGGAGTCGACGAAGTCTTCGGCGGTCTTCCTCTCGATCCCGACTCTGTCGCTTACTATGTAATCGCCGACCTCCAGGACCCGCAAGGTAACCCCCACCCCCATCGACTCCAGCATCCGGGCGAGGCTCCTCTCCCTGGGATCGACGACGACGAGGGCGGAGGCCTCCTCATCTTCTGGGCGGTCGAGGAAGGCCGGCCCCCCGCCGGAAGCCTCCGCCTTCGCCTCAGCTTCCGCCTCCGCCGCCGACCCTCCTCCCTCCTCCCCGATCAATAGCTGCCTTCCCCTCCCGCCGGGAGGAAGGGCCGCGCCACCTCCGGCCGCCGACCCCAGATCTCTCCGATCAGGCCAGCTCATCTCCCGGATCTGCTGGCGCATGGACTTCTCTTTCCTGTCGCTGATCCAGCGGTACGCCTCGTCCCTCGTCCCCCTGGCGACGAGGACTACGACCCTCCCCGCCCTCGCTCTCCCAGTCCTCCCCTTCCTCTGGATCGACCTGATCTCGCTTGGGACCGGCTCGTAGAAGAGGACGAGGTCCGTCGCCGGGATGTCTATCCCCTCCTCCCCGACGGAGGTGGCGATGAGGACGTTGTACTCCCCATCCCGGAACTTTCTGAGGATCTCGGCCTGCTTCTTCTGGGATAGCCCCTCGTCGGCGGCCCTGCTGGACTGGCCGACGAACCGTACGGGCCTGATCAGGTCGCCTGCCGCCTCCCGGAGGTAATCGAGGACAGAGCTCGCCGTATCCCGGTAGTTGGTGAATACCATGATCCGCGAGTCGGACTTGGCAGTAAGCTGCTCTTCGACGAGCTCCAGGACGGCCCGAAGCTTCGGATGGTCGACGTCCATCCTGGCGAGGTCGCCGACCGCCTCCCTCACCCGGGGGTCCTCCATGATCCTCTTCGCCGCCTTGCTTCCCCCCGGGGAGGAGGCCTCCGACTCGAGCCTCTCCAGGTACCGGGCGAGGGAGTCGACCCCCTGGGTCTCGGCGAGCTCGACGGCGTGCTGTAGCTTCAGGACCTCCGCCAGGACCGATACCGCCTGGTAGAGGCTCGGCGACGGGTTTTTTGCGATCATCCCCCGGAGGGTCTTCTGCATCTCCAGAAGCTCTTTCTTCGAGGTCCTGTCCATCCTCTTGGGCATCCGCAGGCCGTCGGACCCCCCGAGCTGATGGAGGGCCTCGCCCCGATCCTCCAGGACCTCTTCCAGGAGGGTCCGCACCCTCATGATCTCCGGGGGGACGACCACCTTGACGACCTCGATCTCCCTCTCGTGGACGAAGGGAGATACGTCGGGGTCAGCCTCCGTCTTCGTCTCTATCCGCATCGCTCCGAGGTTCGTGGAGACCTCTTCAATCCTCTCGAGGCTGCTTCCGGGGCTCGCTGTGATCCCCAGGACGAGCCGGTCGGTCCCCTCCCTCTGGTAGCGCTCCGCTATGTAGACGTAGGCGTAGTTTCCGACGGCCCGATGGGCCTCGTCGAATATGATCAAAGAGACGTCCCTGAGGGATATCCGCCGGGAGAGGAGGTCGTTTTCCACCACCTGAGGCGTAGATACGACGACCCTGGCCCCCTCCCACATCTCTCTCCTCCGGTCGGGGGGGATCTCCCCTGTGAACTGGACTACGATGGATCCGTCCCTCAGGACCGACTCTAGATAAGAGGCGTGCTGCTCCACCAGGGGCTTTGTAGGAGCGAGAAATAGGACTCTCCCCCGGGGGAGCCTCGCCAGGAGGACCATCAGGGCGACGACGGTCTTTCCCAGGCCCGTCGGGAGGACCACCAGAGTCGAGGCTTTGAGGGCGGTGGAGGCGAGCTCCAGCTGAAATAGCCTTCTATCCACCGCCTTCTCCTTCAGCATCGGGTGCTCGAGGTAGGAGGTCATCTCCCTCCTCTCATCTCATGATCTCATAATAGTCCTTGTGAGGGTTGATCAGGAGCCCCTCGGCGATCTCCTCCGCCGTCCTCTCGGGCTCCTCGGCCCGAAGGGAGAGCTTCCAGATAGAAGACCTCTCTACGGACCTCACCATATCGAAGCCGAGCCGGTTTCGAAGCCGGTTCTGGGCGGAGATCGCCTCTGCGTCCTCGATCCGTAGCCCCACCTTCACCGGGACGTAACCGTCTTCAAAGTCGATGGAGTCGACGGTCGCCTTGTAGCTCTCCTTGTTCTCGTTCACCAGCTCCCGGGCGAGCCTCCTCGCCAGGTCTGCGGGATCTGCAACGGAGTCGTCGACATCGATGGACCAGAGCCTCTCTTTGCCCAGTTCCGCCAGGACCGCCCCGTACCCCATCCTCCGGCGGAGGGTGTTCTTGACGGTGGCCGCCTCTGCGTCCGGGATCTTCAGAGAGACCCGCAAGTTGATCTTCATCTCATCACCTCGATATACCGCTTCATCGACTCGAATATCCTCCTTCCAGGCCCCGGGGCCGTCATATCGCCTGCGCTTTTCGCCGAATCCGTCGGCGGGAGCTGCCAGGCGAAGGAAGACCTCTCCGGGTGAGGCATCAACCCCAGGACGTTCCCCTCGGGGTTACAGATCCCCGCTATATTCTCTCGGCTGCCGTTGACGTTCACCGGAAACTCCCTCTCCACGTTGCCGCCCTCGTCGCAGTACCGAAATACGATCTGGTCCTCCTCGTTCAGCCTCTCCATCAGATCCTCGTCGGCGGTGACGAGGTTACCCTCGGCGTGGGCGAGGGGCATCGAGACGAGATCTCCTTTATCCAGGATGAAGCTCCCGCTGCACCTCCTCGCCGGGGTCTCGCAGCGGAGGGTCGTCCAGGCGCAGTAGAATCCGCGCCTCACGATCTCCCCCTTCGAGACCATGACGTTCGAAGCTAGGGCGACGTCGACGCCGCCTAGGCCCGGGAGGAGCCCCGACTCCGTAAGGATTTGAAAGCCGTTACAGATCCCGATGATCGGCTTTCCCCTTTCCGCCTCCTCCCGGAGGGCATCCATCACCGGCTCCTTGGAGGCTATCGCCCCCGCCCGGAGCCTGTCCTGGTAAGAGAAGCCGCCGGGGATTATGTACCCGTCAAATTCCGTCAGCTCCTCAGCCGGCCGGTTCCACCGAAATATCTCGCCGGCGAGGCCGGCGCTACGAGCCGCCACCAGGGTCTCGTGTTCGCAGTTCGTCCCCGGAAACTGGATTACAGCTACCTTCATCTCATCGCCTCCGATAGGCCTGCGGTCCAGGCCTTCTTCGCCGCCGAGAGGTCCATCCGAACCACCGTGTTCCCTTTATGGTTCATAAAAAGCTCCGGGGAACTGGTCACATTCCCCAGCTTCATGATATCGAGGCCATAGCCTTTCAGAAGAGTTTCTAGCTCCTCTTCGGCCCCCTCCCGGCACTCCAGGAGGAAGCCGGAGGACTCGCTGAATATCAGCCGGTCGGCGGATAGATCCGAGCCGGCGGCGTCGAGGTCGAGCTCCAGGCCGAGGCCGGCCCGTCCGGCCAGGGCCATCTCGGCGGCCGTCGCTCCAAGGCCGCCGTTGGATATGTCGTGGGCGGCGACGACGAGCTTTTCGGCGATGGAGTCGATGACGGCGTAGATCATATTCCTCTCCAGCTCGAACCTGACGATGGGGACGTTCTTGCCCGTGACGCCGTGGACCGTCCGATAGTACTCCGAGCCGCCGAGCTCGTCGAACCGGGGACCTATGAGGTAGACGGAGTCGCCGGCCTTCTTCAGCTCCATGGTGACGGCATCCCTGACGTCGTCGATGAGGCCGACGCAGGCGATTATCGGGGATGGGTCCACCGCACCGTCGGGAGACTCGTTGTAGAAGCTGACGTTCCCGGAGACGATGGGGACGGGGGTATCCTCGTACCCCTTCAGCCAGAGGGCTTTGGCGGCGTCGGCGAGACCCCTGACGCATTCCCTGAACTCCCAGAAGGCCTCCGGCTTCTCGGGGTTTCCGAAGTTGAGGCAGTCGGTGAGGGTGGCGGGGTACGCCCCGATGGCGGCGACGTTCCTCATAGCCTCGGCGACGGCCGTCGCCCCTGCCCAGTAGGGGCTGATCCTGCCGTAGAAGGGGTTTGCGTCGACGGAGAGGGCGATGCCGAACTTCTCGCCCCGGACCGGGGCTATGAGGCCGGCGTCTGCCTCTCCGGGCCTGATGACGGTGTTGCCCTGGACCTCGGTGTCGTAATAGCGATAGATATGCTCCCTCGAAGAGACGTTCGGCGAGGCCAGAACCTTTAGAAGGACTTCGCTGAGGTCTTCGGGGGCTGCTATCTCCGGCTCTTCGAGGTCTATGACCCGGGGCCTCTCCTCCCTCTCGTAGCGGATCCCCCGGGTGAGGTGCTCGATGGAGATGTCGCAGGTCACTATCCCCCGGTACCGGGTGATGTACCTGCCGTCTGTTGTCACCTTTCCGACGACGGAGGCCCTCGCCCCCTCGTAGACGTTGGGAAGGTCCCAGTCCTCGTTGTATATCTTCAGCGCCCGGGGGGTCAGCTCCGGAGGACAGATGAGCATGAACCTCTCCTGGGTCTCGGCGCAGGCGACGACCTCGGGGGGGAGGTCCTCGCTCGCCTTGTGGAGGAGGTCGAGGTCGAGGTCCATCCCGTACCCTGCGCTCGCCCCCATCTCCGAGGAGGCGCAGGTGAACCCGCCGCCCCCCAGATCCTTGAACCCGATGACGATCCCCTCATCCCTGGTCAATTTGAAGAGAGCCTCGTTCGCCTTGAAGAGGACGTTCTTGAGGAAGGGGTCGGGGATCTGGATCGCACCCCTGTTCGCCTCCTCGTCCTCTTCCCGCAGCTCCTCGGAGGCGAAGGTTACGCCACCAAAGCCGCTGGAGTCGGTGGGCTTTCCGACGACGATGACGTCGTACCCCTTCTCCCCCGCCCCCGCTGGCGCGCGGCTCTTTATGATCTCCCCCCTCTTTACGACCCCGACGGCGACGACGTTCACCAGGCAGTTGGAGTCGAAGGAGTCGTCGAAGACGACGTCTCCGGCGATGATGGGTACTCCCAGGGCGTTGCCGTACTGCCAGATGCCGTCGACGACCCCCTCTGCCACCCATCGGACGTGATTCTTGTCTTCGCCATAGGGGTCGCCGAACCGGAGGGGGTCGGCGGTGGCTACGACCTTGGCGCCCATGCAGTTGACGTCTCTTACGATCCCGCCTATCCCGGTGGCGGCGCCTTCGTTGGGCAAAATCTGGGAGGGGTGGTTGTGGCTCTCGTGGGCGATGACGACGCACCACTCGTCGTCGATGGCCACTATCCCCGCGTCCTCCTCGGGGCCCTGGACGACGTTGGGGCCCTCAGTATGGAGAAACTCGTTCAGGGTGGCGCGGCTGCTCTTGTAGGAGCAGTGCTCGCTCCACATGGTATCGTAGTTGAAGAGCTCCGGGACGGTGGGGTCCCTGCCCAGAGCCTCAGCAACGGAGCGCGCCTCAGAGACCGTGAGGCCGAGGCCGACGCTTCGAAGGCCTGCCTCCACCTCCCGGTCGTTTAAACCGATTATTCTCAACGGTGGACACCTCGTATTATGGAGGTAACTATCCCCCTATAGGCCGTTATGTATCTATCGATCAGGGGGACGGTCCTCCCGCCCCTCAAAGGCGGGATGGGGATGGGAGGCACGACGACGGCAAAACCTTTAAAACCGGAGAGGATACATCCGACCATGGTCATGGTGGTGATCTGCGACGACTCGGAGATCGAGGTCCCCGATGGGGAGAGGTGCGCGATCTGCAACCGTCCCCTCCAGGAGTATGACGAGGTGACCGGGACGGGGATCCTCGGATACTACCACTGGACCTGCGTGACCCATTTCGATTAGTGCGGACCGATTCCAAGCGTGCCACCGTTTGATCAAAAACTTTATCCATTTAAAAAATTACTTTAATAAATATTGCTCCTTAACTTGCGTCAGGTAAGCTGTTTGACTTATTTTCGTATAATGTATCACACCCTCCTCCCTCGAATATGCAAGAGCTCCAACTGTATAGACATAGCCCAACGGTAAAAGAGTTCTTATAATTGATATGCAATGAGGAGTGTATGAATGAGCCTCAACAAGTTAATCTTAATATTATCAAAGATATGATCGACAGGCTAGATAGCATAAAATTCTCATATGATGGCGAATGGCGATTTAAAATATATGGAATATATTTAGAAGCATTTAGCATATTACAAGCATTAGGATTAGAAAATAATAGCATATATATAAATAATCTCAAAGAAGTATCGAATATCAGAGAAGCATTAGGAGCTCGGAAGGATGTTTTTCGAGCTAAAAAGACGCTTTTGCAGAGTACATTAAGATCTATACAAAGCTTTATCAGAATTCATCCAACGGGAAATATTACCAATCCTGCAGAAAATAATACTACAATCACAGAAGATATCGTTTCAAACACAAAACGTAAAAATTTAAATCCATCAAATGATATATTTTTAGTCCATGGCCGTGATGCAGAAATGAAACTTGATGTCGCTCGGACTCTTGAGAAATTGCATCTCACGCCAATCATATTGCATGAGCAGGTAAATGAAGGACGAACCATTATTGAAAAATTCGAATATTATTCTGACGTAAATTTCGCTGTGGTTCTTCTTTCACCTGATGATATAGGATGCTTGAAATCTGATTTTCCCGATGGATCAAAGCCAAGAGCTAGACAGAACGTTATTTTTGAACTGGGATTTTTCATAGGCAAGCTCGGAAGAAATCGTGTAGCTGCTCTTTATCGCGGTGAGGGTACTGATATTCCCATTGATATTCCATCTGATTACGTTGGAGTCGTGTTTATACACTACGACTCTCAAGGGGGGTGGAAGCTAAAACTTGGAGCCGAACTCGATGCTCGCGAATACGACGTAGATATGAATAAATTAAAATAGTAATGATAATGATTGAACAAGATCTCAATACTCGTTTTTAATCATCCGCTCAACATCAATATACTAAGGTGGCTTCGGTCCTAGATCCCAGCTCGGCATATATGATCAATTTATACCCTTCATTTCATAATTCATTTTTATAGCAAAGCAGGTATTGTTTATGTGAGATGCAGAAAGACCTTGATCTATCAAAAATTCTCTAAACTCATCAGCCTTAGAGGTATGAGGCTCTATTGAGTGCGCGAATTCTAGAAATTTGCCTACCCTACCCATGTAAAGACCGATAGTCTCGTAACGAAGACCTTGGTTGTTTAGGAAACGCTTATAAGCGTTCAGAGCTAAGCCGGTTTTTGGCTCATGCAGTGGTTTAGTATGCCAGTTGGTCTTTACCTTACTCATAAGGTCATCCACCCATCTGATAGATTCATTCTATCATCATGAGGTTGGCATACATCATTGCAAATGGTCTACCGATAGTGTTTGAGCGGGGGTAACCAAGCCAGGCCAACGGTGATAGACTCAAGATCTATTCTCGCAGGAGTTCAAGGGTTCGAATCCCTTCCCCCGCACTGATTTACTTCTAACAGCAGATAGTGAGATCATTATAAACCTCCGCCGGATGGGCTCGAAGTTGTTATATACTCTCGAAATGAAATTATATCCTCGGAGTTTGAGATAAGGCCGGTCATCTTTGGTTTTCTCTCAGGCGGCGAGGAATGGGAAGACCTCTATGGATATCGGATATCTCGATGAAGGTGGGACGTCTCAAGGAATATGCAAGGAGGATCGATGAAGGTGGGACGTCTCAAGGAAGATGGGAGGAGGATCGATAAATGATGGAATGCTCAGTTCTGATAGGCGGTAGGGCCGGCGATGGGATAACCGAGGCGGGGATGATCATCGCCCGCATCATCAACAAGCTCGGATACTGCCTCTACCAGTACCTCGACTACCCCTCCCTCATCAGGGGAGGCCACAACTTCGCCATAGTCAGGGCCGCCGATAAGAAGATCGGCGCCCATCGGGACGGGGTTGACTACCTCCTCGCCCTGAACCAGGAGACGATCGAGCTCCACAGCTGGCGGCTGGGGGATGGCTCCGTCGTCATCTACGACTCCGATGAGGTGAAGTCGCCGTTTGAGGGAGGAGTCGGCCTCCCCTTCAAGACGATAGCAGAGGAGGCGAAGGCCCCAAGGATCGCAAGAAACGTCGGCATCATCGGCGCCTTTGCCGAAGCGGCCGGGATAGCAGAAGAGATCGTAGAAGAGGTCCTCCGTAAAGAGATCCCAAAGTCCGTCGACGAGAACCTCGCCGTCGCCCGCCGGGGGCGCCAGGGTATTGATGGGCGGGTCGGAAAGCAGGTCAAAAGGAGGTCGTACCCCTGCTGCCCCGTCATCACAGGAAACGAGCTGATCGGCCTCGGCCTCCTCCGGGGCGGCCTCGACGCCTACGTCTCTTACCCCATGACACCGTCGTCGGGGATCCTCCACTTCCTGGCGAAGGTCGCCGACGAGTTCTCCATCAAGGTCGTCCATCCCGAGAACGAGATCGCCGTCATCCTGATGGCCGAGGGGTTCGCCTACGCCGGCAAGAAGGCGGCCGTCGGCACCTCCGGCGGCGGCTTCTGCCTCATGAACGAGGGGATGAGCCTGGCGGGGATGGCGGAGATCCCCCTCGTCGTCGTAGTATCTCAGAGGCCCGGCCCCAGCACCGGGGTTCCCACCTACACCGCCCAGTCCGACCTCCACTTCGTCATGAACGCCGGCCAGGGCGAGTTTGCGCACCTGGTCATAGCTCCGGGGGACGCAGAGGAGGCCTTCTGCTGGTCGGCGACGATCATGGCCCTCGCCTGGAAGTACCAGATCCCCGCCATACTGCTATCGGACAAGACCCTCAGCGAGACCGCCTACAGCTTCGATATCGATGAGGCGAGAGAGATCCCTGATATCAGACCCACTCTATGGGACGGCACCGGCAATTACATGAGGTACGCTTCGGGAAAGGACGGGATCTCGCCCCTGGCCTTCCCCCCCCGAAAGGGGGCGACGGTGAAGGCGAACAGCTACGCTCACCTGGAATCGGGGATCACGACGGAGGATCCCGAGGATATCAAATCCTGCCAGGAGAAGCTCCTGAAGAAGGAGGAGGCTCTGAGGAGAGAGGTGGAGGAATTGCCCTCCGTGGGGATATACGGCGATGGCGGGTCATCGACAGCCCTCCTCTGCTGGGGATCGAACAAGGGGGTCTGCTCCGAGGTCGGCGGAGAGCTCGGCCTTCGGGTAGTCCAGCCCCTGGTCTTGAACCCGTTTCCTGTCAACCGTTTCCGGGAGGCTCTCCGGGGGGTCGAAGAGACGATATCCGTCGAGACGAACTCCACCGGGCAGCTGGGCCGGCTGATCCGTTATCACGGATTTGAGGCGGACCGTTTCATCTTGAAGTACGATGGGAGGCCTTTCTCCGTCGACGACCTGGAAGAGAGGCTATCGGAGGCTCTGATATGAGACCTAAAGATCTGGCGACCGAGGCGGCGAACACCTGGTGTCCCGGCTGCGGAAACTTCGCCATACTGAACGCCATCAAGCCGGTCCTGGCGGTCCTGGACGAGGAGGGGCTCGTTGCAATCGAGACGGTCGTCCTCGTCTCGGGGATAGGCTGCCACGCCAAGATCGCCGACTACGTCAACGCCAACAGCTTCTACACCATCCACGGTAGGACTATCCCCGTCGCGACGGGTATAAAGCTTGCAAACCCCGACCTCAACGTAATCTGCTTCGCCGGTGACGGCGACGCCTACGCCGAGGGGCTCGACCACCTCATCTTCGCCGCGAAGAGGAACGTCGATATAACGGCGATAATCCACGACAACCGGGTATACGGCCTCACCACCGGCCAGTACACCCCCACATCTCCTTCGGGGTTTAAGGGGAGGTCGACCCCTTCCGGCCTCGAAGTCCCTCCCATAAACCCCCTGGAGATGGTATCTGCGAGCGGCGGAACCTTCATAGCCCGGGGCTACTCCCACGGGATCGATCTCCTCAAGGAGATCTTCAGGAGTGCCATCCTCCACCGGGGGTTCTCCTTCGTCGACGTCCTCCAGGTCTGTGCCACCTTCTTCAACTTATACGATCATTACAACCAGCGGGTCTACGCCCTGGAGGGTCACGACCCCCTGGACCGGGTCAGGGCCGAGGAGAAGATGAGGGAGTGGGACTACGACTCAGACGGCCCGATACCCCTGGGCGTCTTTTACAAGAAGGATGCTCCAACCTTTGGAGATAACTTTGAGGAGCAGAACCCAAGAAAGATCGACATCGAAGATGCTATAAACAAGACGCTGGAAAGATACATCTGATGATGATGGATAGTCTCGAAGGTTGCATCTGATGATGATGATGATGATGATGGATAGGCAGGAAGGATGCATCTGGCGATGATGGATAGTATCCTGTACCGGGGAGATCGAGGTGAGCGATCTCACACGCTCTGATCCAAAGGATTATATCCATCTCGATAGAAAATAGACTATCGTATTATAGGATATGTTTTGAGCGGAATCGAACTCTGACCACCCCTCTGGCTTCTCCTCGTCAGGCCCGGTCTTGCACGAGGGGGGCTGTATCATTGTTTTGGAGGTGAGATGGATGTCGAAGAGATATACCTGCACAGTCTGCGGATACGTCTACGATCCGCAGAAGGGCGACCCCGATTCTGGAGTTGCTCCAGGTACCGCTTTTGAAGATCTCCCCGGGGACTGGACGTGCCCGGAGTGCGGGGCTCCGACGGACGCCTTCGAGGCGGCCTGAGAGGAGATGAGATCATGGCACCGATAGGCGAGAGGATGACGGAGGCTCTCAATGAGCAGGCGAAGTGGGAGCTATTCTCCTCATACCTCTATCTGGCGATGTCAGCCTACTTCTCGGCGACGAAGCTTCCCGGCTTCGCCACCTGGATGAGGGTCCAGGCCCAGGAGGAGCTGATGCACGGGATGAAGATATTCGACTACGTCATCGAGAGGGGGGGCAGAGCCGAGCTTCTGGCGATAGATAAGCCCCAGTTTGAGTGGGGGTCGCCCCTGGAGGTGGCTGAGGCGGTCTACAGCCACGAGAAGAAGGTGACGGGGCTGATCAACGGCCTTGTGGACCTGGCCGCCAAGGAGGGGGATCACGCCACCCTCAACATGCTCCAGTGGTTCGTCTCCGAGCAGGTGGAAGAGGAGGCGAACGCCAGCGAGATCGTCGAGAAGCTGAAGATGGTCAGCGGAGATAAGGGGATCGGGGTCCTTTACATGCTCGACCGGGACCTCGGCGGAAGGCCGCCGAAGCTCGCCCCCGTCGCCGCCGCCAAGTGAAGGCCATCCCGGAGGATCATCGCGGGCCGACCTCTGGCGGCCCCTTCACCGCGAGGCCGTCTACTCACCTTCCGCCCCCCAGGCCCCCAGGAGGAGTCTCCTCCTCCGAGATGAGGGAGGGGCGGCGGATGTCGAAGAGATGTGACCCTCCCGAATGATCCTTTCGGGATGAGCAGATAACCCCGCCCTTGATGGGCGTTTGAAGAGCCTTGCAGAAAGCTTGGAGTCGTCGTTGAATTATAGCTAAAGATGGAACTGGTGGTGATTTTCTTGAAGAGATCTGAAGATGTCAAGCTCGGCATCCTGGGCCTGGGAAAGATGGGCGGAAACCTCGCGCTCCTGGCCAAAGAGAAGGGGATGGCGGTGGTGGGCAAGTCGAGGTCCGCAAAGCCCCATCTCGAGAGGAAGGGGGTGAAGGTGGTGGACGGATACGGACCCTTCGTCGACTTCCTCGACGTCCCGAGGGTGATCTACCTCTCCCTCCCGGCGGGGCCGACGGTGGACAAGGTCCTGGAGGAACTCGTCCCAAAACTCGACCCCGGCGACGTTATAATCGACGGAGGAAACTCCTTCTACCTCGACTCCGTCCGAAGGGAGGAGGACCTATCCGACCTGGGGGTATTCTTCCTCGACTGCGGGACTAGCGGCGGGGTCGAGGGAGCCAGGAAGGGGGCCTGCTTCATGGTCGGCGGAAAGAAGGAGGGGTTCAAGGTGGCTGAGCCGATATTAAAGGCCCTGGCCGCCGACGGCGGATGCCTCTACACCGGCGAGCCCGGATCCGGCCACTTCGTCAAGCTCGTACACGACGGCGTCGAGGCGGCGATGATCCAGGCGATCGGCGAGGGGGTCGCCCTCCTTCGGGGGAGCGACTTCCACCTGGAGATCGACAGGGTCTTCAAGAACTGGGCCTGCGGCTCCGACGTCAGAGGATGGCTGGTGGATATGCTTGCGGCGTCCGCCGCAGAGCAGAGGTTCTCGGACCTGCCGACCCACGTCGAGGACGCCGGGGAGGTGAACTGGCTCGTCCACGACGCCATCGAGAAGGAGATCCCCATCCCCGTCATCTCCATCGCGGCGATGGAGCTCTTCAGATCGAGGGATAAGAGCTCTGACGCCAGCCGGTCGGTGGCGATGGTGAGGAACAGGTGCTTCGGCTTCCCCCTCGGAAAAGACGACAAGATCGCCAAGGAGAGGAGGGCGAGCAGGACGGAGAAGATCTGAAGACCAGATCCATGGAGTTGAAGGGCGGGCCCGAATCGCCCGCCCCTGCCTTTTCTTAAGCCGATCTCAAGATCAGTAAAAATTTAAGACCCGCCGCCCTCCAGCTCCGCGATCGCCTCCGGCGGGAGGGCCCGGACGACGTCTATCTTCTTTGCGCAGTGGGTCTTGACGCCGTACTTCTTGGCTATCGGCCTCAGATCCTTCATCGAGTACTTCTCGGCTATCTCCTCGGCTTGCATGAGCAGTCATTTTGCCCGGAGGATATTTAAACATTCTTTCGGGGAAAAAGATCAATAAAGAGATCCAGATCGACATCTTGATATGGGTTCTATCAGTAAATAATGCTGGGTGTTTACAATGAAGCTATTACCATTAATTCTCTTGACCGCCCTTCTACTCTCCGGGTGCGTGGAGAGGGAGGGCCCCGGCCCCGAGGCGGTGCCGGAGGCAGTGGAGGTGGCAGAACTCCCGGCGGAGCCGGGGGTATGGAACCCCGACGGGGTCATCGCCGAAGGCGAGTACTCCGGATACGCCCTCCTCATAGGCCCCGAGGGGCTCGGCTATCCTGGGGGCGACCTGGAGGTCTTCTGGAGGACCGACGACGACCACCTCTACATGGCCCTCCGGGGAGAGACGACGGGCTGGATGGCGATAGGCTTTGACCCCAGGGAGTGGAAGAAAGGAGCTGACGTCGTCATCGGTCGCGTCGACGGGAAGGAGGCGGTCGTCGAGGACCAGTACATCATCGACTTCTTCGGCCCCCACTTTCCTGATGTGGAGCTCGGCGGGACCGACGACATCCTAGAGTCTGGCGGCCTGGAGAAGGACGGCGCGACGGTGATAGAGTTCAAGAGGAGGCTAAAGACCGGCGACGACTTCGACAGGGCGATAACCCCCGGCGAGGACCTTTCTATAATCTGGTCGATCTCAAGGTCGCAGGACCTAAAGGAGATCCACGACGTCGCCCGGGCCGAAGGGATCCTCCGCCTCGGTGAGGAGACGGCTGGGCCGTCCGCCACCGGACCCCTCTCCGCCATCCATCGGCAGGGGATGGCGTTCATCCTGGAGGAGGAGAGGATGGCAAGGGACCTCTATCTGGAGTTCTATAAGACGACGAGGCTTGCGGTCTTCCTGGACGTCGCCGACTCCGAGGAGATCCACATCGCCTCGATCCTGACCCTCATGGAGAGGCGCGGCCTTCCCGCTCCGGCGGAGTCCCCCGGCGTCTACGCCGACAAAGCCCTCCAGAGGATGTACGAGGACCTCCTCGCCGCAGCCGACAGCCCCGAGGCAGCCCTCAGGGCGGCGGCCCGGGTGGAGGAGGCCTCCGTCCACGACCTCTCGACGGAGATCGAGGGAACTCTCGAGCCTGATCTGATATCGGTCTATGGAGGGCTCATGGTGGGGTCGGAGAAGCACCTTCGGACCTTCGTCAGGGTCCTGGAAGAGCGGGGGGGAGAGTACACCCCCGCGATCCTAAGCCAGGAGGAGTTTGATAGGATCCTCAGATACTGATAAGATCGTAAGGTAACGAGAGGATCGAAAGGTACTGGGAGTATCGTCGGATACTGATGGGGTTCAGTGGGTGGGGGCGAAGCCCGCCAACTCCCCCAACTCCCCCACATCCTCAATCGCCCTCTTCTTTCTCCGGTACGGGCCAGAGGTAGCAGAGGTCGTCGGGCTCCTCCCAGCTGAAGGCAGAGTAGTGGCCTGGGTCCTTTCGAAGGAGGTTCGACCGGTGGGAGGCGTGGAACTCCTCGGAACCAAACCATGAGGGAAGGAAGCCCTCCTCCCTGGATTCGTACCTCCGCCACAGCTCCGGGAGCTCCGCGCCCCCCATCTCCCGGTTGGCGGCGAGGATCTTCTCCCGGCAAGTATCCCGATAACCCCTTCTCGTCCACTCCTCGCAGATGACGACGCCGTAGAGGGCCAGTGCTTCAGGGTTCTTCGACCACATCTTCCATATCGGGTGATTCTTCCACCGGCTTTTGCCGTCCCGGCAGATCCGGAGGAGGACGAGGGCCTCCGACCTCTGCTTTCCGAGCCGCTGCCTGTCCAGCGCCTCGGCGGACCTCTTGAAGTCGGGGTAAGGGAGAAAGGTCTGCATAATTCGAACCTCGCCTTTCAGCGGATTGGTGGCCTTTTTCCCGCCATCAGGGCTATGCATAAATACTGCCAGAGGAGGTGGACCCGCTCGAAACCCGCCTCCCTCCACCAGTCTGCTTTCTGGCTCTTGCTGGCGTAGTGGTGGACCTCCTCCTCCGACCTGAGCTTCGATATAAAATCCGAGAGGTCCGGCTCGCCGATGAGAGATCTCCTCTCGTCCATCATCTCCTCAAACCAGCTGAGCATATCCGACTCCTCCTCGGCATACCCCTCGACGGCGAGGAGCCACCCCCCGGGGCTGAGGAGATCAAAGCAGCTCGGGAGGACCGCTCTGTAGCTATCGTAGTCCAGATGCTCCATAACGAGGGTCGAGACGACGGCGTCAAAGCCGCTCGCGGCGAGCCCCTCATCCCAGCCGTTGGAGGCGAGGTCTGCCACCTTCGAGCCCAGGAACGAGGAGGGCGAGATCGATCTGACCTTCGCCTCCGCCGCCGCCACCATGGAGGCGGAGCCGTCGAGGAGGAAGATCCTGGCGCCGGGGGAGGTCCTCAGGATGGCGGCGGAGGCGTTCCCGGTGCCGCACCCCAGGTCCAGGACCCGGGGCCTTTTTCCCAGGAGCCGGTCGACGATCAAAGCCGTCGTCTCTAAAGCCGTATCGTACTCGGGGACGACCGCCCTCTGGTAGAGGTCGTAGGCGTCGGCTTGGCGGTCGTAGCATCTGATGGTGGAATCCTTGGACATCTCTTGGCACCTCATCGATTCGAGATCTTATACAGGATATCTTCTGTCCGTTTTATTCCTTCAATCCCAAATAGCATATTCGGTCTCTATTCTGTTATTTCATATATATACTTATATTATATATACTTGCATTATTTAATATCCATGAATTCTGAAGAGACCGATTTCGGCGGAGCCGGTCCCTTTGTTATTTATATTATTATCTCCAATCCACAGATACGATTGAGGACTAATATGACCCGGTCAAGCGGTGAAGAAGAGTTGTCTATTGACGAGATACTTTACATCCTCAGGGAGAATAAGCCGGCGCTTGCCGAGCGCTACAAGGTGAAGTCCCTTGGAGTCTTCGGCTCCCGGGTTAGAGGAGAGGCTCGAAAAGATAGCGACGTCGACATCCTGGTGGAGTTTGCGCAAACTCCAGACCTCTTCAAGTTCATGGACCTGGAGGAGGAGCTGGTTCTCCTTCTCAGACGCCAGGTGGACCTGGTGACGAAGCGCGCCCTGAAAGGGAACATAGGCAGAAGGATCCTGGGGGAGGTCGTGGAGGTTTGAAGGAAGAAAGAGACCATCTCGATCGACTCCAGGATATCCTCTACATGATCGATAAGGTCGAGGAGTTCACTTCAGGCCTTTCCCTGGAGGAGTTTGAGGAGAATGAGATGGCGCACTTCGCGGTGATCCGAGCGATCGAGGTGATGGGTGAGGCTGCAAAGCAAATTCCAGCAGAGGTTAAAAAGAAGTATCCAGAAGTTCCCTGGATCAAGATGGCCGGGATGAGGGACAAAATGATCCATGGATACTTCGGAGTAGACATTCAGATCGTCTGGGAGACTGCAACCCGCTCGATCCCCATGCTAAGGCCCAGGATTTCAGAGATTTTGATAGGCGAGCTCGAATCTTTGAAGGATGCCGAAAATTATTGAAGAAACTATGCACTTGGCTGAATTGATACTCTTATCTGAGGATGGCCGCCCTCTTGACGTCGCAGCATTTCAAGATATCCCTTTCTGGAATGTACCGACTTCCGCGAGTGTCAGAAGGCGAATCGTCCAGATCGATACGCTCCCTGGGCTGGGTTGATGCCCATCCTTTGGCCGTCTTCAGTTCGACATCCATCGCCGTCTATTCTTCGAGACCGGTCCTTTCTAAGAGCCTCAATGGACCGAAACCCTTATATTCGACAAATGCCGTATTGAGATACGGCATGTAACGTGCCATTTCCCCCCTCCTTTAACCTCTATTTTTTCCTCCTTCCTCCTCACGAAGCCTCTTCGTCTCATTTAAATAAGACCAGATCCCCCTCTTCAGCGTATGAACGCCCCTCTCCGGAAGATCGAAGACCTGGCAAGCGCCCTCCAGGAGCTCCGCCTCCACGTCGGAGCCGCGGACCTGCGGGTGGGGGACCGAAAGGTGAACAGCCAGCTCTACATCTCCCTCGCCAATTCATGTCTGCGCAACCGGGCGGCGCTCCTCTACGGCGGGATGGGGGCGAACAAGACGACCCTGGTCAACCTCCTGGGGTCGGCCTTCACCGGCCTCTCCTTCGACGAGGTCGAGAACCTGATGGTTACGGGCCACCCGGAGCAGACGGAGGAGAAGATCGTTGGGTTCATCGACCCCCGGCAGTGGTCCTGCCCCTCAGATCTGCCGCCGGGACGGCCCGGATCTTCCTCTTCCTCTTCCTCCTCTTCCTCCCCTGCACCTCTCCAGATCCTCTGGACGCCTTGGGCAAGGTCGAGGTGGAAGGTGATAAACGAGATCAACCGCTTCCCCTCAGGAAAGCAGAACCTCTTTTTGGAGCTCCTAGCGAAGAGGAAGGTCGGCTACGCCGGAGAGACCCTGGTCCTCGGGGACACCTGCTACTTCGCCACCATGAACCCCGACTTCAGCTCCACATACCCCCTCGACGAGGCGCTCCTCGACAGGATATCCATCGCCGTACCCGCCGTCCAGCCCGACTTCCTCGCCGGCCTCGCCCTGGCGGAGAGGGAAGAAGAGGTCTCTATTCTAGCCTCCTCCCTCCCCCGTTTCTCGGCGGAGGAGTTCGACGCCCTCCCCCGCCTCGTCGCCTCCGTCCCCCTGGATAGCCGGGTGGAGCTCTCGATAATCTCCCTGCTGCGGGACTTCACCCTCTGCGAGAGGGCTCCTGCCTTCGACAAGACCCAGCTCTCCGGCGGGTCTAAGCCGAGCCGGGGGCTCTGCGCCGGATGCCACTACTTCAACAACCCCGAGGTATGCTGCTGGCAGATCGACGAGGGGCTATCCGACAGGGTGAGGCAGGACCTGCGCTCCTACACCAGGGCGGTGGCCCTCCTCCTCGGGCAGGAAGGCGAGGGGATGATCGAGGTTCTTAGGGCGATCGCCCCCTACGTCATATGGCACAGGGCATCTCCCAACAGGACGGTACTCGACCGCCCCCCCTACTACGGGGCTAGAAGGCTGCAGTTCGTCAGGGACCTCGTCGAGAAGTCGATCAACAGGACCCTCAACGAGCGGGGGGCGATGAACATGATCTTCGCCCGGGCCGTCGACGGCGACATCTCCCCGCAGGAGGCGATGGAGGAGCTCTCCGGCTACGACGACCCGATAGCCGCCCTCGACTACGTCAAAGCCCTGGAGAGGATGGTCTGAAGCTCTCGGGGTTCATGGACGAGGCCTACCGGGGGAAGGTCCGGGGGGAGAAGAGGCTCGAAGAGAAGAGGGGCGAGTTTATACTGGGGTTTGAGGATCTGGCGAAGAGGCTGAAAGAGAGGCCGAAGAGGGAAGAGGTGGAGGCGCTCGCCCCGAAGGATCCCGACACCATCTCAGCCATCCTCGTCTGTGCCTCTCCCAGGGGAAGAAGAGAGGAGATGATCTGGGGATATCTATCCAGCCTGGCCGCCGAGAGGCTCTCCTCCCCCCTGGTGATCCCCCCGAGGAACTACGCTGGACTTGAGATGCGGGGAGGAACGATCATCCTGGAGGGCACAGCCTCCTCACCTGGATCGAAGGCCGGGTTTTCGTCAGGTTCGACCGGGGTCGGGGGCTCCTGGGTGAGGGCTCACCACCTGGGGGAGAAGATCTCCGGCGGCAGGCTCGTAGTCCGCGGGACCGCCGGGGACTACCTGGGCCAGGAGATGAAGGGCGGCGGGATCATAGCAGCATCCTGCGGCGATTACGCCTTCAGAAATATGCGGGGCGGCTGGGGGGTCGTCAGGGGCGACGCCGGAAACTATCTCGCCGTCGGAAACTCGAGGGGGAGGATCGCCGTCAAAGGGAGGGCCGGATCGAGGGCTGGTTGGCTGATGAGGTCGGGGAGGATCCGGGTGGGAAGAGATTGCGCCGAATATCTGGGGCTGATGATGAGCGGCGGCCAGATCTCTGTGGTGGGGAGGGCCGGGGCGAGGGCTGGCTGGAGGATGAAGGGAGGGCTGATCGAAGCAGCGGGATGCGGTCCCGAAGCAGGAGCTGAGATGGTTGGCGGCAGGATACTCCAGAGAGAGGATCTTTGAGATCTGGGAGAGGTCCAGGTCGAGCTGGCACCTCCCCCAGCTCCCAAGGCCGGTGATCGCAAGAGCCGATGGCGACGGAGGCCCCTTCCCCTTCAAGAACTACAGGATCGTCGTCGACGGAAAAACCCTGGATAAGGGCGACCTCTACCTCGAGAACCTCTTCGACCACCTGATCGTCCACTACCTCTTCTGTCCGCGGTCCCTGGAGACGGCCGGAAGGCTAGCCTTGGCCGCCCTGGAGGGGATCGGGAACGGGGACAAAACCCTGGCGAGAAGGATGGTCAACCTCTTCTCCGACATCGTCGTCGATACCTTCCGGCTGGAGCGTTCCCTCGAGGACGAGGAGAAGGTCCTCCTGGGGTGGAGGGATCTGGCGAAGGAAGAGCTGTCAGCTCTGGACGGGGCGGTGGTGGGCTTTCTATCCGAACTCTGGGAGGTTGATCTCCCTCCATCGGACCTTCCCGAGGCGGAGGAGCTGGTAGCTGTCTTCTCCTGGGGGGTGAAGGAGAGGTCGAGGTGGCCGAGGCAGTGTATGCAGATGGCGAGGATCCTGGCGGAGCTGCAGCCCGGGCTCCTCGGGTCCGGGATGGTCCCTTCCGCGGAGGGGCTCCTCGGAGACGCCCAATCCGCCCCCTTATCGGGGATCGCCTCGGATCTGGAGCCGGAGGCCTACAGGGAGACGCTCTCGGTCCTGGAGCTCGACGGCGATTTGAAGCGGTGGTACCGGGACCAGAGCTACACCATCATCATCAGGCCTACGGGCCAGGTGACGGAGAGCAGGTTTCCCTCCAGCCTCGTCAAGTGGCGGTTCTCCGACCCTCCCGCGGATCTGGACGTCGCCTACTCCCTCAGCCTCGCCCCGAGGCTGATACCGGGGGTGACGACCTACAAGCGGGAGGAGGAGTCTTGCTCCATGGCCGCCTCCGGGGATAGGGTCCCCGACCTCCTGGTGGTCCTAGACGGAAGTGGATCGATGGGCGGCCACCGGAGGGGGACGAAGACCCATGTCGCTACCCTTGCCGCCTTCAAGGCGAGCGCCTTCGCCCACAGCCAGGGAGCTGAGGTCGCCGCCATCAGCTATAGCGACCGGCTGGTTCTACAGGACTGGACGAGGGACCTGGCCGCCGTCGAGGAGGTCCTAGTCCAGCACCTGGGGTCCCGGACCCACATCCCAGGGCGGGAGGTTCTGGAGCTGACCAAGATGAGGCCCGGCTGCCTCATCCTCTGCATCACCGACACCCACATCCAGAACCTCTACAACGAATGGAAGCACCTTCAGGATGCCGCCTCCTCCGGGAGGTTCATCCTATTCTCCATCGACGAGGCGAATAAAAACAGAAAGGTGGAGGAGGCCCTCGGCGACCTGGGCAGGATCTTCCGGATCAACCGGCTCGAGGACCTCCTCTCCCTGGTCATCGAGACGGCAGAGGAGGCTTATCGCCCCCGGCCGGGCCATCAGGGGCCAGTGGACGGGGAAAGTTTTATCTCCTCCAAGGGAATGGGGGGAGGCTGAAGTGCCGGGGTAGGGTAGTTGGCCATCCTTTGGGACTGTGGATCCCATGACCCGGGTTCGAATCCCGGCTCCGGCCTCAATATATTGATGAACCCCTATTGATGAAACCCTTTTCCGACTCCACGAACCTATTCCAGGTCGTCTATTTTCCCGACAGCCGCTTTCCGACGGCTATTTAATGGCTCGAGGGGATCGCGTAGTCCATGGCAGCGGACCTCTGCGACCGGTTCTGCGGCTGCCTCCTGGGCGCAGCCGTCGGCGACGGACTGGGGATGCCCGTCGAGGGGCTGACAAGAGAGGAGATCAGAGATCGCTATGTAGAGATCCGGGATATGATCGCCCCCGCCCCCGACCACTTCCACTCCCGCCTATCGGCAGGCCAGTACACCGACGATACCGAACAGACCCTCATCCTGGCGGATTCGATCATCGAGGCCGGCTTCTTCGACGTCGAGAGGTTTGCGGCAGGGCTCTGCGACTGGGGGCGGTGCTGGACCGCCGATCCCGGTCTGAACAGGGGCGTCGGATGTACGAGCATGACGGCGATAGGGGAGCTGATGAGGGACCGGCCCTGGCAGGAGGCGGGCTTTGCGACCCCCACATGCGGCTCTGCCATGAGGACCGCCCCCATCGGCCTCGTCTACCACTGCAGCCTCGACCTCGTAGCCTCCTACTCCGACCTGCAGAGCCTCCCCACCCACTCCTCAGCTGCCGCCCGGGCCGGGGCGGTCGCCGTCGGGGTGGGGGTCGCCGCCGCCGTCCTCGAATTATCTCCCATCAGGGTCCTGGAGACGGCCGCCTCCTTCTCCGACAGGATCGACCACGACTTCGCCCGGCAGCTTCTCTTCGTCAAAGAGCTTCTGGACCTGGACCCCGCGGAGGCTCTGGCGGAGATAGGGACGTCTCCCATGGTGGGCGAGACCGTCCCGGCCGCCTTCTTCTGCCACCTCAGGCTCGATCCGGAGGAGGCTCTCATAGCGGCGGCCTCCAACGGTGGGGACACCGACTCCATCGCCTCCATCGCCGGCGCCCTGGCGGGGGCGTCCCGGGGCTCCGATTGGATCCCGGAGAGGTGGCTCACCCGCCTGGAGGATCGGGAGAGGATAGAGAAGGCGGGCAGAGATCTAGCCGCCGTGGCTTCGAGGATCTGTCCGGGGATCCGATGAGAAGATCACAAGTCATAGAATAGGCAGCTGACCAGATGCCAGCGTGTCGTTTTTATGCCAGCCGGTATTCGTCTTCTGCCATGATCAAGGTAGGAATAGTAGGAGGGTCCGGCTACACCGGCGGAGAGCTCCTCCGCCTATTGAGCCACCATCCCGGAGCCGAGGCGGTCTGCATCACCTCCAGAAAGCTGGAGGGTAGGCCCGTGGGGGACGTCCATACCCACCTTCGGGCGGTATCCTCCCTCAACTTCGAATCGCCTTCTGCGTCCGAGGTCGCCGAGAGGTGCGACGTCGTCTTCACCGCCGTCCCCCACGGGACGGCGATGGACTGGGTCCCGGAGCTCCTCGATGCGGGGGCGAAGGTCGTTGACCTATCCGCCGACTACAGGCTACCCCTGGAGGTCTTCGAGAAGACCTACGGGATGAAGCACCGGGCCTTCCGGGAGGCGGTCTTCGGGATGACGGAGCTCCACCCGGAGGTGAAGGGCGCGGACTTCGTCGCCAACCCGGGCTGCTACCCCACGGGGGCGAGCCTCTCGGTGGCTCCCCTCGTCGGAGCCGGCCTCGCCGAGAGGGTCATCTTCGACTCAAAGTCCGGGATCTCGGGGGCGGGGATCGCCCCCTCCCAGACGAGCCATTACCCGAACATGGCGGAGAACGTCATCGCCTACAAGCTCACAGCTCACCGCCACCGGGCCGAGATAAATCAGGAGCTATCCCGCATCTCGCCGGGGATAAAGGCCAGCTTCACCCCCCACGTCGTCCCCGCCGTCCGGGGGATATTCACGACGGCTCACCTCCTGGTAAAAGACGAGTTCGTCGGCGAGATCCCCGATAAGGCCGGGATCGAGAGGATATACAGAGATTTCTATAAAAATTCCCCCTTCATCAGGATCGTCCCGGGCGTCCCCTCCCTGGCGGCGGTCAGGGGCTCGAACTTCTGCGACATAGGCTTCGAGGTGGACGGGTCGGGGGACCGGATCGTGGTAGTTTCAGCGATAGACAACCTGGTGAAGGGCGCCTCCGGCCAGGCGATCCAGAATATGAACCTGATGACGGGGATGGCCGAGACCGAAGGGCTCTGGTTCCCCGGCGCCGCACCCTGATGAGAAGATTGAAAGGATAGGCGAGGCTGAAAGGGTAAATAAAAAGAGAGCTGAGGGGTAGATGATGAAGATCAGGGACGTTATGAACCCGGAGCCCGTCGCCATCCAGGCGACCGACGCCGTCGGCGACGCCGTCAGGCTTCTGAGGACGGAGGAGATCAGCGGGATGCCGGTTTTAGAGGGTGAAAAGCTGGTGGGGGTCGTCTCCGAGTCGGACCTCCTCAAGATGCTCTCCGTCGAGAGGGAGGGGGGGCTGTGGCTCCCAAGCCCCCTCGAGATCCTTGAGGTCCCCATCCGGGACCTGATCCGTTGGGAGAGGCTCCAGGCTGAGGCGGAGGAGGCGGGGACGACGAGGGTATCCGAGGTCATGACCAGGAAGGTCTTCACCGTCGGACCTGAGGATTCCATCCAGCGGGCGGCTTCGATGATGGTCCGCCACCGGATCAACCGCCTCCCGGTCCTGGAGGGGGAGAGGCTCGTGGGTATCGTGACGAGGGGAGACATCATCGCGGGTCTGGGGATGGAGGCGTCGGAAGTTGAAGAGGATTGAGGGGGGGATATGCGCCGTCGGTGGCGTCAGGGCCGCCGGGGCGAAGCGGGGCAAGTACGGCGTCGCCCTCATCGCCGCTTCAGGCCCTGCGGCCGGCGTCTTCACCATGAACAGGATCAGGGCGGCTCCCCTGGACGTCACCGCCGGGAATCTGGCCCTCTCAGGGGGAAGGCTTGAGGGGGTGATCGCCAACAGCGGCTGCGCCAACGCCTACACCGGGACAAGGGGTGTCGAGGACGCCCGGTGGATGGCGGGCCTCTTCGCCGAGACCCTGGGGGTCGGAGCCGATCGTATCGGCGTCGCCTCGACGGGGGTTATAGGAAGGTACCTCGACCGGGGCGTCTTGGAGGAGCTCTTCGATGAGGCGAGGGGGCGGCTCAGGTCAGACCCCGGGGCGAGTGAGGAGGCGGCGCGGGCGATCATGACGACGGACACGAGAGTCAAAGAGATCGCCGTCGAGCACTCCGGGTTTCGGGTGGCAGGGATCACAAAGGGCGCCGGGATGATCGAGCCAAACATGGCGACGATGCTCGCCTTCATCTACACCGACGTCAGAATCTCGCCAGAGGCGCTCAGAGATGCCCTCCTGGAGGCGGTCGATGATAGCTTCAACATGCTCATCGTCGACGGGGACACCAGCACCAACGACCTGGTCCTGGTGACGGCTACGGGAAAGGTTGAAGCCGATATAGACGACTTCAGAGAGGCCCTCAATTACGTCTGCGTGGAGCTGGCGAAGATGATGGCGAAAGACGGCGAGGGGGCGACGAAGCTGGTGGAGATGGTCGTCACCGGAGCCCGAAGCCGGGAGGACGCCCGCCTGGCGGCCAAGACGGTGATGAGGAGCAGCCTCGTCAAGACCGCCATCTTCGGGTGCGATCCCAACTGGGGAAGGATCGTCGCGGCGGCGGGAAGGTCCGGCGCAGAGGTCGATCCGGAGAAGATCACCCTATCGATCTCTGCCGCCGGCGGTGATGAGGTATTCCTCGTCAGGGACGGCAAGATCGTCGACGGCGTCCTCTCGGAGGCGGAGGAGGCGATGAGGGCCGAGGAGCTTCTGATCACCCTCGACCTCGGCCTCGGGGACGGGAGGGCCCGGGCCTTCGGCTGCGATCTCTCTTACGACTACGTCAAGATCAACGCGGATTATACGACCTGAGGACTAGGTGGGGGCAATTATGCTTTTGAGAGGAGAGCGGCTCGGCGAGATCTCCGGGGAGGTCCTGGAGTTCATATCCTCGAGGGAGGCGGACCGGTGGATCTTCGAGGCGGACATCCTGGTGGACAGGGCCCACCTGGTGATGCTGAGGGAACGAGGGCTGATATCCGCCGATGAATTTGCAGAGATCGTCGCCGCCCTCGACGCCATCGATGAAGAGAAGCTCGGCGAGGGCGAGGACGTCCACGAGGCGATCGAGGCGGAGCTGATAGCAAGGGTCGGAGCCGTCGGCGGCAGGATGCACACCGGCAGGTCTCGAAACGACGAGGTGGCGACCTGCATCCGGATCGTCCTCAGGCAAGAGGTCCTATCCCTCATGGCCGAGGTTAACGCCCTCGCAGAAGCCCTCGTCGAGAGGGCCGCCGAAAATGCCGATTCAATAATTCCGGGGTTCACCCACCTCCAGCACGCCCAGCCGACGACCCTCGCCCACCACCTCCTCGCCCACGCCGACGCTCTTTTGAGGGACTTCGAGAGGCTGCGGGACTCTTACCAGCGGGTCAACAGGTCCCCTTTGGGCGCCGCCGCCTTCGCCTCCACAGGCTTTGATATCGACCGGGCAAGGACCGCCGAGCTCCTCGGCTTCGACGGCCTCGTCGAGAACAGCATGGACGCCGTATCGACGAGGGACTTTCTCCTGGAGGCGTTATCCGTCTCCTCGATCCTGATGGTGAACGCTAGCCGCCTCGCCGAGGAGCTGATCCTCTGGTCGACGTCGGAGTTCGGCTACGTCGAGCTCGATGACCTCTTCACCTCGACGAGCTCCATCATGCCCCAGAAGAAGAACCCCGACACCGCCGAGCTCGTCCGGGGTAAGACCGGCACGGTCTTTGGGTCCCTGGTCGCCGCCCTCGCCATCAACAAGGCGCTGCCCATGAGCTACAACCGGGACCTACAGGAGGCGACGGCGAACCTCTGGCGCGGGATCGCCACCACCAGGGGCGCCGTGCGGATCCTCGCCGGGGCCGTCTCCTCGGCGAAGTTCAGGACCGACAGGCTGGAGGCCGCCTCAGGCGCGGGCTTCTCTACGGCGACGGAGCTAGCCGACTCCCTCGTCAGAAAGACAAAAATCCCCTTTCGGACCGCCCACCAGATCGTTGGAGCTTTGGCCGCAAAGAGCGAGGCTCCGACGATAGAAGACCTTGACGAGGCGGCCGAGAGGATCGCCGGGTTTCGGCCGAGCGAGAGGGGCTTCGGCGAAGAAGAGCTCACGGCGGCCCTCGACCCTAAGGAGAACGTGGCGGCAAGGTCGAGGACCGGGGGGCCCGCGCCGGCGGAGACGGGGAGGATGGCCGCCGACCGGAGAAGGAAAATCGAGGAGAACGGCCGCCTCGTCGCAGAGTTGAAGGGAAGGGTCGATCGTGCCCTCGCGGCCCTGCGGGAGATGAGGTGACAGTATCGATCCGGGGGCCTCCAAGGTTGATTATATGACGACGGCTTCGAGCGGACCGGCTGCGGCGGGGGACGTACCCGGCAGCCCGTCGGCGGCGCCTTCCCTGCCGGAGGACGGCCTGGCCGGCTTTCTCAGAGGCGGGGGCTGGCGGCGGCGGCTCGGCTTTTTCCTCGTCGTCCTATCCTGTCTCCTCTACGGCTGCCTCCTCTTCGTCCCATCGGCGCCTCTATCCACATCGGGAAAGGTCGCCCTCTCCTCCCTTCTGGTGATATCCGGGGAGGCTTCTTTTTGGATCGGCGGCATAATTCTCGGCCGCGACGTCGTCGCCAGGTGGCGGGGGGCGCTCGATCCGAGGAGGTGGATCCGGGGGCGGGGATGAAGGGAGCCCCGAATGAGATCTGTGGAATCGCATCAAACTTTAATTTCAGTGGTCAAGTTGAATATTTCGTCAATTCTCTCGCTTTCTGTTCAGCAGGGTCGATCACCTTCTCTTTAAGGTTGGAAAGTAACATTTCTTGATCATCATAGAGATACAAATCTAAAACCTGGTCTTTGCGCTTGATGTGATCAAACAAACTATATTCGTAATCCGTTCTGAGCATTAAGGGCTGAACCGGCACGGATGGAAGTTTTTCTACGAAATGCGCTAATTCTGCGGGGACGCTCCTGGGAGCAGTTATGTCTGCTATGACGAATCTAGACATGTGGGCCAAGGTGGAAACTGTCTCTACCAGATCTCGGTGGGCTGGCTTCTCGAAATCAAATAGAACAGGTATATAGTCGCGCCGTCTCAGCTCGTCCCGGATGGCGTCGAGCACGGCCTTTCGTTTGGGGGGGTTGAAAGGACCAAGGATCAAAACCAACTTGGTGGTGATCGTGTCAATGGCGTACCGGATCTTTTTGCTATTTAGTAGTAAGTGGATAAACTGGGCGACTTCGAGGTTGTCTACGGTTATATCTGGTGAACTTAACCAGAATGCCTCATCGAAGTGACTGATAAAGAGATTAGATTGGTCCTTTGGTTCCCCTTTTATCCCCCAGGCGGATATCCCATAAACCCTACAATTTCTGAAGATGGCCCCGTCCAACGTTGTGCCGGTCAGCTGAGCATACTCAAGGTTGGCACCTTCAAGGTTGGCATTCTTCAAAGATGCGTCTTCCAGATTTGCGCCCCTTAAATTTGTTCCAATCAAATTTGTGTCGTTTAAGCCCGCATGATGCAGGTTAGCACCCGTTAAAGACGCTCCGTTCAAGTTTGCCCATCTAAGATCTACGAGACTCAAGTTTGCACCTGTTAGGTTGGCTGAACGCAGATCAGCTCCAACAAGTTTCGCATTTAACAAGTACGCGTTTTTTAATCGAGCAGAGGCCAGATTCGCAAAAATGAGGTTTGCGCCATAAAGGTCTGCTCCCTCTAAATTGGGACCAATAATACTTACACTATTAAAGTTCGCTACACTCAAGTCAGCACAGCTCAGATTTGGTCTCACATTTGGATTTTCTTTGCGCCACTTGTTCCAAATCTCTGGACCCTGCTTGAGAAGCTCGATATGCTCCAGATTTGCAGTTACTCTTGGAGTCCTGCTATGCCATAGATCTTGGACATGTGATGCATACTCACGAATTCGAATATATTCCTCGTCTACCATGACCAACCCAATCCATCTCACCATCTTAACCTTAAAGAAGTTTTTTATATTTAATTGGCCTTAAAGAGTGTAAATATAAACCGATCTCCATGCCTCCTCCATCGATCACGAAAAAATGTTAATATCTTGGTGCTGAAAAATTGATCAGACATATGAGGCCCATAAGTTCAACATTAGGGTGAGTTCCTCATTTCTCAGGGGGTTAGACGCTGATGAAAAGGATTTTGGCTCATTCTATCGTTCTCGTGATCATCCTTTTATCACTCACGACAACCGCCGCCGGAGCGCCTGCATCGCTCGATAAGACCGCCTCGGAGCTGGCCGTCGCCGCGCCGTCGAGGACCGCCGACGCCAGAGCCGTGATATATCCCTGTCATTTCGAGGTGAGGGTCACGGACGAGGAGACTGGTGATCCGATCCGGGGCGTCGCCGTCACCTTCATCAGGGACGACGATCGGCGCGCCTGGGCGGCGACGACCGGAAGCTCCGGGAGCTTTCGGGTGGCGGTCCCGGAGGGGAGCTATTCGTACATAGCGACCCACAGGGACTACATCATGGAGTCGAGCAGCCCGGAGCTCGTCAGCGTCCGCGCCCCCTACACTCGAAGGGTTCGCGGCGCGGGCGGTATCGTCCGGGAGATCACCGTCACCAGCGAGAGCACGAGGTTGATCGACGTCGGGATGGAGCCCCGGCCCCGGGACGTCCTCCTCGTCACGACCAGCCTCTTGAGGGAGACGGCAGCCCTCGAAGGCGCCGTCGAGAGGTACGTCGAGACCGTCGGCAGGACCGACGGCCTCGTCGCACGGTACATCGTCCTCGACTCGATGGAGTGCTTGAGAGGATACGGCGTCCGGGCGGCCGATCCAGCCGACTGGCACGAGATCAGGAACGCCCTGGAGGCGATCTGCGAGGAGACGGGACCCGCCTACATAATCCTCCTGGGGGGAGAGGCTGTCGTCCCGAGGCCGGAGATCGTCACCATCGACGGCACCATCTGGTACCTCCCGACCGACGCCTGGTACGTCGACTTCGACAACGACGGGATCGTCGATGAGGGGTTCGTCGCGAGCAGGCTCCCCGACCTCTCGACAGACTCCTCGGGGATAGTCTCGGCCCTGGAGACCGCCATCGACCTTCACGAATCCGGCGGGTATGGATTGAGCCCCGAGGTCTGGTTCAGCACCAGGTGCTGGCACTCCCCGCCGATCGGCCTCGGGGACGCCTGCGATGAGGGCGACGCCTCCTGTGGCCCCTGCCGGGCAACGCCCCCTTACGGGGTCTGTGACGCCTGCAGCATGAGAGAAGAGACCTTCGACCTGATATCGGAAAGCGACTACGTCGTCTTCATGGGCCACGGAAGCCCCGACTCCTTCTCTACCAACGATCGCGTCCCGATATTCAGGGTCGAGAACGTCGAGGAAGTGGATCTCGCAACGAACCACCCGGTGATAACCGGCTACGTCTCCTGCAACACCGGCCTTCTGTACCGGGATCGGCCGAGCTTCGGGACGGAGTTTTTGCGGGCGGGGGCCGCGGCATTCGTCGCGAGGAACACGGAGCAGGGGACTCCCAGCCACTTCGCCGCCCGCTTCCCGGATTACATATCCGGGACCGGGCCCCAGGGGACCTACCGGATCGGGGACGCCCTCTTCGAGCTGATGCGGGAGTCGGTCTTGAGGGCGGGCGATTCTGAGAAGCCAGCCGCAGCCCAGCTCTGCATCTACGGCGACCCCACCCTCAAGAGAAACCCGCGAGAGATGCTCGTCTTTTCAAGGCCCGCCATGACGGCGATAAGGTGAGGCAAGACCTGATGAGAGCAAACTTCATGTGAAGGGCGGAGCTTCTCTTTTCGTCCCTCACATGAAGTCCGCAAGCCCCATCTGCTTCGACTTGTCGTTGTGGAATAGGGAGTCGATGTCCATCTTGATCAGCTCGAGCCTCTGCTTGGTGTAGTCGTCGACCCCGAACTCCTCGGCGACCTTAATCGAGACCTCCAGGTACTTTCTGACGCTCCCTTCGTGGACGGTGAGGATGACCCGCCCGCCGCAGTTGGGACAGACGTCGGATAGGAGGGGCCTCCTGTACTTCGCCCCGCACTTGACGCAGCGGACCTTCTGCCGGGAGAAGGCCCGGAGGTTTCCTATCAGGTCCGGGAGGAAGTGGGAGTTGATCACCCTCGTCGCCACGTCCCTCTCGTCGACGGCCCGGATCGACCTCGCCAGAGCGAGCTGGGCGTCCATCTTCTCCACCATCGTCCCCAGGGTCTTGTAGGCGCTGTTCTTCGGCCCCGCGGCGATGTCGTCGGTGTCGTGGGTGAAGGAGAAGCCGCAGTACTGTCCGTCGGTCCCGAGCCTCTTCGATACCAGGTCGATCATCCCCTCTACATCCTTCGGCGACGCGCCGGTGAGGGTCGCCCGGTAGAACTCCAGGGGGTATTCGGACGGCAGGTCGAGGTTGTGGGCCTCGCCGTCCACCTCCGAGGGGTCGAGCCTGGTGGTCATCACCAGAGGCGCATCCATCTTCCCGCCCCTCCTCTCCGGGAGGTACGACATCGAGAAGTTGAGGAGGGCGTCCAGGAGGAGCATGACGCAGTCCTCGTCTCCGTCGCAGTTCCTCCTCTTGGCGGCGTGGAAGAAGGGGTGGCCGAATCCGGCGGAGGCGGAGGTGTAGCCGATGAGACGGCATAAGACCCCGGCGGAGGTGTGGGGGGCGAGCCCCATCAGAAGTGAGCCGATGAGATCGTTGGGGATCTCTGCGTTGTAGAACCTCTCAAGTCCGTAGAACTTCTCCAGCTCCTCGTCGACGAACTTCGCCACCTTCAGGAGATATTCGCCGCCGTCGAAGGAGAGGACGACGTCCTGGACCAGAAGCTCCAGGATCTGCTCGTCGTCGACAAGGGGATCGCCATAGATATCCTCGGCATAGCCGAGCTCCCGGAGTCTGGAGACGTCGGCGTGGACCTCCCTCGGCCGGAAATGGGTGAGCGGGAGGTCCGTCAGGTCGTACCTCACCGTCCCGTCCTTGAATATGTAGACGCCGTGCTTCGCCCGCAGGACCCCCTTCTCCAGGCTCTCGGGGGTCTTGTCCCGGGAGGTTAGGCCGAGGACCCCTCTCACCAGCTCCGGCTCCCTTTCGTGGAGGTGGTCGAGGGCCCGGGAGTAGAGGTCCCTGACGTCGAGCTTCATGGTGGCGGCGGCGGTGGTGGGCTTTGCGCACCGGGGACACTTCTCCGCCCCCGGCTGGTGGCAGACGGGGCACGCCCTTTTGAGAAGGGTGTGGCTCCCGCATCCGCAGAGGAACTCGTGGGTTTCTGCACCGCACTTAGGACAGTATCTATTTCCGATGGAGGTCTCTATGATCCCGTGCCTGCCGTTTCCGACATGGTTTTTGGCGCACTCCCCCACCGACCGGCTTTTCCCACCGGCGTCGCCGGTGGGGAAGAGGACATGGGGCGGAGGCCTCATCTCCCGCTTGTCCGACTTCTCGGGCCGCCCCATCCTGGAGCCGACCCTGGTGGGGGCCCTCGCCATCACTTTTATGCCGGCGGCCCGGTTTACCAGATCGAGGGCGGTCCTCGGCGCTGTCGCACCCTCTCCTTCGATTTCACCTGAGGCGCTGCCGCCGACCGATTGCTCCTCGACCCCCCATCCCAGCTCTCCAGGGATCTCCCGGAGGCTCAGCCCCTCGAAATCGATCCCGAGGCAGAGGAGAAAGGGGACGGGGTCGGTGACGATGACCATTCCATCCCTAACTTTATGCAATACGAGAAGGGCCTCCAGCTCCTCCTTCACCGACGGCGGAAGAAGGAGGGAGCCGTCCCTAATCTCCCCGACGGAGGAGACGGTCTCCCTCAGCCGGAGGTACCCTTCAGGGGAGAGGTCGTGCCAGAGGTGGGTGTAGGCCGGGTGGAGGGGAACGCCCCACCGACGGGAGATCTCTATCGACTCTTCGCCGGAAGGCGCCTCTAGCCCCGCGGGGTCGCCCCCTGCCTCGAGAAGCTCCGCCGCCCACCACTCAAAGCAGTAGGATGCGGGAGCCAGGGTCCTGTTGTTCTCAAGAAAGTCGCCGAAGCTGATGAGAACCTCGCCGACGTCGATGATTCTCGCCACCTCTCCGCTCATCAGGACCGCCTCCTCGGCGGAGTCGATCCGGACGAGGTCGCCGTTCTTGAGCCTCACCGTCGGCCCCTCTATGCTGGAGACCGGGGAGACCGCCGCCGCCTTCCCCGGAAGCTCCACCTTCACCTGGGTCCCGGCGGCGAGAAAGTCCCGCAGGAGGATCATGGAAGCGGGGCAAAACCCCGCGGCTGCAAGGCCGGTGTTGCGGGACCTGCCGTACCTGAGCCGAAAACCCCCCGGGCGGTGGGGGTGGCAGAAGACCGGCCTTCCGGCGATGATGTCCCGGAGGAACTTCTCTCCAGAAGCGGAGCCGTCCTTCTTTCCGCCGCTGGCGAGCTCGTCGAGCCAGTCCCACCCCTCGATCCCGAGTTTCGTTACGTGCTTTTTCAGCTTCGGCCTCTTGAGGGCGATCCCCTCGGCGGAGACGAGGGCGACCCCGCCCCTGACCCGGTTCGTCTCGATCCTCTCGAGGTCTCGATAGCCTGAGACCTCCTCCTCCTCCGTCGGCTCCCCCTCGATGCAGATGGGGCAGTTTCGTACGAGGGTCCTTATCTCCTCGTCGGAAGGGACGTACTGAAGCCCCGCCACCCGCCGGTAGAGGCCGATCTCCTCTACGTACCTCTCCACCTCCTCGGCCCTCGGCTTGTAGCGGTCTATACCCACCCCCCGCCGGACGTAGTCGGCGACGAGGACGCTGAGAGCCTGGGCGGTGCCTCCGGCGCTCCGAATGGGCCCGGCGTAGTAGACCTTGAGATAATCGGTGCCGTCGTCGTTTTTGCCCAGGTCCACTTTAGCGATCCCCTCGATGGGGGCTGCGACGACCCCCTCGGTGAGGAGGGCGACGGAGGTCCGGATGGCGCTCTCGATCGCCTCGATCTTCGTCGAAAAACTGCCTATCCTTCCTGCGGCGAAGTCGGAGCCTATGGCCAGGGCCGCCTCCTCCCGGCTCATCCCCTCCCCCTCCAGCTCTCTGACCCTCTTTGCCACCCCCTCGATCCCGATGAGCTTCTCGACCCTCTCCGCCAGGTCGACGGCCGTCGGAACCTCCACCGAGAGGCTCGGATCTTTCCCCTGGCTGCGGGCTTTGGCGGCGATCTCCATCTCCCGGGCGAGCCCCCCCTCCAGAGCTTCGAAGTAATCGGAGGTCTTCAAACCCCGTCCCTCCAGAGGAACAGATCGGTGACGGGGTCGAGGCTCCTCGACGGAGGCCGCCCCAGAAGCTCCTGGATGGAGACCTCGGCGGCGAAGACCGTCCCGCGGTTCAGGTGGCCGCCTCTGACCATCCCTTGGGAATCGGCGAGGGTCGCGTGGGCGTGGAGAAAGGGTCGACCGTCTCTGATGCTGACGTTTCCGGTGAGGTTTGCGATCTCTATGGGGCGGTCTATCTCCACCGTCCTGTACTCGTGGGCCTCCTGGTCGTAGTAGCCGATTGCAGCATCCTTCAGCGCTCCTATCCCTGAGACCATCCCAGCCTCTACCCCCAGGGATTCGGCCAGGGCTGTGATAGAGGCGACGATCTCAGAGCCGTGATCGAGGCCGAAGAGAAAGTACCTTCCAGGCTTTAGTTCGTAGACCGCCGACAGAGAAGACCCCACCTACCTCGTCAGAGGTGGAACCTCTCGATTGAAAAAGGATGTGGTGGATCGACCATCATCTTAAGCTCTCAAGAAACTCGGAGACATTACTGCAGCCTCTCCTCCTGGCCAACCTCTTCATCTCCCGCATCATCCCGGAGCCGTACTGCATCGCCTTCTTCTCGCGATGGGCGATCTCTGCAGGCAGGTGCCGGGCCGCCACCTCCCGAAGCGGCTTCTTTCTGACCCCACCCCTCACCTTCTCCTCCGGCGGGATCCCTCGCGCCGCCCTCACCACCCTGACGTCCAGGTAGGGGAGAGAAAAAAGGGCGCCGAAGAGGCCGGCCACCGCCTGGTCCCGGGCCGCCTGGGCCGGAAGGCCGAGGAAGTCACGATCGAGGTCCTGGCCGAGGGTCTCGGTCTCCAGGTATCGGGCGTAGCCGCCGAAGAGCTCGTCGGCCCCCTGCCCCGCCAGGATCCTCTCGTACCCGTGATCCTTCGCCCATTCCGCGACAAAGTAGAGGGTGGCGGCGATGGAACCGTCAACGGGGTCTGCCCTGGGGATTACGGCTAAGACCTCGGTGAGGGCATCCTCGATCCTTCCGGGGTCGATCACCGCCTCCTCCAGGGATAGGTCGAGCTCTTGGGCAACCTCCCGAGCCCGCCTGAGATCATGGGATCCCTCGACCCCCGCGACGACGCACTCTCTCCCGGCCAGGGCCGCCACCAGGGCGGAATCGACGCCTCCTGATAGGGCGACGACCGCCCCATCCCTTCGAAGAAGGACGGCGGTCTTTATGGCTGCTGCAAGGTCCGAGGCCGGAGGATCTGGATCGACGACTCCAACCACCTCGCCATCGCGGACGACGGATCCCGCAGGGCAGTCGCCGGGGACGATCCCGAAACGGTCCCGGGCCGAGAAGCCGTCCCATCGGAGGAAAAACTCGCCGCCGAATCTGGAGACTATCTGTGGCCCCTCCTGGACTAGATCGAAGACCTCCGACCCAGAGAGCCTTCTGCCATCCACTTCGACCCATCCCTTCAGCTCAAAGCCGCCTTCCATCCGATAGGCTTTACCCTCCAGGCCGTTTATAAGGCTGCGCCCTCGGGATAGACATGAGAGATCCCCTCCATCTCCATATCGAAGTACCTCCGATATATCTCCTCATGGACGGCCCTCGGGTCGATATCTTCGAAGAGGTGAGGGTGGAACCATCGGGCGTAGTAGAGCATGTTCACCACCTCCGCAAGGCCGCTGGCCATGTTTATGTCGACGACGTAGACCCGGCCGGCCTTGACGGCGTCGATCTCGGCGAAGCCCGCAAGGGCAATGATCTCGTCCCTCTTCCCCGCCATCTCCTCGGGGGTGGGGGTCGACCCCCGATACTGGGAAGATGGCATCGAGTAGACGATAACCTCGGGGTTTCTCTCTATCACCCACTCCATATCGACGTGAGGGACCTTCCCTAAAAGATCCTCCGCCAGATTATTTCCCCCCGCAGCCACGATCCTATCGTGCCCCGTCGATTCGCAGCTGGCGGTCCAGTCGAAGTGGCCCATCGACATGAAGTAGACCCCCGGCCTCTCATCCTTCGAAATCCCGACGGTCCTGCTGAGGACTACGTCGGAATACCCTCCGACGAAGGTCATCATCTCCCGGGCCTCTTCCTCCCTATCCAGGATCAGCCCCAGACCCTCGATCATGGGCACGAGGGTATCGATGGATAGCGCCCGGTACCTGAGGACGGGGACGCCGTAGCCGGCAAGCTGCTCCTCATGCTCTATCGAAAACAGGCCCCCGGTCTTCGCTATCACCAGGTCCGGGCCTAGCTCCATGATCCTCTCGACGTCCGCCTCCCGCCCGGACCTGCCGACCCGCTCCTTCTCAAGGAGGGCAGGCGGGATGGTGCAGTCATCGGAGAGGCCGACGAGCCGGTGGGGCTCGTCGAGGGCGTATATCACCTCCGCCGCTGCAGGGGTGAGGCAGACGATCCTTTCGGGGGATTGGGACACCGAAACCGTCCTCCCCTCTTCGTCGGTGATATCGACCTGCGGCCCGAGGCTGTCGCCCTGGGAGAGGGACGGCGCGGAGAGGAGCGCCAGGGAGAGAAATATCAACAGGGTTCTCTTCATATAGAAACACCTTCAGCAACTAATCTTGTCTTAACCAAAATATGCTTGTTCAATGGTAGTTAAAATAACCTTTGGTTAATTCAACCTGTTTTGTTTAATTGTGTGCCTCAGCCACGAGATCTCGATAAAATAGAAAAAAAGGTGGGCTGCAAAAATTGGCCGCCCCGGGCGATCATGGTTATATCGATAGCGTGTAGGTGTATCCCGAAAGGAACGTCCCCTCCTCGGAGAAGGTCTCCCCGCCTACGGATATCTCCAGGATATGGTGCTGGTTTCCGGCGACGTTCAGGCTGAAGGTCCCGTCGAGGGGGTCGCCTCCCTGGCCGTCGCCGCCGACGTAAGCGCCGTCTACAAAGACGCTGTAGCCCGAAAGCCAGTCTGAGCTGAAGATCACCCTCGCGGATCCGGCCGAGGGCCAGGGCGAAGGGCCGGGCCCAGGTCCTGGTGACGGGGGCCAGCCGCCGCTGACAACGTCCACTATGACAACGTTGGAGGGCTGGTTGTTGGCGACAAAGATCAAAATGGATCGTCCCATCCTGTTGGCCTCGAATACGAGCCTGGTGTAACCCGGATAGAAGGTGTAGGAGTTGGCTACGAGGCTTCCGTCGGGATTTATACTGTAGAAGTCGGCCCTACCGCCACCGGTGGAGTAGGCGAGGAGGGAGAGGTAAGAGCCGACGGGGCATACCACTCGCTGGGCCCAACTCGAGGATCCCATGATCCAGAGGGAGTTTGTCCCGGCGTATGTGGATTGATAGGCCTGGTAGGAGGTGGACCGGTCGCCGATGTAGACCGATGACGGCTCTCTTCCGGCCGGGTTGTAGCTCTCGACCTCGCCGCTGGCCGGAGACTCCATCGCGAAGAAGTCGGTGAACGCAGCCGCATCCTCAGAGCTGTATTCAAAATCTCCAGGGGTATCAACGGAGGACGCTACGGGGATTCCTAAGATGGTGACTAACAACAAGCAGGCTGCCAATCCAAAGGGTTTCAAGATGAACACCTCGTTAGAGTGTATCTCTCTCATGGTACAAAAATTTTGGCACGGATGTCATGGGGTTTAGGGCGATCGCTTCCCTCTGCCGCCCTCCTATCCCCTTTTCAAGTCCCTGCCGCCGTCTGCAAAGTTTGATCAAGGGTGAACGCGAAGAAATATACGACTAAGAGACCGCATCTTCAAAGCCGGAGGTGCTCCCCTTGATCGTGACCGAATACGCAGACTTTCAGACCAGAGGAGACGGAGAGATGACAGATCTCACCGGAAAGGTGGCAGCCGCCGTCGACAGGTCGGGGCTCTCCGCGGGGGTCGCCGTCGTCTTCGTCTCCGGCGCCACCGGAGCCGTCACCACCATCGAGTACGAGCCGGGGCTCGTCGAGGATATGAAGGCCGCCCTGGAGAGGATCGCCCCCCAGGATATCGAGTACGCCCACAATCGGAGGTGGGGCGACGGGAACGGCCACTCCCACATCCGGGCCTCCATCATCGGCCCGAGCCTCGCCGTCCCCTTCTCCGACGGCAAATTGATGCTGGGCACTTGGCAGCAGATAGTCTTCATCGACCTGGACACGAGCCCCCGGTACCGGAGGGTCGTCGTCCAGATCATCGGCGAGTGAGAGAAGGGTGGGTGGTGGGAGATATGCCTAGATCATCGAGCCACACCTCCGTCACCGGACGAAGGCCAGCAGGACGAGGAGGATAGCGAGCCTTACGAAGATGCTCATCCCCGTAGAGAAGGCGACGATCCCGACCCCGAGGCGCGGCCCGAAGAGGCCGACGTAGCGGGGCAGGAGGCTTCTTGCGGCGAATAGGGGGAGCATGAACATGCTTCCCAGCATCAGGACGATCATCGCCTGGACCTCAGAGACGCCGTTGCTGGCGATCATCGGGCCGAGGAGGGATATACCGACGATGGGGCTTGCGACGTAGGTCGTCAGGGGGACGATGCTCTCCGGGGGTATCCCGAAGACCTCCGCCAGGGGGAGGACGCTGAAGGCCTCGAAGGCCCCCCGGTCCCTCAGGGCGAAGACGACGGCGGTCATGGTGAGGTAGATGGCGGCGATCTTGAAGAAGAGCCTCCTCTCTCTGTGGAAAGATCTCGCCACCGCCTCCAAGAGGGAGGGGCTCTCCTCCCGGATCGGTTCGGGGACCCTGCATGTCCTCTCAACGAGAAAGAGTCTGCTGAGGATTACCACTGCGGAGATCTTGAAGAGGGCGGTGACGATGAAGACAAGGGCGTAAAACCCCCCCACCACAGGGCCGAGGGCCGGAAGGACGATGGGGATCTGGTAGGTGAAGAGCTCCCGGAGGTAGACGGGGATGCTGTTCATGACGGCGCAGAGGACCACCTCCTTCTCTTCGAGCCGCCCCTCGTCTCTGAATTTTGCCACCATACCGTTGGCGGCTACCGCAGACCCCAGGGAGACGACGAAGGCCGAGGCGCAGGCGTCGGGAAGCCTGGTGAAGGAGAAGATAGGCCTGGAGACCCTGGAAAGCCCCTCCAATAATCCCATCTCCATCAGGACCCCGGCGCCGAAAAGGCCCAGGCCTATCATGGCGAGGATGGGTGCCGCAAACTCGAGGGTCCGCACAATGAGATCTATCATCAAGAGAAGGGCGACCTTCCGATAGATCAACCTAATCCAGAAGATGGCGCGAATCGAGCTCTCCCCTTCCCAGCCCGGCTTGATCGATGGCCCGATGCCGAGGGGTCCCGCCTCGATCTATCTCTTTCATAATATCCATAAACCGCATCCCCCTTTCGACCGTCGTGATTGAGGCAGGATTGAGTGATGGCGCCAGCCGCCGCCTATGATCGATCCCCAGCAGGGACGGCCTGGGAATATGTTAAATATTTAATACTCCTATAAGTGGTGGGTGAGATGGTGGCAATAGTAGTCGTATCTGACGTCCATCTGGCAGAGAGATCGAAGGACGAGAAAGTTGAGACGGACGATCGGGAGTCCCCGATTTTCTGAGCTACGCAAAAGATGAGCACCTCTGCGAGGGCGGCCATCTCGTCATACTGGGAGACTTCATCGACTTCTGGAGGCGAGACTTCGCAAAAGCCCTGATTGAGATGGAAGAAGCCGTATCTATCATCACCGGCTTTGAGGATAACGTCGAAGTGAGTTACGTCGTCGGAAATCACGACTACCACATGCTCAACCTCAAGGAGTCGTTGGCAGACGATTTTCCTTTCAAGTATATCGCAGAGTCCACCATGCTGGAGGACGGCGACCAGAAGTTCTTCTTCATTCACGGCTACCAGCTGGAGGTCCTCGCAAACCCCTAATACAAGTCTCTGACCGCTTACAGATGCTTTGCCGAACACCTCTGTCTTGCAGGAGATGACACGGGGAACGCCGCCAGCAAACTATGGGATATGATCCAGAGTTCAAAATCGATCCTGGAGAAGCTCCCGAGGACCCCCTCCGATATACCCGGAGCCCTGGTCTCCATGATGAAGGGCCCGGATGAGAGGCTCTTCGGCCGCAGTCAAATAGCGGCGGCGCACCCCGCAGCAAGCTGCGAGGTATTCGTTAAAATAAAATTCTTTATCCTCTAATTTGAGCCGTCGCCACCGGAAGGCTTCGATGGCCGGGAAGAGCCTTCTGATTATGCAACAATGCCACTATCCCGGAATAAGTTTGATATATTCTTATAACCTAAAAAAGACAGGATTTGTGATAGAAGGATTCTGAAGGGTCAGAGGTATTTTTATGCTGTTTGAACGAGTCGAATCGGAGGGGCTCGCCCACTACTCATACATCGTGGGCGACGGAAACGAGGCGTTGGTGATCGATCCCCGTCGGGACTGCGGCGTCTACCCGAAGATGGCAGCGGCAGCGGGGATGAGGATCACCACGATCCTAGAGACCCATCGAAACGAGGACTACGTCGTCGGCTCGGTGGAGCTATCAGCCAGGACGGGGGCCGATATATTCCACGCCGACCGCCACCTCGACTACGGGTACGGCGAGGCGGTGGAAGACGGGATGAGATGGAAGGTGGGAAGGCTCGAGGTCGAGGCGATCTCCACCCCCGGCCACACCCTCGGATCCATGAGCTACCTCCTGCGGGACTCCGGAGGCGACCCCTGGATCGTCTTCACCGGGGACGCCCTCTTCGCCGGGGATCTGGGGCGGGTCGACTTCATGGGGATGGACCGGGCCGAGGAGATGGCGGGCCTCCTCTACGACTCCATCTTCAACAGGCTCCTCCCCCTGGGGGACGGGGTGATAGCCTGTCCCGCCCACGGGGCAGGGTCGGTATGTGCCGCCTCCATAGCCGACAGGAAGTGGACGACCCTGGGGATCGAGAGGATGCGAAATCCCAGGCTGCAGGTCGAGAGCAAGGACGATTTCATAGAGAAGATGGCTGTGGCCCTGGAGATGCCCCCGTACTTCAAGGAGATGGAGAGGTTGAACCTGGTGGGAGCGCCCCTCCTCTCCTCCCTCCCCGAGCCGTCGCCTCTCTCGGCGAAGAAGTTCGCCGCCGCGGCCGAGGAGGCCACGGTCCTGGACACCAGGATGGAGCTCGCCTTCGGGGCGGCCGCCGTCCCCGGCTCCCTCAGCATCTGGCTCGGAGGCGTCCCCAGCTTTGCCGGCTGGTTTTTGCCCTACGACAGGAGGATCCTCCTGGTGGACGAGACCGGAGATCCTGATCTCGCCATCCGGCTTCTCCGGCGGCTCGGCTTCGACAGGATCGATGGATATCTCGCCGGGGGGATGCTGGCATGGCATACCGCCGGGATGGAGAGCAGCTCCGTCGCAACGGCGAACGTCCACGACCTCTGCCTCCGCCTCGACGAGGAGGAGAAGGAGAGGGCGTGGATATTGGACGTCCGGGGCGGCGACGAGCTTCAGAAGGCCGGGAGGATCTCGGGGGCCCACCATATCCACCTGACAGTCCTCCCCGAGCGGATCGGCGAGGTCCCGAGGGACCGGCACATCTACATCTTCTGCGGCAGCGGCCTGCGCGCCATGGTGGCGGCCTCGATCCTCAAGAGGAGGGGATGGAACGATCTGACCGTCATCCTCGGGGGCCTAGCCGGCTGGTCCTCGGCGAAGTGTCCCGTGGTGAGGTAGGGGAAGGAGAGGAGCTGGCGGATGGATCTGATCCCCGGCCCCAGGGAAAGGATGATGGCCTAAACGACACCTGATGGATGGTGATGGTCGATATGCATGGGACCAGAAGGGTGTTGGCGGCGGGGTCGGGGGCTGGAACCCCCTCAACTCCATCGCGAAGGGATTAAAAATCCTCTATCGTTATCTGGAGGAGCAGCTGAACTTCGCTTGATCCCTTTTTCTGCTCAGGAGGCAAGGGTGGTCGCCACCGCTGAAAGCCCGAGAGATCGAGCCCTTCGGCTCCAAAGAGAGACGACGACGTCTTCAAAGTTATTTTTTGCATATTCTCCGAGTCCGAAATTGATCGTCTAATGGCGATATGTATATATATGAATCCAATCCTCCGATCCGATACGATGACGAGATCGGCTACCAGCTGGCGCGCGAGGATCCTCTCCGCCCTCTCAGACCCCACAAGGCTCGAGATCGTGGATTTTTTGGGCGGAGAGGAGCGGTGCGTCTGCGAGATCGTCCCCGCCTTCGGCAGGGCCCAATCCACCATCTCCAAGCACCTTTCCATCCTCCACGAGGCGGGGGTCCTGGAGAGGCGGATCGACGGCAAGCGGACCCTCTACCGGATCAAAAACCACCGGCTCTTCGACCTGTTGAGAGAGGTGGACGCCATCGCCCTCGACGAGATATCCGAGCTTAAAAAGGCCGAAGAGGCTCTGATCAACTCCGTCGGATGATAGCAGAGAAGGAAGGACGGAAAGGTCGACGAATATGGATAAATATCCGAATAGAAAGACGCCAGGAGAGGTGATAAATTGAATCCGGAGATCTTCCTTCCCGCCCTCGCAGCGGGATTTGAAGCCCTGATGGAGTACCTCTCGGCCCACGTCCTCACATGTCTCATCCCCGCCTTCTTCATCGCGGGGGCGATAGCAGCGCTCCTCCAGAGGGAAGCTGTCCTGAAGTACTTCGGAAAAGACGCCCCGAAATGGCTCTGCTACTCCGTCGCATCCACCTCCGGCACCATTCTGGCCGTCTGCAGCTGCACCATCCTCCCGATGTTCGCCGGGATCCACCGGCGGGGGGCAGGGATCGGTCCCGCCACTGCTTTCTTATTTGCCGGCCCCGCCATCAACCTCCTCGCCGTCGTCCTGACGGCCCGGGTCCTGGGGCTGGAGCTGGGGGCGGCGCGGATCGCAGCCGCCGTCTCCATGGCCGTCATCATAGGCCTTCTCATGGCCGCCATCTTCGAGCGAGGATCTGGAGGGGCCGAAGAGACAGCGGCCTGCGATACCCCCCCCTCGCAAGCTGGAGGCGAGGATAAGAGGCCTGGGTACGTCCCGCCCCTCTTCGTCGGGGTCTTGGTCGCCGTCCTCCTCGCCGCCACATCAGGGCTCGCCCTCCAGCCGAAGGCTGCCATAGTCTCCGCCCTCGTGATCGCGTCGGCGGCGCTCCTGATGAGATACTTCACCGAGATGGAGAAGGCGTCTTTCTTAGGAGAGACGTGGTGGCTCACCAAGAGAATCTTCCCCCTCCTCCTGGTGGGCACCTTCGTGACCGGGATCATAGGCTACTACCTCCCTGTGGAGCTGATCCGGAGGATCTTCGGTGAGAGCGACTTTGCCGCCTGCTTCGTCGCCTCGTTGATAGGAGCCCTCCTCTACATGCCGACCCTCCTGGAGGTCCCCATAGTCGGGACGATGTTCGGCTACTCCTCGGGGGCGATGGCCCCCGGCCCCGCCCTGGCCCTCCTCCTGGCAGGCCCATCCATGAGCCTTCCGAATATGATCGTCATCTGGAGGATAATAGGATCGAAGCGGGCGACTGCGTACATCTCCCTGGTGGTCATCCTCTCGACCCTCATGGGGATGATATACGGGATGGTGGCGTCGTGATCAACCTTTATGACCTTTGCAAAAATAAAATCCAACAATTATTTAAGTTGGCATTGATAGATATACTCCCTCCCTCCCCATTAATATATGGGGGGGGGTGATAGGAGAATTCCGTCAGGAGTGGGGAAAATGGAGCGGAAAAGCTTTAGATTTGTGGGGCTTATGTCAGCGGCCCTCATCGTCTTGCTGGCAGGCATCGGGGCGGCGGCGACCTTCTCGCCGGCGCTGGTGGTGGACACATACATGGACGCCTCCGAGGAGGACGAGACCTTCGCCGAGGCCGAGACTCTGTGGGCCGCAAGCGAAAGCGGCGAGCCAGTCAGGATAGCCTTCCTCGTCTACAGCGAGATGGTGAAGCTGGCGATGGAGATAGAGTCCGGGGAGCTTCGGGCCTACGTCACCGAAGTCGGGAGGCCGGGAGAGGTGACCCTCTACTTCTACGATATGGCGGTCCTGGAGACGGAGACCTGGAGGGATATGCCCCGGTACGATGAGGAGCCCCTCGCCACCCTGAATATCCAGGAGACGGGATGGGCGACCTGGGACGCCACCGCCCTCGTAAAGAAGGCGGCCGAAGAGTGCAGCGAAGGCTGCCCCTTCACGGTGGTCCTGGTGGCTGAAGGCGACGCCTCCATCGGATTTGCCTCCATGGAGGGGTCCAGCGACCGGAAGGCGGTTATAGAGTACGTCGCTTGATAGTGGAGAGATCGTCTGAGGACCATGGTTAGGCGGCCGGAAGCGTCAAGATGGTACGGCGATGGCGGGGTCATCACCCACCCTTACTACCTCCCGCCATCTCTAATTTTATCGACAACTGCAGGTTATGATGTATAAAACGACCTCCCAAGGGCGGCGGAAGGGGACCCTTCTCGCCCTGATCCTATCCCTTATCTTCATAACGGCGAGCATCGCCGCCGCCACCTCTGAGATCGTCATCATAACATCGCCGGGGTGCACCAAGTGCGCCGCCGCAGACAGGGTCCTGAAGAGCGTCATATCAGAGTACGACGGCTTCACCATCAGAGAGGAGATCTTCTACAGCGAAGAGGGGCGCCGGATCATAAGGGAGACGAACGCCAAGGATATGCCCTCGATCATCATCGACGGGACCGTCATCGGCTACCGAGACTACGACGGCGACGATAAGAGACTCGAAGGGATGATCAGGGCGGCTCTGGAGGGGAGGGAGGCTCTCCTCCCCGCCGCCAGCGATGGGGATCACGACCTCATCTCCCTCGACGGCGTCTCCCTCTCTTCGGCGGCAGCGGTCCTGGCGGCGGGGCTCATCGCCGGGTTCAACCCCTGTCTGTTGGCGGTACTGGTATTCCTGGCGTCCCTGACCCTCTCGCGATCCGGAAGGAAGCGGGATCTCGCGGTGATGGTGGGATTCTTCTGCCTGGGGATCTTCGTCATGTACTACCTCTTCGGCCTGGGGCTATTCCGGCTCTTCTCGATCCCAAGCTTCGAGGCGAGCTTCCGGCTGGTTCTGACTCTCCTCCTCCTCATCCTGGGGATCACCCAGATCGAGGACGCGAGGAGGCTCCGCCGGGGAGGGATCTCCCTCTTCAAGACGGAGTGGGCGCTGGGGTACTTCAAAAAGTCCCTGGAGAGCTACAGCATCCTCTCCTACTTCCTCATAGGAGCCCTCTTCTCCCTCGTCAAGGCACCCTGCGTCGGGGCGGTCTACATCGCCATCATCGGGATCATCCAGTCCCAGGGTTACGCATCGTCGGGGACGGTATACCTCCTATTCTACAACCTGGGGGTCGTCCTCCCCGTCCTGATCCTCGGGATGGTGATAGCCCTGGGGATGTCCCCCGACCAGGTCGACAGGTTCAGGCACGACCATCGGGTGGCGATCCGGCTCGTCACCGGCCTCACCCTGGCGGGGCTCGCCCCCCTGATATGGTGGCAGATATTGTGATTTTCGTTTGAGATTTGATTGAGATTATAAAACCAGAGGTGTTATGTTTGAACAAGATTCATTATGATATGAAGGAAGACGGCAAAAAGATCAGAAGAGAGGTCTTCTCTTCCGACCCGCTGATGGGGGGGCCGTTCATGGGAGGCCCCCGCCGAAGGACGGGGCCGGAGGAGATGACCCCGGAGCGGACCCCCGGCTTAAGGCGTATGTTCGGCCTCAAGGAGTTTTCAGCCCTGGTCATCGTTCTCTTGGCCCTGGGCGGCCTCTTTCCACCCCTGGCCATCGGCGGCGCGGCGGAGTGCGACTTCTGCATCGACTACTCCAAGCCCTACGACTCTCAGGTGGCCGCTCTGACGGGATCATCCAATAACCCTGCATCCAATAACCCTACATCCAATAACCCTGCATCCAATAACCCTGCATCCAATAACCCTGCATCAAATAGCCCGGCCAATAACCCCTCCTCCGCAAATCCAGATAGGGATGGGATCGGGGCCTTTCTCCTCCCCATATCCGCGGTCACAGAGGATGATCTGATCCTGGACATCAGCCCCGAGGCCGACGAGTACATCGAGGGGGCGATAAGCGTCAACTACGAGGAGTTCATCACGAGAGACGCCCGGATCAGGCCAGTTTCAGAGATAGCCGAGATCCTTGGGAAGGCCGGGATATCGAGGGGAGACTCGGTGGTCATATACGGCGAGTGCCTCCCCTGCGGGACCGGCCCCGTCCCGGCGACCTTCACCTACTGGCTCTTCAAGTACCTCGGCCACGACCAGGTGAGGATCCTCGACGGCGACGTCGAGGACTGGAAGGCTGCGGGGCTTGCTGTCGCCGCCACTCCGGCGACGAGGCAGTCCGCCGTTTACACCCCCCAGGTCAAGACCGACCTTTACGCCAACTACAACTTCGTCAAGAGCGGGATGTACCAGGTAGTCGACGCCCGATCCGCCGAGGCGGCGGCCCCAGCATCGATACCCGGTGCCGTCAACATACCCCTGGAATCCCTCCTCGACGGCGACGATATCAAGAGCCCCGGGGAGCTGGAGGAGATCTTCCGGGACCTGCGGACGAACAGGCCCGTCGCCGTCTACACCAACACCGGAGTCCAGGCGGCCGTCTCCTGGTTCGCCCTGGAGATGGCCGGATACGACGCAGTCCTGTACTCCTGGAGGGACTGGCTGGAGAGCCACCCCGCCCTGGAGGTGGAGCTATTAGAGACGACGGCGGAGCCCAACCCCGTCAGGGCGAGCGAAGCTGTCTGGCTCGCCGCCGTCTTCTCCGATCCTGATGCGGCGGCCGCCCGCCCCGTCCAGCTCGGGCGAACCGTCACCGTATCCTGCGTCACCTGCGGCTTTGGGTCGCCCCAGTCCTTCGCCAACCTCGACTCCGCCGGCGGGACGGTTCGGATAGGCGGCCCCTCCAGCGGCGCCTCCTCCAGCCTGCCTTCCGCAGGCGGGGCGGCGGTAAAGAACCCTCTGAAGGTCACCGCCATGATCGTCGACGCCGACGGAGAGGAGGTGGGGAGGGCGGAACTCCTTCCCGGGTCCGATGAAAATTACGTCGGGATCTGGAGCCCCGAGGGGCTGGAGCCGGGGGTGTACGGTCTGAACATCCTCGCCGAGCGGTCCGGCTCCACAGGGTTCTTCCGGAACGTTCTGACGATCGAGGTCTTGGGTGAATAAATATGATCGGGTCCATTTATGATCGGGTCCATGGGATCTTTCGAGAGCTCTGATTTTGAGAGGTGAGAAGAGATGGTGAAGATAGAGGTTCTGGGGACGGGATGCGCAAAGTGCAAGTCCCTGGCAAAGAACGTCGAGAAGGCGGTGGCGGAGGCCGGGGTCGATGCGGAGATCGTGAAGGTGGAGAGCCTCAGCGAGATCATGAACCGGGGGGTGATGATGACCCCCGCACTCTTCATCGACGGCGAGGCCGTCGCCGTGGGGAGAGCGCCGTCGGTGGCGGAGATAAAAGGGATGCTGAAGAGGTGATCTTGTACGCTCCAAATAGATGATTTCAAAAAGGAAGAGGGCTGCCTCTGCGCCTCCGAAGACCTTCTCTTTTTGGCGTGCGCAGGTGGCTCGAACGTCGGCCAGATATCAAACCAGGCAGCAGTGGAGCTGGCCAAGGACGGGAGAGGGAAGCTCTTCTGCCTCGCCGGGATCGGCGCCCACCTGGACACCATGATCGTGGCGGCGAGGGAGAGAAAGCTGGTGGCGATCGACGGCTGCCCCGTCCAGTGCGCAAAGAAGATCCTGGATCATGCGTCCCTTCCTGCCGCCCTCGCGGTGGTGGTCACCGACCTTGGGATAGAGAAGTCGCCTAAGCTCGAGGTCGAAGCCGCCGACTGCGAGAGGGTGGTGAAGAAGATCAAAGAGGGGCTGAGGGGTTAGCTCTTCTGCAGAATGGGGTTTATAAATGGCCTGGTTAGTCGGATACCCTAGAGATAAGATAAACTGGCATCCCACCATCGACCCGGAGAAGTGCGTCAAGTGCGGGATGTGCATGAACTGCGGAAGGAACGTCTACGACTGGACAGATGGAGGGGCGGTGGTCGCCCGGCCCAACCAGTGCATCGTGGGATGCAACACCTGCGCCAACCTCTGCATGGGCAACGCCATATCCTTCCCCGACAAAGAGACGATAAGGAAGATCTACAAAAAAGAGAAGATATGGTCGAAGGTGAAGAGGCAGATGGAGGAGGAGGGGAAGATAACGACGGGGAAGAAGGAGGAGGAGGATAAGGGGGGTTGCTGCGGCTAGTCGGGAGAGTCGAGGCGTATGGAATATCAAAAACTTTTTTTAATTTTATCTTCTGCCTAGACCCTGCCCAGCCGATCAAAGATCTCAGGCGCCTTTTTATTCGCATCATCAAAATAAAAAATTTTCAAAGATGGCCGGTTAATCTCAACCGAAGACCTCTTTCACCACCTCGGTCAGTATCGGGCCCGCCTCATCGATGACCTTCGCCTCGTAAAGCCAGCCTTTCCGCTCCGGGAGGGAGCCTGTCACCAGAAGGGCTTTGCCCTCATGCTCGGCCAGGCTTATCTCGTGGGAGGCGGTCAGCTCCTCGGCTATCGATGCAGGCTTTTCGATGCGGGTCAACCTCACCGTACAGCACTGAGGGCGAGGCATCAATATCGAGAACCTTCCGTCTTTCGCTATTCCCAGAAACTTGTCCATATTCTGATCCTCCTGTGTCATTGAACTATTTTAGATTGATGCTATTTTACATAATTATTGGTTAAATATCTTTTGCAGTATCAGAGCGAAGCGTTCCAGATATCTCAAAATCAGAGCCGAATAGATCTCCTATTTGAGACTTATATCTTAAGCGCTTTATCTTCAGCTTTTATATGGTGATTCGTATCGGAATGAAGTCAGATCGGTCGTAAGGCCGTCCATCCCGAAAGCTTTTAACCTGTAAGCACAAATGTAAACACTGATACCCCCACGCTTGCTGGCTTTAATATTCCAGTGGGGGAAGAGGGGCGAAAGCTGGGTGAATAAGGATGAAGCATATCGATCTTGCCGAACGTGCGCAGTTCTCAGTCAAGAGCCACATCAAAAAGGATCTCCTCAAAACCCCAGGGTTCAATTCCGTACTCGTCTGCCTGGAGGACGGCCAGGAGATTCCGCCTCACCCGGAGCCGTATTACGTTCTTTTTATAATTCTCGAAGGTGAGGGGACGATAACCGCGGGAACAGAGCCGTGCCATGTAAAACCCGGCCATATGGTCTTTGTAGATAAGGATGAAGTTCGCGGGATCAAATGCAGAAGAAGAATGAGGATCATCGGGATTCAGCAGCCCCATTGATGGGGATATCCTCAAAGGTGCGCCCATGAATTCGATCGAAGTCGAAGACCTCACCAAATACTACGGCGACTTCTGTGCCGTGGATCATATCGACTTCGATGTGGAATCTGGGGAGTTCTTCGGCTTTCTCGGCCCCAACGGGGCGGGAAAGACGACGACGATACGGATGATGACGGGCCTGTCGACCCCCTCAAGCGGCACCGTATCGATAATGGGTTTCGACATCTCCCGTGACCCCCTCGACGCCAAGGAACATTTCGGGGTCGTCCCCGAGGCGTCCAACATCTACGAAGACCTCACCGCCTGGGAGAATCTGAACTTCGCCGGGGAATTGTACGGGATCTCTCGATCAGAACGAAGAAGGAGGGCGGCGGAACTCCTCGAAGCCTTCGACCTCTCCGAGTTCAAAGACAAGAAGGTGAAGGGCTTCTCCAAGGGGATGCGCCGGAAGGTAACCCTCTCCATGGCGATGATCCATTCCCCGGATATCCTCTTCCTCGACGAGCCGACATCGGGCCTGGACCTCCAAAGCTCCATCAAGCTGAAGGAGATCCTCAGAGATCTGAACCGGAGGGGTACGACCATCTTTCTGACGACCCACATCCTGGAGGAGGCGAACACCCTCTGCGACCGCGTTGGGATCATCGTCAGAGGAAGGCTCGCGGCCGTCGACGCCCCTGAGAAGCTGAAGAGGACGATCCAGGCGAGCCAGTCGGTGGAGGTCTCCTTCGACCCTGCCGTCCCCGGGTTGGCTTTCGATCTGGAGGATCTTCCGGCGGTAACCTCGGCGGAGAAGAAAGGCGATAAGTGGAGGCTTTGGACCCAGGATCCTTCCCTGGTTGCAGCATCCTTATTCGAATATGGGAACTCCCGTGGATTGAAGATAGTCTCCATCAACACCCTGGGGCCAAGCCTCGAAGATGCGTTCCTGGCCATCGTAAATGATCAGGCGAAAGGAGACGGGCACCAATGACCGCTCTCAGAAGGCCTTCGAGGGTCCGGCGGGAGATCTTCCGAGCTTGGGCGATAACAAAGAAAGACGCCCGGATCTATTACCTCCGGCCGGGGACGATGATGTTCGGGCTGATGTTCCCTCTATTCCTCTTCATATCCTTTGCAGTAGGGAGGGATCTCCCGCCCCAGGCGCTGATACCTGGACTTGTGGCCATAACCATCTTCTTCAGCGCCTCCTCGGTTGGGCCGGTGGCGGTGCCGACGGAGAGGAGGATGAAGACCCATGAGCGGATGATCACCGCTCCCATCTCGCCCCTCTCGATACTCCTGGGGGAGATCGCCGGAGGCGCGGTCTATGGCGCCGTCATGACGGCGATCCCCCTCATCATAGGGATGATATGGTACGGCATCACCATCGATCATCCGATAGGGTTGCTGGCGTCGGTGGCTCTGATATCCTTCGGATTCTCGGCGATGGGGATCATGTTCTCGGCGATACCTACAGAGAACCCCGGAGACGTAATGATGATCCTCAACTTCGTCCGTCTCCCCCTCCTCTTTGTGAGCGGCATCTTCATCCCCATTGAGGAGATGGGAAGATACGGGATCATCACTCTAGTATCCCCCCTCACCTATGCAAATGATATGATACAATATTCGGTGGGGGGAAGCTCGGCCTTTGGACCGGAGATAGACGCTCTCGGGATCGCGGCCTTCACCCTCCTCTTCCTCTGGGTCGGGGTCACCTTGCATGAAAGAAGCCGGAAGACCGCTTAATGAAGATCGTCTCCTTCCCCAACTATCCGGTATTTAATCCCGATGCGGATGGTGGCGCCCTTTGATCTGGGGTATGTGTTTAGCTCATCTCAATCAGCATCGTCAAAGCCATTTCGTGATGTATCTTGAGACAAGCTCCAGTGAGTTGATTTCAGGTAACTGCAGAGATAGATGTTGTTTTTCTGCTTGACACAGGGTATTGGTCGGCGTGCGGTCATCGACAAAAATCAGCCACAAGTAATCGATTCATGTGGATCTAAACACATACGATCTGGGATAGAAAAAATGGGAAGAATGAGACGAAAGATGATCGGATAGGTCTTGTATCGTAGTCTTTGCGCTGAATCAGCAATTTCTTGGGCAGGGGGTACTCCAGAAGGCCAGACCCCCTGGGAGCTATCCATCTCTTCTGACGGCTCCATAGGCCTTGGCAGTGCCGACTGTCATGCTGACGAGCCTATCCCACGACCTCTCTCAGCCCTTCTTCGAGGCTCTTGTAGCCTCCCCCAAGGAGAGCCTCTCCCGTCGGATCGCAGGATCAGAAAACAAGACTCGTCGATCACTCTTCTATCCTGAAACCGCTCGGGACTGATCGAGATGGGATCTCTATCTGTCAGGGCGGCTCCTGCGACGGTGACTATGCGGTCCTCTCGGGCGAAAGCTACTGCACCGTTCCTGTGGAGATGGCTTTTCTGTACCTCTCCGCCGACCTCCTCTTATCCGGCTCCATCAGGCTTCACGAGAGACGTCTTCCCAAGAGTCTGTCCAAGAGCCGAATCCGAATACTATAGAACTGCAAACTTTCGAACTGTTAGATCCGTGTTGACGTCGGCAGAAGACCCGGAATATCCTCCTGGATGGTCGGTGGCCTCCGGCAGAGGTCATCTCAGAATAGAGGAGCCAAGAGGATCTTATCGTGGTCACAGAAGGATCTTATCAGCCGAAGGATAAGGTATGGCGCCGTCTTCATCCTCGTCGGCGGAGGGGCGAGGCTGGAGCTCCAGAAGATCGATGATATCTCTTACGACGGAATTCGCCGCCATTTTCCGTTCCGGGATATAACCTTTCGGAATGGGGGCGCTGAGCGCCCCAACTCCGTCTCAGGTCTGGGATGCCACCAGATGCCTCTGATCTTCCGGCAGGTAGTCGATGGGAGTCCTGACGGTCCGGCTGAGCTGCTGAGCCCTGATCCAGGGATCGGAGGATAGGGTATGGGGGGTCAGCGTCGGGGCGGTCCTGGCTTCAAGGGAGCCCCCATCGTCCATACGGACGTGATCGCCGAGGACCACCGGCTGGCGGCCCACAGTCTGAATAGGCCTCGGCTCCATCGGCGATAGAGCGAAGAGATGACGGCTCTCTCCCAGGATGGAGAGGAGCTCTCTGTTGAACCCCTCAACCTGGCGGTTGTACTCCGATAGAGCCGTCTGGTTCCCCTCCAGAGCCTGGCCCTGGAGCCGTCCCATGGCAAGCCCCATCATCAGACCCTTCTGGAAGCCCTCCTCGAACTCCGGGGCCTCGGCCGCGGAAGGAAGGGCCAGCATAACAAAAGCGATTATTCCGAATATACACTTTGCGTACAATCCACTCACCACCACCCAGTTCCACCTCATATTACAAATAATCTCCTTCCGCAAGAGTGCCCAATTCTATGAAAATCGTCATATCCTCTCCTGGGTCGGGGCCCGCTCTTTAGCTGAACCCTCCGCAGGAAGATCAATTTTTCCAAAGCCGATTCTCACCGGGATCCGGACTTTAAAATCCATAACGACCGTCTGATCCGGGGCTGGAGGATCTCGACCGCCTCCACCAGCCATCTCTTTTCTCGATCTCACCGTCCGTCATCCGAAGGTCTCGACGATCCACGCTCTTATCTCGTCCCTCGCCCGCCGGAAGGCCCGAAGCTCCTCCTCCTCCGTCCCGGTAACCGCAGCGGGATCTTTGAAGCTTCTGTGGACGACCTCCCGGGCCTTCGGGAGCCTCAACGGAAGCTCAATATCGGTGGTGCAGACGGGGCAGGCCTGCCTCGCCCTGTCGCAGACGGTGACAGCGACGTCGAATACGATATCGTCCAGCTCTGAGGAGGCCTTGGACCGCTGGCCGGATATATCGATCCCGATCTCCTCCATGACGGAGACGGCCAGGGGGTGGACGGCCGTCGCCTCGACGCCGGCGCTGCTGGCCTCGTACCTCTCGCCATAGAGGTCCCTCAGGAGCCCCTCGGCGATCTGAGACCGGGCCGAGTTGTGAGTGCAGAGGAAGAGGACCTTCTTCTTCTCCGTCTTCACCTCCCCTTTCTTGCCGCCTTCCAGATAAAAATCATATGAAATCATATCTTCCACCAAATCAGTCGAAGCTCGGCTGGACCGGGCTCACCCGGATCACATCGGCCGGGCAGGCCTCCTCCGCTCCCCGGAGGCACCCCTCAAGTTGATCAGGGGCCGACCCCTCGTCCGGCTTTCCCGCGATCCTGTAATTCTCTTTTATGGAGCTGAGGCCGTCATCGGGATCTTCGATGAAGAGCTCGGGGCAGCTAGCCCAGCAATCGCCGCAGCTTATGCAGCCTCGCCGGTCTACGGTCACTATGATCATGAAACCACCATCTCCATGGAAGGGATCTCAGAAAGTGAAGAACCGACCATCCCCCTCCATCATATCCTCGACGAGGATCTCGTAGAACTCCTCCGTAACCTCGGCCCTTATTCTCGCAACGACGCCCCGGGCCGCTACGTCCTCCTTGCAGGCGCGAACTTCACAGGACGGCGGAAATACCCCCCCCTCATCCAGCAGATGGTAGACTCCATCCCCCACGAGGTAGAGCTTAGACCTCTGCGACCTCGCCAACAGCTTCATGCAGAGCTCGGACCTTTCGCTTCCAGGCGGCTTTGTCAGCAGGTATACGTCCGCCGTTTCCGTCGATCTATCGCCCATCGTCATCCCCTCTAAAGCAGTATGAAGCAGTCAGACTCTTCCACCGCCTCCAGGAACGCCTCCTCGTCGGCGAGCTCCGCGGTCTCGACGAGACCCTCACCGAAGAGCCCCCTCTCCAGTACCGAGGGCTCGTGGGCGACGACCCTCATCTCCCCGTAGGCGTAGAGGATGTCGGCTAAGTTTGGCATGGCGAGGAGTCGTGAGTCCTGGTCTTTCAGGGCGAGGTAGACCCCGTCACCGTAGAGCCCCACCGTCACATCCATCCTCCCGATGCTCACCGCCGCGGCGTTCAGGAGGCCGAAGGCCTTCTCGCTGCCGTAAGGGGCGGAGTCGAGGAGGTAGAACGCCGACCCTACCGTCATAGAGATATCACCCTCTCGCTTCCTGCCATCATCTCCGGGAGGTCGTAGAGGCTGGTGATCTTTATCCCGTCGTGGTAATCCTGTGAGGAGCCGTCTTCCTCAGCCGCATACCCCCGGGCGGCGGCGCATCGGGAGCAAGCTCTTATGACCGCCCCCTCCCGGGCGAGGTCGGCAAATAGCCCGCCCTCGTCGGCGAAGAAGGCGGGGTTATGCCCCTTCCGGGGGATGTGGACGGCGTCGAGGTAGAGAAAGATGTTTACATGATACTTTTTCAGGGCGGCTCTGGCGACCTTGTAGGCTATCTGGGCGTCTTCGGAGATGTAGGGGCCATCGGTGAGGATGATCGTCAGGGTCTTCAAGGCCGCCACCTCTTCTAAATGTACTCGGCCAGGACCTGGAGGTGCTCGAGGTTCTGCCTGTACTTCGGATCCTTGAGGGGGGTGCACAGGTCGAGGGAGACCTCCCCGTTCATCAGCCGGATGGCGAAGGAGTAGCAGCTCTGCTCGCCGCATTCGCCGCAGTTCGTCTGGGGGAGGTATTTGTAGATCTCCATCGGCTCGACCCGCACCTTCTCCCGGGGGGCGGGAGCGACGCCCCTGGCTATCGCCTCGTTGATCGTCTCCTTCAGCTTCTCCAGGTTCTCCCGGGCCTCGGCCTCGTCCTTTATCATCGTCATGGTGACGTTACCCGTCCCGTAGACGGTGGTGAGGACGTCGCCGCGCTGGATGATCAGGGCGCCGATCCTCTCGGAGTACCTCCCCCTCGGGAATAAGGGCTCCAGGACCTTGAGGGCGCCGCCCAGGGGCGGGGCCAGATTGGCGATGATCCGTAACTTCGTCGTATCGGCGATGCAGGGGAGAAGCTGCCTAACCTCGGCGATCTCCACCGGCTTTGCCCCGGAGAGGTCGGCCTTTTCTGCCGGCGTCTCTTTCTTTCCCTCCAAAAAATTCTTGCCGAACTCGCTTAAGCGGACCTTCCCTTCCGCCATCTCCACGAGACCCGCCTGCTCCAGGATCTTCAGGTGGTAGTCGAGCATCGACTTTCCAGCCGCCTCCCCTATCTCAGCGACGGTCTTTTCGCCCCCGGCGAGGAAGGCCATCATCTTCCTTCGAGGGACGTTGGCCATGGCGTTGCTGACCATCTTGATCTCTTCTGGATTTCCCGGCATCTTCTACACCTTCCATATATTTTGGATCTTCCACTATATATTTTTGGTCGCTACCAGAGCTTGTAGCCGAAGTATCGGGCCGCATAGACGAGCCCGGTGACTATTATCATCACCCCGAAGACCTTGACGACCGCCTTTCCGACGGAGAGGTAATCCTCCCCAAGTTTTCCGCCGAAGGACCTGCTGAAGGTGGCGATGGGAATTATCGGGACGCCGTGGCCCACCCCGAAGACGAAGAGCATTAGGCCTCCCGTCAGGACGGATATATCCTGAGAGATCAGCCATATCAGGGCGGGAAATACCAGGGAGATGGCGCAGGGAGCCCAGCCGAGGGCGAAGAAGACCCCCAGGGTGAAGGCGCCGATGAAGACGGAGTGCTTGAAGAGGCCGATGGAGAGGTTGACGGCCCTCTCCATCAGACCCTTCTTATCCCTGATCTCCTCATCCCGCCGGGAGGGGAGGCGGGATGTGACCGGCTCCAGGATCTCTCCTATCGGCCTGAAGACGTTGATCCCCAAAATGACCAGCAGGACCCCGGCCGCGAGGTCGAAGAACCTCGAGTCCCGGACGAAGACCCCAAGGTTCGATATGAAGAGGCCGACGATGAAGAAGACCAGGGCCATCCCGAAGGTGAAGGAGATCCCGATCAACAGCCCCTCCCTCGCGGAGGAGCCGTAATCGGAGCCGTCCTCCAGGACCCTCTTTCTCCGGGAGGTCATGATGTAGGAGAACATGGCTATCAGGAGGGCGAGGGAGCAGGGGGAAAAGGAGGTGACTATGCCGAGGGCGAACATCCCCAGGAAGGTGATCTTCTGGACGGAGACGCTCCCCTCCATCCCGTCCCATTCCCCCCGTTCCAGGGCCTCGATCTTGGCCGAGAGGGTCTGGGCGCTCTGGATCCCGTCGATCTCGCCCCTGCCCAGCTGGTAGACGTGGTAGACCCCCGCCACCATCCCCTCCCTGTCTATTAGGAGGATGGTGGGGTTGGAGAAGCCCCCCTCGCGGTTGGTGAAGTCGGCGTACCTTCCTGCTATCCTGAAGGGCTCGAACTCCTCGGCCCAGATCCAGCCGACCTCGGCGTCCCACCAGCTCTCCGAGAGGGTCTTTCCGTCCTTCGAGAAGGGGTTCTTTCGCAGGTTCAGGGTTATGAGGTTTGTGTCGGGCTTATCTTCCATCAGCCTCTGAAGCTCGCCGATCTGGCCCGCCAGGGCCTTCTCGCACTCGACGCAGAGGGGGGTCTCGATGTTCGCGATGTGAAGGACCACCACCTCCCCCTCGAAGTCCTTGAGGGAGAAGTTTGGACCGTTTACCGCCTGGGCCTCGAACTGCGGCGCCTCTATAGGCTCCTGGTCGGCCCCGAGGGTTGAGTTGAGGGAGAAGAAGGCGGCGAGGATGATGATGAGAGTTAATAAACCTACTACCAAAAAATGTTTGTGATCAGACCTCATCTCCGATCACACGTCCCAGCCGCCGACGTTCTCGCCGTGAAGCTCGATGGCGTCCCCGACGAGGGATCGGAGCCAATCGACGCCTGTGGCGTCCTCGGCGCTCTGCCATCCGACGACGACTTTCCCGTCAGAATCCTCAACGAGGGTGAGGACGATGGTCAGGGGTATGTATTGCTTTCCTCCGTCGGGGTCGTAGACGTCGAAGAGCCCTTCGGCCCTGAAGTCGCCGACGTTCACTATCAGGTTCTCGTACCTGATATCGGAACCGTATTCCTCCATGACGGCGTCGGCGGCGTCCTCCTGATCGATACAGGCCTTGCAGTTGGTGCTGTGGTCCAGGATCAGAAGAGGTCTATCTTTCAGTATCTCCAAGACCCACGGGGGATGGTCGACATCGGATCCGGCCATAGGGTGATGGTCCGGATACGCCGTCCACCAGTCGTCAGGACCGGTCCCGACGGATCGTTCCGCTGCCGATGCGACGGCTACAAGGCCGGCAGCCATGATGATGCCCAGTATCAGGGCGCAAAGACTTCTCTTGAACTGATGTGAAATATATACCAACTCCCACTATCTACCTATGCCCTACTTCTTCTCACACCTTGGACGAGGCTGCCACCTTCCGGAGGCAGCAAAGAGAGGACGCATCAATAATGGTTGATATCTTATGGCCCATCCATCGGAGCTATCCTCTCCAGTCCGAAAGGCGGGTTGAAGATATTTGTATTTATAGTTGTTGGATTGTCGATTTCAATATCCCCATATGGTTCAATTCATCCCCTCTCCTCTCATAAACCGGCTCCATCCGGCGACGAAATTCCATCGAGATGAGGTGTCATCCTCTTCTTTCGGGGGCGTATCTGATGAAAGTCGATATCCTTATATATCGAGATGGTTTGATACGACCGAGGTGGACCGCCGCAAGCTTAGACGGCCGGATCAGCCATGAGATGCGACATCTGCGGCCAAGAGAGCCGCTCCCTCTTCAAGGTGAGACACCGGGACCAAGGAGAGGTGAAGATCTGCGAAGGATGCCTGATAGATGAGAAGAAGATGCTCCTCCCGTCCAAAAGATGCTCCTGCTGTTGAGCAGATGGATATGACCGAATCCCCCGAACCCCTGGACCCTTCCGTTGAAAGGCTGGCAAGGCTTAAAGGAGACCGGTGCAAGGCCAGAATAGCCGCCGACAGGCTGAAGAGCCTCACCGATCAGATCGACGAGGGAGAGATCGCTGCCGAGGCCGAGGTCTTCAGGGCCATCTGCGACCCCTTCAGGCTATCGATCCTCAAGCTCCTCAGGGACGGGGAGCTCTGCGTCTGCGAGATCATGACCGCCCTCGATCGGCCCCAGTCCTCCACGTCTCACCACCTCTCCATCCTTAAGAGGGCGGGGCTGGTCAAAGAGCGGAAGGAGGGGAAGTGGTCCCGTTACCGCCTCGCCGACGGGGCGGTGATAGAGATTATGAAGCTCGCCGAGATATTGAGGGGAGGATGACGGCTTTATCGAGGATCTCTGCCAGATCGACGGCGGTTTTCGATCGTTATGAAGTATATTATTATGAAGTAGATTATATGGAGGGACTCGAAATCTATGAGCGTTGATGGACCGGGTAAGCTTCCCCTATTGAGCAGATTTTTAACGGCTTGGATCTTCGGGGCGATGCTCCTCGGCATAGGGATGGGCTACTTCTTCCCGGGGGTCTCTGACCTCATAACCGGCTTTCAGGTGGGATCTACGTCGATCCCCATCGCCGTCGGCCTCATACTGATGCTCTACCCGCCCCTGGCCAAGGTGAAGTACGAGGAACTACCATTGGTCTTCAGGGACACCAAGGTTCTGGGCCTCTCCCTCCTTCTCAACTGGGGTATAGGGCCGGTCCTGATGTTCGGCCTCGCCGTCATATTCCTGCGGGACTATCCCGAGTTCATGGTGGGGCTGATCCTCATCGGGATCGCCAGGTGTATCGCCATGGTGATCGTCTGGAACGAGCTCGCCTGCGGCTGCACCGAGTACTGTGCCGGCCTTGTGGGTTTCAACTCCCTCTTTCAGGTCTTCTTCTACTCGGTCTACGCCTACGTCTTCATCACCGTCCTCCTACCGATCCTGGGGGTAGCCGAGGGGTTCGTCGTCTCGATAACCATGAGGGAGATCGCCGAGAGCGTCTTCATATATCTAGGGATACCCTTCATCGCGGGGTTCGTCACCCGGTTCACCCTCATCAGAAGGTGGGGGAAGACCCGCTACGAGGAGAGGTTCATCCCCAGGATATCCCCTCTGACCCTCATCGCCCTCCTCTTCACCATCGTAGTCATGTTCTCCCTCAAGGGCGAGCATATCGTCGAGCTACCCCTGGACGTCGTCAGGGTGGCGATACCCCTCACCATCTACTTCCTCCTGATGTTCCTAGTGGCCTTTTACATCTCCTTCAAGATGAAGGTCAGCTACGAGAACACCTCCGCCTTATCCTTCACGGCGGCGTCCAACAACTTCGAGCTGGCCATCGCCGTGGCGATAGCCGTCTTCGGGATCGAGTCCGGCGTCGCCTTTGCCACCGTCATCGGCCCCCTGGTGGAGGTCCCCGTCCTGATCAGCCTTGTTAACGTCTCCCTATACTTCAAAAAGAAATATTTTCAAGGAGTGAATGATGAATGCAAAACAAGTTATTGAGCTACGGAGCGGTTCTGATTTCGATGATCGCACTATTTGGCGGCGCTGAAGGAGGGTGCAGCTGCCGCGGTGGCGGCGGCGACGCCTGGAGCGGCGCGTCCTGGCTCGAAGACTCCCTCGGCGGTCCGTCGAGCCTGGCGGCGGGAGCCTCCGGGGTGGAGGCCGGAGAGGCGAACGTCGCTGAAGAGCCGATCGTCGTTGAGGCGGATGAAGCTTCATCGGACGACCTCAGCTCGTGGTCCATCTCCGCAGGAGAGCTTAGGGAGAAGCTCGAAGGCGAACCGCGGCCTGTCGTCGCCTACGTCAGCAACACGCCGCCTGAAGGCTCCTACATAGCCAGATCGATCAAGCTGCCTTCAAAGAGCCTCATCAACGGCGACGGGTCTCTCAGGTCTGCAGAGGATATGGCGGCGGTCCTGGGGAGAGCCGGGGTCACCGAGGAGGACGAGCTGGTTATATACGGCGACTGCTTCTCCTGCGGGGATATGACCTTCGTCTTCTGGATCATGAAATATCTCGGTCACCGGGATGTATCGGTCCTCCGGGGTTCGGAGCAGGAGTGGTCCGCGGCCGGCCTCTCTCTATCCGGGGCGACGTCGGCGATGGCTGAAGCGGTCTACACCCCCGATCCCAGACCCGACCTGATGGCCGATTATGAGGCCGTCGCCGCCGGGGTGTATCAGGTCGTCGACGCCAGGACGCCGGACCAGTTCAATCAAGGCCACATCCCCGGGGCGGTGAACATCGATTACCACCAGGTGATGGAAGGGTCCTGGCTGAAGAGTGACTCCACCATCGCCGGGATCTTCGCCGACCTCGACGAGGATAAGCCGGTGGCGGTCTACACCAAAAACGGAGGCACCGCCTCCATCGTCTGGTACGCCCTAAAGCTTCAGGGGCGCGATGCCAGACTCTACACCTGGAACGACTGGCTGGGCCACCGGAGCTGAAAAGAAGACCGGCTCCCCGCCCCGGACGACCTTGCTGGACGGCGGTGGCGGGGGGGGTCTCAGCTCTGGTCCGGATCGATCGTCCCTACCGCCCCTCCCAGACTTCCATACCCATCCCTGAATAGTATTCTATCCTCCTGGGAACGAACTTTATGACCACGTACTCAGGGTTCTCCGGTGTCTGGAAGTACGGCTCGAGCTTCGGGTCCCAGAAGGCTTCTTTGGTCTTCTGGTCCTCAAGGACCTCGGCCCCGCTTGAGATGACGACGTAAGGGTCCGAAGGGCTGACGCCGGACCAGACCGATATGGATGCAACGGGTTTCTCTCTCATCTGCCGGACCTTCCGGGAGCTTCTCATCGTCGCCCCTGCCAGGGTCAGGTCGTCATCCCCGACGAGAGCCATGAACCTGACGGCGGGCTCGCCATCGGAGACGGTGGCCACGGCGGCGACGTGCTCTCCCCCGATGACCTCCAGGATCTTCTCTTTCAGTTCCATTATCATCTCCTCCTTTTATCCTCGACGAACCGTCGAGGTTATCTGCCAATAATTTGGACAGTTTTATATGATAAATTTTTTGTATGGATGATGGGGTCTGAACCTTTCAGGGCTCGATCCATTCGACGGAGATCTCGCCTTCGAGATCGATGAGGGCGGCGTACCCTCGCCGGAGTTCTCCTACGTTGACGACCCTGGTGGAGCCGATCTTCCCCTCCCCGCGGTCCTCGTGGATGTGGCCGCAGAGGAGGAGGTCGGGGACCGCCTCCTCGACGAAGCGGCGCAGGCCCGCGGAGCCGCCCCTCTCGCCGTTATATATCAGATCCCTGGAGTCCCGGGGAGGCTGGTGGGTGAGGACGACCCGCCGACGGGAGCCGGATATCCTTCCCCAGAGACGGGTCAGGGATCGATATACGTCTTCATCGGTGGAGTAGTAGCGGTTCGGGTCCGATAGGCGCCTCTCGTCTCTTGCCACCATCCCGCCGAACCCGACGAAGCCGCAGTTGCCAAGGACCCGAAAATCGCGGTGGATCATCAGGAGGCCGGCGTCCTTCCAGACCTTTTGCGCCGTCTGCTTGGGGTCCATATTTCCCGGAACGATCAGGACGGGAGGTCCGAGGGCTGCGAGGGCCTCGGCGACGGGGCGCATCCGGTCGGGGGGTTCGAGGTTGGTGAGGTCTCCGCAGAAGGCGATGAGATCGACGTCGGCCCCCTCCAGAGGGCGCAGCCTATCGGCGGAGCCGTGGAGATCGGCCATGGCGAGGATTCTCAAGAGATCACCGTCCGATAGATATCCTCTTGGAGCTGATATATAAATTATTTATCTGACCGCCCCCAGGACCTCCGGGCCGCCCTAACCGGAACCGGCCCTCGGAAGAGGGGGCATCTCCCCCGATGGGCCGGGAAGGAGGATGGGTCGGGCCGGGGAGGCTGAGGGGCTGAGGTATACGGGCTCGTTCCGCCTGAAGAGGCGACGGGGGGATTGAATATTCAACACCCGATCGGCTCCTTTTTAATCGGGATAGTCCATGCGTAGATCATGGTCGAAGAGATCGGAGCCGTCCTGAATCATGCAGAACCTGAGTCCCTTCAGCACCTCGCCCTCTTCAAAGACAGCATCAGCCAGATCCTCCTGTGCAGAGGCGAGGAACCCTCGGAGTACTTCAGTCCCGAATACTCCCACTACATCGTCGTCCACACCCCCCTGGATATCGAGCCTTCGGAGCAGAAGAACGAATGGAGCCGCCGCTTCTCCAGCCGGTGCGGCGTCTCCATCGTCGAGAGGATCGGGGGCCGGGGAGGGAAGGGGAGCGGGTGCGGGAGCGCGGACGGGAGCGGGAGCGGTTACGAAGACGAGGACGGAGAGGGCCCTATATACGTCAGGGGTCTTATGGCGGCGAAGGGGTCGAAGGTCTATGCGATCCTCCCCTGCACCCACATTGACGCTGCCGCCTCGAAGGGGGCGAGATTCCCCGAGCTTCGGCCCGTCTCCACCAGGAACCGGATCTGGCCGGATATCCTGCCGGAGATAGGAGGCGATAAGATCCTGGACGTCGGATGCGGATTTGGCAGGCTCACCCTCGACGTCGCCGAGGATAACCCGGATTCGCAGGTCTTCGGGATCGACGTCTACGAATCCCTGACGGCCCAGGCGCGGATGAACGCCGAGGCCCTGGGCATAAGAAACGTCGATTTCAGGACCGCCAGCGCCTACGCCCTCCCCTTCGAAGACGGCTCCTTTGAGATGGTTTACTCCTTCTTCATGCTCCACCACCTCGAGGATATCCCGATGGGGCTCTCGCAGATCGGCCGGGTCCTGGCAAGCGGGGGCCGATACCTGGCCGCAGAGCCCCTCGGACACCACCACGGTCCGAACTACTCGGGGGCCGATTGGCTGCGGATCTTCGAGGAGGCGGGGCTTCCGGCCGGGGCAGAGGAGAGGGAGGGGGCGGTGATCATAAGAGCCGAGAAGGGGGACGAAAATTCGAAGAATTGATCTAGGTCAGGAGGTACTCAAGAAGGGGGGGCGGGGATGCCGTCCTCGGCGAGGGCGGCGGTGTATGCCTCGATCGCCTCCTTGATCTTCTCGATAGCCTCCTCCTTGCTCCTCCCCTGGCTGATGCACCCGGGAAGGCTTGGACATTCCGCCACCCAGAAGCCGTCCTCGCCCGGGTATATTATGACCTGCCGCATGGTATCAATCCCTATTATACCTGAAATTATATCCGCGTCTGCTTATTAACCTGCTGGGGATCGAGGCGACGGCAAGGAAAGTAAATTGAGGAAAGCTGCTTCAGGATGCCTAAGCGATGGGATTGTACCGATTCCCGGCGGCCCTGGGCGGGGGAGGCAATCCCAAGACTTTGATTTGCTCCTGGGTTATCTCGTCCAGCTCTTTAAGCCGGCTCTCTACCGACTCTCTTCGCACCACCGGTCCATCCTCCTCTTCAAAGCCGCCCTCTGCCGACGGCGCAAGGGTGCTGTATCTCGGTAGAGGTGCAGGACGTCCAAAACGAATGCCTCCCTCGCCGCCTCGTCGGATGCGTAGATCGGCCGTCCCGTGCGGACTATCTCGAATAGCAGGACGGGAGACGCCCTCCGAAGGTCCACGATGTCCAGCCGGTCGGTCCCCAGGGCGTCGGCGATCTCATCCCAGAGCTTCCAGACAGGCTTCTCCCTCGCAAGCAGCGCAAGATCCACGTCCTGGGGGCCTCTCCCGGCGGCCTCGTCGGCTTTCGCCAGGGAGCCGAAGATGTAGGCGAGGATGACTCCCTCCCGCTCGAAGATCGGCGTCAGCTCTTCAAGGGAGCTTTTTATCTCCGGAGGAAGGGGCCTGTGCCCTTTCCACCTTTCCGGGATGGCCATATCTCATCCTTTAGAGGGCGGTGGTACAAATAACCTCTCAATCTTTTGATGCGATGGTGGGGGAAGAACGCCTCGGCGCTGGTGGTGACCGGCGGCCCTGGGCGCGGGTGGCCGTACGGCGCCGAAGGCGGCCGAGGCGATCCGCTGCCCTGCTCGGCTGAGGGCCTGGAGTGCGGTGATGGGGGAATTCGGGCGCCTGTTCGCTATGGTGTGAGCGAATGCCGTATGAACATAGCAGAAGCGAAAAAGTGGAAAATAATATATGTTATATTATTCAGATGGACTGCCAATTTCACCAAGTTCTTTGATGATCATTTTTAAAAGTTGTATTGAGATTCGTGCCAAATGTTCAATTTGATTTAATTTTATTTCTTCTCTAATCTCGACTGAAGGATGGATTATATTACGATAATCAGTTATATCTCGCGCTTTGCGTTTAATCGCATCATTAATTATGTTCAGATCTTTTGAGACTGTTATCATATCTCCAAGGGACCACCAACCCATTTCAAGGTTTAATTTATCTGGCTTACTTTGGTTTATTTCTTTATATCTTTTATTGGCATCACCTTCGTTTTTCCATAATTCATGATATAAAAGTAATTCTGTAATACTTCCACAGAATAATAAGGTTGCCTTATATGCCCCGTAACGTGTGCACTTATTAACCTCCTCAATATCTCTAGCTAAAATTAAACCCAAGTTGTCCTCGCCAATCATCTGTAGAATCTTTTTAATTTCATCATTGTTAAAGGTGTCTGACTTTGAATCACCAGACGAAGTTGATACCATTTGATAAAACTTTGCTGCCGCATTGGGGTCCTTGCCTTCTATTTTGGTCAAGGCACCCGTCTCACCAAAATGTGCTGTGAATAATGTATCGGTCGGGTCTCGATGGTCATTCATACCTATTCACCAATTATCACAGCTCAGTTAAGTCCTTCTTACCCGCATAAATCTCATGACCCATCTCTTTCTCATATGACTCCAGATGTCCCAGAATCCAGTCTGCTAATTGCTTTGCCGACGCATACGATAATATGACAGAAGAGTTTATAGTTCTTCTTTCATAATATTCCCCGTTTTCGTCCTGCGCTAATCCACCATCATAGAAATTAATCCTAAAATCGTATGGCCCGTTGGGCCCACCGAAAGCCCCAGTGGCATAAATTACTGAGTAATTTGGATCTTTTTCTTTTTTCACCTTATCCACAATGATTTTTTCGCCCTTCTCTGTAGCTACAACATACGCCATGTCTACTCATATATTATGATCTTATATAAATGCTTAGTCATATTCTTAAATGTAGTTTGTTTAAACTCAGAACATTACCCTCGATGTATTATATTTTTCTATTTAGTTACTTTTGTCGCCCACCCACATTGAGATAAGATCATTATCCGCCCAGGAACACAGAGGCTCCATCCCCTAGGCCGAATCGAACAAGCCCTAAATCACCAGATTGTAGTTGCAGCACTTGATCAATCGGTCCGCCCTTTTCTGGGGGTGTAGTGAGAAAACGTGCCCCGGCCCGAACAGGCTGATAACACATATATTTTTACCATAAAAAGATCCAGTAACTAGATACGAATTCTCCGAGATGATCCCATGAGCGACCCCTGGCACACCCTCACCGCTGACGAGACCCTGGAAAAGCTCGCCTCCAACAGAGAAGGCCTCTCCTCCGACGAGGCCGCGCGGAGGCTCTCCGAGCATGGCGCAAACCAGCTGGAGGAGTTCTACAAGCCCTCCAAGCTCAGGTTATTCCTCCGCCAGTTCGAGAACTACCTGATCATAGTCCTCATCTTCGCCGCGGCCGTATCGTGGATCGCGGGGGAGACGACGAACGCCTACGCCATCTTCGGGATCATCTTCTTCATATCCCTCGTCGGCTTCTTCCAGGAGTACAGGGCGGAGCGGGCGATGGATGCCCTCCGGGAGATGGTGGCCCCGGAGGCGAACGTCCTGCGGTCCGGGAAGATGACCCGGATCCCCGTCAGGGAGCTGGTCGCCGGGGACGTGGTATACCTGGAGGCGGGAGACAAGGTCCCCGCCGACGGTCGGGTGATCGAGGAGACGTCGCTCCAGGTCGTCGAGTCGTCCCTCACCGGGGAGTCGGTCCCGGAAGATAAGTCTGTGGAGGCGGTGGCCGAAGAGGCCCCCCTCGCCGACCGGACGGACATGGTCTACATGGGGACGATCGTCGTCTACGGCAACTGCATGGCCGCCGTCACGGCGACGGGGACGAGGACAGAGCTCGGCCGGATCTCGGGGCTCGTCCAGAGGAAGCCCGAGGACCCGCCGATAAAGATCAAGTTCCAGCATCTGGCAAAGCAGCTAGCCGTCGTCGTCCTCACCGCCTGCGCCATCATCTTCGCCGTGGAGGTGAACCGGGGCGCTCCGGTTCTGGAGACTCTGATCATCGCTACCGCTCTGGCCGTCGCCGCCATCCCCACGGCCCTCCCCTTCATCACGACGATCACCCTCGCCTACGGAACCCAGATCATGGCGGGGAAGAACGCCATCATCCGCCGCCTCCCCGCCGTCGAAACCCTCGGCTCGACGACGGTGATCTGCACCGACAAGACCGGGACCCTCACCCGGGGGGAGATGATGGTCCGGAAGATCTGGACGACCCGGGAAGTGGAGGTGACCGGGACCGGCTACGACCCCGCTGGCTCCTTCCTCCAGGAGGGCGAAGATCTGAACCCCAAGGAGGATAAACACCTCTCTGCCCTCCTCGTCGCCGGGGCCCTCGCCAACAACTCCAGGCTCGAGGAGGGGCCCGACGGATGGCAGGTGATCGGAGACCCCACCGAGGGGGCGCTGATCGTCGCCGCCTCGAAGGGGGACCTCCTCGACTACGTCGAGGGGTGGTACCTCGAAGAGGTGGTGGAGCTTCCCTTCGACTCGGAGATGAGGAGGATGACCACCGTCCATCGATCCTCCGATGGGCTCACCGTCTCGATGAAAGGGGCCCCCGAGACGGTCCTCGCCTTCTGCGCCCGGATCATGCGGGACGGCTCCGAGGATCCGATCACCTCCGAGGACCGTCTGATCGCCTCGAAGGCCGCCGACGAGATGGCGGGCCAGGGCCTGCGGATCCTGGCTTTTGCCAGCAAAGAGATGGATGCGGGGTCGAGCCTCGAACGGGAAGGGGTGGAGAGAGACCTCACCTTTTTGGGGCTTGTGGGGATGATGGACCCGCCCCGGGAGGAGGCGAAGGAGGCGATCAAGGTCTGCGAGGCGGCCGGGATCAGGGCGGTGATGATCACCGGCGATCACAAGCTCACCGCCTCCGCCATCGGCCGAGAGCTGGGCATCTTGAATGAGGGCGGCCGGGTCCTGGAGGGGACGCAGCTGGACGAGATGACCGCAGAAGAGCTCGCCGAGGTGATCGAGGAGGTCTCGATCTTCTCCAGGACGACGGCGGAGCAGAAGGTGAGGATCGTCGAGGCCCTCCGCAAAAAGGGGCACGTCGTCGCCATGACCGGCGACGGGGTCAACGACGGACCCGCCCTTCGTACAGCAGACATCGGGATCGCCATGGGAAAGACCGGTACGGAGGTCTCCAAGGAGGCCTCGGATATGGTCATCGCCGACGACAACTTCGCCACCATCGTGGCGGCGGTGGAAGAGGGAAGGAGGATCTACTCCAACATCAGGAAGGCCTCATCCTACCTATTATCCTGCAACTTCGCCGAGGTGATGACTATATTCATCGGCGTCATGCTGGGGCTGCCCGTACCCCTCATCGCCCTCCAGATCCTCTGGATCAACATCGTAACCGACGAGTTTCCGGCCATAGGCCTCGGCGTCGAGCCGGCTCACTCCGACCTGATGAAAAATAAGCCCAGAGACCCGACGGAGCCGATCCTGACCAGGGGGCTCTTCCTCTACACCCTGGGGATATCAACGGTCATCTTCATCGGGACCCTAGGGCTTTACGCCAACGCCCTCCGGGGCGGCCTTTCCATCGAGGAGGCGAGGACGACGGCATTCGCATCCCTGGTGATCTTCGAGATCTACAACGCCTACAACAGCCGATCCCTCCAGACCTCCTTCTTCAAGATGGACCCGAGGACGAACGGAAAGCTGATATTGGGACTTGCCGCGTCCCTCGTAGCCCTTCTCCTGGCGATATACCACCCCTTCATGCAGAGGCTCTTCGAGACCGCCCCCCTCGATGCCGAGAGCTGGGCTGCCATCGTTGTCGCGGCCTCAGCCGTGGTGGTGGTGGCGGAGATCTTCAAGTGGACGGAGCTTCCTGAGAGGAGCGGCCGCACCGACTGAGGTCCCGGTCCCTGCGATAGAGGTGGGGTCCCTGAGGTCGTCGGGAGTAGAAAGGGGGCGGGAGTTGAGGCGGGGAGAGGGCGTTATAGAGGAGGAGAAGAGGCCCCGGGGGATGGGGAGAAGAGGTAGAACCTCGCCTCGCCGGAGTTTACGAGGGTCCGGCGAAATCCCGGGATCGTGGCCACCTCGTCGACCAGGGGCCTTACGATCACCTCGGCCCCGATCCCTCGGGCCACCCTCCCCATGGCGAGCTGCATCTCCAGGGGCGGCCTTATGGAGTAGAGGAGGGAGGCGCCCCGGTAAAAGTCCAGGCGCGCAGAGAATATATCGTCTGCAACGACGGCGAGCCCTCCGACGGTCCGGGCCGTTTTATCGGTGGCGACGACCTCCATTTTAGGGATGAGGAGGAGGGCGACCTCGGGGGCGGCGCCCACCCCCACCTCCACCACCTTCCCCGAGTACCGGGCGAGGATGAACCGGGCGAGGTCAGCCCCGCCCCTGATATACTGATCCGACATCTATCTCGACTTTACAGCCCCAGCTTCTCCAGGGCGATCATCGCCGCCTTCTCTCCGGAGAGGAGCATCCCGCCGAAGATGGGACCCATCCGGGGGCCTCCGGCGACGGCCGTCGCCGCCATCCCCGCGGCTATGAGGCCGGGGTAGACCTCCTGGGTCACCTCGACGACGGTCCTCTCCCCGACGTCGGCCCACATCGGCCTCTCGCCGGGGACCCCCAGAGACCCGACCATCGCTCCGGGGATCTTCCTCTGGACTACCTTGCAGACGCTGGCGTCGTGGCCGGTCCCGTCAATGACGACCTTCGCCCGTATCGAGAGGGGGTCGACGTGGAGGTGGGTCCTCGCCACCGCCTCCCAGTTGATGACGAGGCCTGCGACCCGCTCGTCTTCCCGGATCATGACGTCCTCGACGGCGACGAGGTTTATGATCTCGGCCCCGGCGTCTATCACCCCGGCCGTCAGCTTCGCCACCGTCTCGATGGAGCTGGCGACGTAGTAGCCCTCTTCGTACTCCCGGTACCAGACCCCGAACTCGTCGAGGATCCTGCACCCCTCCTTCTGGACGACGATCCGGGGGAACATCATCCCCCCTCCCCAGATCCCTCCGCCTACGGAGAGGTTCCTCTCGAAGACGACGGTCTTGGCGTCGGCCTCGGCGAGCTTCTTTGCCGCCACCAGGTTGGCGGGGCCAGCGCCCACCAGGGCGACGTCGACGTCGGTGTACTTCAGGAAGGCCTCTATGTAGGATTCGACTATCGCCTTTGTGATCGTGATTTCATCAAGCGCCATGGATGTGGCGTGGTCTCGATCGATGATAAAGATATCCTTCCTGGAAATTGTTATCTACCCTGCGACCATCTCAATTCTCCTCCAGAAGGTTTCGATACGGGATCGTTCCTGAGGCAGAGCGGCCTGCCCGAACCTGGACCCGGAGGTGGATCGTTGGAGCTTATATCGAAGAGAGGCAAGAGGTCGGAGGAGATGAGCTACTCGTACGACGGCGAGGAGTTCGGCGACCCCAGAATCCTGGCGGTAGGGTGCGGCGACGCCGGCTGCAGGATAGTGACGAGGCTCGCCTATATGGGACAATCCGGCGCCGAGACCCTGGCCGCGGACACCGACCGGAGCCGGCTGGGCGGGACTAAAGCCGACGGGAAGATCCTCATGGGGGATGGGGTCGCCGGCAGCGGAGGCGCCGGAGGCGACCCCGGCCCCGGAAGGAGTGAGGTGGATAGGTCGAGGCGGGCTCTGGAGGAGGCCCTCGAGGGCGCCGACCTCGTCTTCGTCCTCGCGGGCCTCGGGGACGGCGCCGGAGGAGGAGCGGCTGCCGCCATATGCGAGACGGCAAGAGATCTGGGTGCTACGACGGTTGCGATATTCGCCCTCCCAGCCGGATCAGATGATGGGGGTGACGGGAGGCTGTCGGTGGCCCTTCCGGATACCGAAGCGCTGGCTAAGTCGGCAGATACCCTCATACTCCTGGACGCCGGAAAAGTCCTTCAGATGGCGCCGGACCTATCGATCGACCAGGCCCTCTCGGTGATCGACCAGCTGGTGGCCGAGATCGTCAAGGGGATCGCCGAGACGGTGAAGGAGACATCTCTTATAAACCTCGACTACGCCGACTTGAAGACGATCGTATCGAGGGGCGGCCTCTCGGCGGTCCTGGTGGGGGAGTCCGATTCGAAGGAAGGTCCCGGGGAGATAGTCGGTTCGGCTTTGACCTCTCCCCTCGCCGACCTGGATATAGAAGGAGCCACCGGCTGCCTCCTCCATATCACGGGAGGCTTCGACCTCACCCTCAGGAAGGCGGCGGGGATCGCCTCCGTTCTCACAGGTCTGATGGGACAGGAAGCTAACGTCATCTGGGGGGCGAGGGTGAAGGAGGGGTTTGAAGGAAAGATACGCATCCTGGCGATATTGACGGGGGCGGGCATTCCATCAGCCTCAATTCGGCAGGAGATACCCCCGGGTCCATAAGCTCTATGGCGGCACGGCTTCAAGGCGGCATCTGGGGCCTGATCCTGAGGAACTTCTCCTCCTCCCCCAGGGTCATGGTGGCGTCGATCCCCATCTTGGTGGTGATCCCGTCGGCGGACCGGGGGTCTAGGGTGCTCCCCCGAACGTTGGGATATATGACGGCGTCCTCGTCCCCCTTCACCCTGGTAGATATGGCGTACTCCAGGTCCAGGGGGTTGTAGACGTCTATGTCTCCGTCGACGACGATGACGTGTTTGAGGCTCTTGTGAGCCTCGAAGGCGGCGTCGATCACCTTTCGGGGCTCGGCCTCGTCCCTCTTTCTGATCTGGACGACGGCGTGGAGGTATGAGCACCCCCCCTCCGTCAGAAGGACGTTTCTGACATCGGCGACCCTGGAGGCCGCCCTGAATATCAGCGGCTCGTAGGGGACGCCCATCAGCATCTTGTGCTCCCCCGCCGAGGGGAGGAGCCCGTGGTAGATGGGGACCTCTCTTGTCATCATCTTAGTCAGGTGGATCACCGGCTCCATCCTGGGGAAGTCCCTCGTCCCGGTGATGTCGACGAAGGGCCCCTCCTTTGCCCTCTCGCCGTCGATGTAACCCTCCAAGACGATCTCGGCGTGGGGGACGAAGACGCCGTTGTCGAGGGGGACGAGCTCGACGGGGTCTCCGGATAGGGCGCTGGCGTACTGAAACTCCATCCCCGGGGGGACCCTGGTGCTGGCGGCGATCATGACGACGGGATCGACACCTATGACGATCCCCACGGGGAGCCTCTCCCCGGCGGCGAGGGCCTCCTGGAGGAGCATGTGGGTATGCCTTCCGGGAACGAGCCGGGCTGCGACTCTGTCTTTTCCGATGACCATCATCCGGTGGACGGCAGCGTTGGTCTTTCCGCCGAAGGCGGATACCACTATCCCAGAGGTGATGTAAGGGCCCCCGTCACCCCGAAAGTGGGTGAGGATGGGGAGGCTCGATAGGTCGGGGTCGGAGACGACCTCCATGAAGGAGGATGAGTCCACCTCCCGGATCCAGCCGCCCTCAAGGTCGATCCCGGCGAGGTCTCTAGCCATATCCTCCCTTGAGATCGATAGCGCTCTCGCCAGAAGGTCCCGGGTAGCCAGGAGGTTCATGCAGCACTTTTTGCCGTCGACGTTGTTGTATAGGACGGGACCGGCTCCTACTGAGAGGGCGGAAGCCTCCAGCACCGGCGATACGGGGCGGTCCACCTCCTCCAGGAGGCCTGCCTCCTGAAGCTCGTGGAGGAAACCTCTGAAGCTCATGGGTGAGGAGACGCCACCCGCCGATAAAGACCTTTCCTTCCTAGACCAAAAGGACCGCTATCGCCCCCGTTATGAATATCCCGTCGAAGGTCCCCGCCCCCCCGATGCTGGCCACCGGGGCCCCGAGGTCAGAGATCCGATGGAGGTTGAGGATGTCGGCTCCTATGAGGGTCCCCAGGACCCCTCCGACGTAGGCGGTGACGAACCGGCCCTCGGGGATGGGGGAGAAGGCGGCGGCTAGGATGATGGCGGATAGGGCCGCGGCGAGGGGAGGGACGAAGAGGGGGGTCGCGATCCCCAGCCCCCCAATCGGCCTGGCGACGGTGAAGGTCACCAGGGCGACGGCAGCGGTCCCCGCCAGGGCGACGGCGGCGACCGAGGGGTAGGAGATGAGGAGGTACGCCGATACTAAGATAGGGATCAGGGCGCCTCCGACGTTGACGGCCACCACCGTCTCGTTCTTCACCGTCTTCACCACCGGGACCCGATAGACGATCCCGAAGGACCTGACGAAGGCATCCCTCACCACCGGGACCTTCGACTCTACGGTGAAGATGGGCAGGTTGATCCCGGCGCCGAGGAGGGAGGCGGCGAGGAGGAGGAGGGCGTCGGACCAGGAGAAGCCCATCTTGGTGAAGGCGGTGCTGAGGAGCCCGAAGAAGAGGAGGGCGACGGTCGCCCAGAGGACGGTGGCCAGGAGGAGGATCGCCAGGATCCCGACGGGGAGGTAGACCATCCTGTGGTTCATGAGATCAGATGGATCTTCTGAAGTATAACGTTTAGTCTGCCCCGGAGACGACGTTCCTCCGCCAGGAAGATGACGCACCTGGGATGATGACGCACCTGGGAAAAGCTAGATCTAACTCCGGATGGGATAAAGGCTGAGAAGCTCTCAGGAGAGAGTCGTCGGGAAGAGATATGATGACAGAACCTCAAGCCAGCATGATAAAGCATAGCATAATGGTGATGAGCGGCAAGGGAGGCGTCGGGAAGACGACCGTCGCCGTCAACCTGGCCCTGGGCCTCGCCCTCTATGGGAAGAAGGTGGGGATCCTGGATGCCGACATAACGGGGCCGAACGTCCCCCTGATGCTCAATGTAGAAGAGGAGGTGATGGTCGGCGAGGATGACGGGACGATCCGGCCCGTGGAGATCCCCGTGGGGGCTGACGGGGTGGTGAGGGTCGTATCGATGGCCTTCATCGCCGGAAGGGAGAGCCCCGTCGTCTGGAGGGGGCCCCTGAAGATCCAGATGCTAAAGCAGTTCATCGAGAAGGTGGCCTGGGGAGACCTCGACCAACTGATCATCGACCTTCCCCCCGGGACGAGCGACGAGCCCCTCACCATCGCCCAGATCCTCCGCCCCGAGGGGACGGTCATCGTCACCACCCCCCAGGACCTCGCCCTCATCGACGCCAGAAAGGCGATCGATATGGCTCGGTCCCTGGGGGTCCCGGTCCTGGGGATCGTCGAGAATATGAGCGGCTTCTCGTGCCCCGGCTGCGGGGGAGCGATCGACCTCTTCAAGGTCGGCGGCGGGATGAGGGCGGCCGACGAGCTCGGCGTACCCTTCCTCGGAAGGATCGAGATCGATCCCGCAATATGCGAGAGCGGCGACAGCGGAAGGCCCTTCATCCTGAGGGTCCGCTCCAAGAACTCCGAGGCCTTCGACGGGATCGCGAGGAAGATCATCGCCCTCTCTCAAAGTGAGGAGGGAGAGGACCGGAGGGTATGACCGGGATATCTTGATCTAAAAAGAGGGGATCGGAGGGAGAGCCTCCGATCATCGAGACGGATCCTGCCCGTCGGAGAGGTCACCACTTCCCCGACTTGATGACGTTCAGGCTCTCGATGACCTTCGCCGCCGCCTCCTGGCTGAGCTTGTGCTTCTGGCTGATGGTCAGGACCCTAGATATCTCGTCCTGCTCGTCGGAGCCGGCCCTCTGGGATACGAGTACCTGAGCTGCTGCGTACCCCTTCTCCAGGAGGGCCATCTTCACCTCCTCCAGGAGGGCTTTGTCCATACATAGCGGTCCGGTCCCGATCTCCCGGACGACCTTGTCCATATTCTCCATCTCTTTCGTCTTCACGCTTTTCACCTCCACGCCATATCCTGATGCCATAACTCTACTTCGGATTATGTCGACCCTCATGAGCCGATCAGATTCCGACTTCATCATTCCGGGGCCGCCCCATGCCGGCCCTGGAAAAGCCCGATTGGCACCTCTTTTCCACCGTCTCCACTATCCTCGGGATCGTTCCCCTGAGAACATCTCTATTTTATGGCGCTTTTCGGTTATAAGAATATAGGTGATGTCTCTGTGACCTCCCCCTTAAGTCCTCTTGCGACCGGCCCTCTCCGGACGAGATTGAGGTCACAGCCCCAATTATGGAATAATAGAGAAGGGAGAAGAGAGTGGAGAGAAGAAGAGAGTGGAGAGAAGAAGAGAGAAGTAAGAAGAGAGAGGGAAGAAGAGAGAAGGTCTCAGGAGGCGCTGCACCCTCCCTCATCCCCTTGAGGAAGATCCCTCTCCTCTATCGCTGTAGGCTGCGGACTGTGGATTATGAGGTTTCTGTAGGGATAGGGTATCTCGATGCCTTCGCTATCGAACCTCTTCTTCACCGCCTCTCTGATATCGCAGCCGGTGGTGAAGGCGACGTCTCTCTTGGGGACGTCGATGCTGAGCCTCAGGTTCACAGCGAAGTCTCCAAGCTCGGTGACCCTCACCGCTATGTCGTGATTCTTCAGGACGAGGGGGTGCCGCCTCGCGACGTCGAGCATTATCTCCCTCGCCTTATCAATATCTGCGGAGTAGCCGATCCCGACGTCCACCCGCCAGGTTATGATGGGGTCGACGATCGACCAGTTGACTATCGGCTGGTTTCCCATGATGCTGTTGGGGACGAAGATCCTGCGACCGTCCCATGTCTTGATGGTGGTGTGCCTCAGGGTGAGATCCTCAACCTGGCAGTAATCGCCGTTGAAGTCGATGTAGTCGCCGACCCTGAAGGGGTGGAATACGGCGAGGAATATCCCGGATATGACGTTCGCCAGGGAGTCTTTTGCGGCAAAACCGATGGCGATGCCTGCAACCCCCGCCCCCGCCAGGAGGGTTACAGCGAGCCTGCTGAGGGCGGGTATCTGATATATCACCATGATGATGCCGACGATGTATATGGTGGCGACAAGAAGCCTTCTGATGATGGTCCTGAAGGTCATCTCCGTCTCGACGTCGATTCCGACCTTGCCGCCTGCTGTCACCCTGGGTATGTGGACGGTGAGGGCCTTGTCGACCATCCCGGCGACGATGCGGGTCAGGATCAGGATCACCAGAATCGTCGCGACGGTGGCGATGATGGAGAAGAGATCGATCCCCAGGGTAGTGTTCAGTTGATCGACGAAGGAGAGGATCATCGAGCGGGGGCCGTTTCCCGTAAGTTCCGCCGGGAGGTCGGAGGATAGCTGGGCTGGCAGGGCTGTGGTGAAGTTTGATCCGTCGGGACCCGTCTCCAGGACCTCCGCACCGATATCGCTGGGTACGGTGTAATGGTAGAAGATGTCCTCTTCCACCGGTGAGATCTCTTCCCCGTCCATTGAGCGAGAGAGATCGCCGCAAAGGTTTATTAAGGGTTCGCCATCGGCCCGTCGACGGACGCAAGAGACCTCATAGGGCCGTCCCTATCGGTCAGATGGGCTTTCCAGGACGGGTCTCGACCGACGGGGGCTGGTCGGTAGGATGACCGCATAAATCGGACCGCAAGCCCGATCCAAAAGGGTCTTCATCTCCCCGGACGGATGCTGTTATCATGACGCTGCGCGTCCACAAGAGAGGAGTCCGAGTCCTGGGGATAGCCGAGAGCTTCCGGAAGACGGCGCCAAAATCCAGCCTCGCAGGAGTTGTGATGCGAAAGGACCTGCGGATCGACGGGTTCGGTTCAGCCGAGATATCCGTCGGAGGGGACGACGCCACCGAAGGGATATTGGAGATATTCGGAGGGCTGGAGAGGTCGGATATAAACGCCCTCCTCCTCAACGGTTCGGTGATCAGCTGGTTCAATATCGTCGACCTCGACCGCGTCCGGGAGGAGACGTCCCTTCCGGTGGTGAGCCTCACCTATCAGGAGTCGGAGGGGCTCGAGGGGTGCATAAGAAAACGATTCTCCCATCCCGAAGAGAAGATCGATATGTACAGAAGGCTCGGGCCCCGGGAGGCGGTGAGGCTGAAGACCGGGTTTCTGGTCTACGTCAGGTCCCTCGGCGCCACCGCGGAGGAGACGAAGGGGCTTCTCAACTCCTTCACCCTGGAGGGGAAGGTCCCCGAGCCCCTCCGGGTGGCGAGGCTCCTTGCCAGAAGCATGATCAGAGATTAGATGAGAGGGAACAGATCCGCCGGAGGGATGAAAAGGGACCGATCCGCCGGAGGGATGAGATGGAACCGATCTGCGAATTTATGGGGCGCGAGTCTGGAGAGTAAGCCCCCTTCTGTTCGTGCCTTCCGGCATTGGCGGCATTCAGCTCAGCGCCATACCCGGGCGTTGGCTGGACTCCATCGATCGCCCTTATTTTGGCTTGCACCCGCAGGGGTTCGCCGTTTCATCTGCCTCCCGCGCGACCTCAGCCTTCCGGCATCACGGCATTGGCGCGGTGCAGTATCGTTTCTGTGCCAGAGCCAGAGCTCTCGCCCTACACCCGAAAGGGGTGTCTGCGTGTCCAGAGGTGGGGGGACTTTCCACACCGGCGAAGGGTTCGCCAGCGGCAGCCGCCCTTCCACTCTCGCGCCCGGCTCGGGTAGGGGATGAAGATATAAAAAGCCTTTGAGGCAGGGTGGACCATCGGACCGGGGACCGGGGAATAGAGGATCGATTAAACGATACAGAAAAAAAAGATGGGGTGGAGAAGATCCTGCCTCAGGTCTCCTCTATCGCCCAGACGGAGAAGTTGTCGAAGCCGACGGTGAGGTTTCCGCCGCCGCAGGAGGTCGTCCCGGCGATCAGCCCGACGTTCCCTTCGGGGAAGGTGGCGTCCTCGTAGTCGGCGAGCTTGACCCCGTTGGCGAAGAAGGAGAGGGTCTCACCCTCCCGTTTCACCTGGACGAGGTTTGTCGCCTTTCCAAGATTGATGGCTTCAGACCTGGTCCAGGGATCGTTTCGGGTATATGACCCCTCCTCCCTCTTGACGAAGGTGAAGTATCCGTCCCCGGATATCATGAAGAGATAGTAGTTGGACCAGTTCAGCCAGCCGGTCATGAGGCCGTAGACGTTGTCATCGGGGCCCTCGATCGGGGTCGCCTCCACCTCCACTACGGAGTCGCCGAAGGACTTTCCGGACTGGACCCGCCACCATGAGTTGGCTGGGACCACGTCTATGATGTACATGCCGTCCTGGTAGTAGTTGCTCTGATTCTCGCCCCGGACGCAACCCCAGGAGCCCCCCACCTTGGAGGTACCAAAGTCGTCGCTGAAGAGAAGCTCCCCCTTAGCAGGCTGCATAGCTTCCGACCCCTGGCCGGCGGCGAGGCAGAAAGACCCGTAAGCCGCCAAAAAAAAGATCAACAATAAGCGATGCGATGATCTCATATCCCATATCCTCCTATCAGCCTTCGATCTACCCTAGGGGCGGCAGGAATCTCTTCCAGGCCGCAAGACGCGAATAGATCCTGGCTTTAGGCGATCAGTATCAATCCATAGATTATTAGTATCTATCCATGAAGAGGGATCCGGCCTGCCCGGGGATGAGGGGGGATCTTCTGCTGTCATCTACCTCTTCTCCTCCCGGCGGGCCCTCTCCGCCAGCTTCCCTATCCATATCGTCGCAAAGACAGCAATTACGGTCACCAACATCGCATAACCCCATATCCCGTAAGACGCCATGAAGAAAAGGGGACCTCCTTCGACAAAGAGAGACTTTATAGCGTCGTTCCATGCCAGAGCGGCCACAAGGCCGAAGGCGGCGGTTATCAGAGCTGCCAGCTTATCGATCACTTCGGATTTCATAAGATCCACCCGCCGATTTCAGATATATCGTCCAGGCTCCGGCGTATATAATTTTATTTATTTCATTCCATCGCCGGCCTGAGCCCCCCTCTCCAGAGCCTCTGAGTCCAGACCTCCTCCGGGACTCGCGGGGTTCAATGCACAACCCTTATATATAACGTCGATATTTAGACATTATAGTACAAAATCATACATTATGGTGATCTTATGAAGTATCTGCAACAGATCGTGGAGGGGAGGGACCTATCCGTCCCGGAGGCGGAGGCGCTCCTCGGGGAGGTATTCGATGGGGCGACGGACGGACAGATCGGGGCTCTCCTCGTCGCCCTCAAGATGAAGGGGGAGTCGGTCTCGGAGATCGCGGGGCTCGCGAAGGCTATGAGGTCCTCGTCGGTGAGGATAAGCCCCCGGGTCCCGGGGCCCTTGATCGATACCTGCGGAACCGGCGGCGACGGGACGAACACCATCAACGTCAGCACCGCCGCCGCCATCGTCGCCGCATCCTGCGGCGCCTTTGTGGCCAAGCACGGAAACTACGCCGTCAGCTCCGCCTGCGGCAGCGCCAACGTCCTCTCGGAGCTGGGGGTCGAGGTCGCCCCCGGCCCCGAGCGGGTCTGCGAAGCGATAGAGACCCTCGGTATCGGCTTCATGCTCGCCCCCGTCTTCCACCCCTCCATGAAGCGGGTCGCCTCCATCAGGAGGGAGCTATCCATGAGGACGGTCTTCAACATCCTGGGGCCCCTCACAAACCCCGCCGGAGCGAGGTTCCAGCTGATGGGGGTCTACGACCCGAAGCTCTGCGACAAGCTCGCCGCCGCCCTCAAGATCCTGGGGACAGAGAGGGCGATGGTCGTCCACGGCTCCGGCCTCGACGAGATCACCAACACCGGCCCGACACTGATCTCCGAGCTCGACGGGGGGAACCTCTCGAGCCGGACCGTCACCCCCGAGGACTTCGGCTACCCCCTGGCCGCAATCGGGGATATCCGGGGAGGGACCCCCGAAGAGAACGCCGGAAAGCTGGTGGAGATCCTCTCGGGAAAGAAGGGCCCCTGCAGGGACATCGTCGCCATGAACGCCGGGGCCGCCCTCTTCGTCTCGGGGATCGCCGAGACGCTCTTCGAGGGAGCGAGGATGGCGGAGGATGCCATCGACTCGGGGAGGGGCCTTGAGAAGCTGAAGAGGATGGTCGTCTCCTGCGGCAGCCCCGAGAAGCTGGAGAGGTTTCTGTGACGAGGGCCAAGATCTGCGGCATCAGGGACGCCGAGGCGAGGGACGCGGCCGTCGCCTTCGGAGCCGATGCCGTCGGATTCGTGGTGGAGATCCCCCGGTCGAGGAGGTCCATCGGCCGAGACGAGGCGAGACGGCTCATCGAGGGGCTACCCCCCTTCGTATCGAGCGTAATCGTGGTGGAGCCGAAATCCGCGGCTGAGGCGGCGAACCTCGCCCTGGATACCGGGGCGGACGTCCTCCAGGTGAACGACTCCCTCAGCCTCGAGGACCTCTCGGCCCTCGCCGATATCGTCCCCCAGAAGCTGGTGGCGGCGGTCCCGGCGGCCCCGAGGATCCTGGAACGGGCACAGGCCCTCCAAGAGGTCGCCGACGCCCTCCTCGTCGACAGCTCCGACGGGGGAGAGATCGGGGGGACGGGGACGGTCCACGACTGGAAGCTATCCGCCAGACTGGTAAAATATATCGGCGTCCCCGTCATCCTGGCGGGGGGGCTCGATCCGGGCAACGTCGCCGGGGCGATAGAGACCGTCCGCCCCTACGCCGTGGACGTATCCTCCGGCGTGGAGACCGATGGCTTGAAAGATCCGGATAAGATCGAGGCGTTCCTTCTGGAGGTGAGGGGTTGCCGATAGCTGCAGAGCTTCTCTTCGGGGGATCCCGGACGGCCCGGGAAGATGGTCCGGTCCCGCGGCTCTTTGAGGTGACCGACCTCCTGGACCCGGAGGCTCCCCTCGCCCTCTACTCCGCCCTCCGGCGAGAGAGGTTCCCCTTCCTCCTGGAGTCCGTCGAGAAGTCGGGGGAGAGGGCACGGTTCTCCTTCGTCGGAGCAAGCCCCGCCGCCGTGGTGACGGTGACGGGGAGGCGGTTTGCTATCGATATATGCAGCCGGGGAAGGGGCCTTGAGGAGGCCTTTATAGAGAGGCTCGCCGCCTCGGCGGTGATAGACGGCGATGGCGGATCGACGATATCCGGGGAGATCCGGCGGGGGATGGACCTCTTCGACCTCCTGCGGTCCGCCCTTCCCGTCGGCTGTGGCCCCTCGAAGTTCGGCAGGCAGGCCTTCCTTGGGGGAGGGATCGGCTACCTCGCCTACGATCTCGTCGCCGAGAGGATAGACAGGCCCAGGACCTCCGCCGCCCCCGACGCCAAGTTCGGGATCTTCGAGGAGAGCTTCGTCTACGACCACCTGACGGGAAGGGTCTGTCTGGCGGTGGCACCCCTCCCCGCCGGGGAGGACCCCGAAGAGATCGCCTCCTGTATGGCCGGCCATCTCGGGGAGCTGGACCTGCGGGAGCCTCAGGCCGAAGATCTCGATCCCATATCGGTGGAGTCGGACCCCGCCGGTCCCTTCGAGGAGTCGGTCCGAAAAGCGAAAGAGGAGATCCTGGCGGGGGAGATATTCCAGGTGGTCCTCTCCAGGAGGATGGGGGTGAGGCTAAAAAATCCCGACCCCGTATCCCTCTACAAGAGGCTGCGGGAGATCAACCCCAGCCCCTACACCTACATCTTCGAGTTCGAAGATCATTCCCTGGTGGGGGCGTCCCCCGAAACCCTATTCAGCCTCTGCGACAGGATCGTCACCACAAATCCCATCGCAGGAACCTGCCCCCGGGGCGGGTCTCCCGAGGAGGACGACCTTCTGGCGGCGAAGATGCTGGCAGACGAGAAGGAGAGGGCGGAGCACGTGATGCTCGTCGACCTGGGGAGAAACGACGTCCGGTCCGTCTCGAAGGCCGGCTCGATAAAGGTGGAGGATTTCATGTCGGTCCTGCGGTACTCCCACGTCCAGCATATCGAGACGACGGTCCGGGGGACGCTCAGGGACGAGTGCGACTCGTTCGACGCCGCGAGGGCGATATTCCCGGCGGGGACCCTCTCGGGAGCGCCCAAGATCCGGGCGATGGAGATCATCGACGACCTGGAGGGTAGATCGAGGGGGATCTACGGCGGCGGTGTCGGCTACTTCTCCGCCGACGGCTCCGCCGACTTCGCCATCGCCATCAGGTCCGTCGTCCTGAAGGGAGACTGCGCCGTCGTCCAGGCGGGGGCGGGGATAGTCGCCGACTCCGACCCCCACCGGGAGTTCCTGGAGACGGAGAGGAAGATGGCGGCGATGAAGCGGGCCCTGGGGGTGGCAGCGTGACGGGAAAGACTATCCTCTTCATCGACAACCAGGACTCCTTCGTCTGGAACCTCGTCGACTACGTATCCCAGTTCCACCCCGAGACGCAGGTGGCGTCAAACAGTATCGAACCCACCCGGGTGAAGGAGATCGACCCCCTGGGGATCGTGATATCGCCGGGGCCGGGTCACCCCGCAAACCCCAGGGATATCGGAAGCTGCATCGAGGTGATGAGGAGGTTCGAGGGGACGCCGATCCTGGGGGTCTGTCTCGGCCACCAGGCGATAAACCTCGCCTACGGCGGGACCATCGACAGGACCGCCCCCGTCCATGGGAAGGCCTCCGATATATTCCACGACGGCCGGGGGATATTCCGGGGGCTAAAAAGCCCCTTCCGAGGGGGTCGCTACCACTCCCTGGCGGTGGAGACCCTCGCACCGCCCCTGATTATCACGGCCAAGACCGCCGAGGGGGTGGTGATGGGGGTGAGGCATAGAGCCCTACCCGTAGAGGGGGTCCAGTTCCACCCCGAGTCGGTCCTGACCCCGGAGGGAAAGAGGCTGATCGCCAACTGGCTGGAGGGGCTGGTCAGATGACCTCCTCGGTCGTGATAGAGATCCTGAGGCAGACGAGAGAGAGGCTCTCGGTCCGTCCCCGGTCCGCCGATCGGATGAAGGTCAACGACGCCCGAAACCTCCCGGAGAGGGCGGCGGACCTCCGGTCTAGGGGTATATCCCCCATCATCGCGGAGATCAAGCCCCGGATCCTGGCTAGGTCCCTGGAGCCGGAGGAGGTGGCGGCGATAGGCCGCAGGTACGAGGCTGATGGTGCTTGCGCCATCTCGGTCCTCACCCAGCCGACCTACTTTCTCGGGTCGCCGCAGAACGCCAGGGTGGCGAGGGAGGCGTCCTCCCTTCCCATCCTCAGGAAGGACTTCATCCTGGAGGAGAGGCAGCTCGACGAGGTCGCATGCGACCTCGTCCTCCTCATCGCCGCCTTCTCCTGCGACCTCGACGGCCTGGTGGAGGCGGCAAAGTCCAGGGGGATGGAGCCCCTAGTGGAGGTCCATACCGAGGAGGAGCTCATCACAGCCCTCAAGACCGGCGCCAGGGTGGTGGGGATAAACAACAGGAACCTGTCGACCCTGGAGGTGAGCCTCGATACCTTCGAGAGGCTGGGGCCGGTGGCGAAGGGCTCGGGGCTCTTCGTCGTCGCCGAGAGCGGCATAGAGACGAGGGAAGACGTCTTGAGGATGGAGGAGGCCGGGGCCGACGCCCTCCTCGTCGGAACCTCCCTGATGCGGGAGCCGGCGCTCCTCCCATTACTCAATGGGGCGGCCCGTCCCTGAGGGCGGAGCATATACGGAGCGGATGACCAGATAGAGATGGGAGCTGATGAAGATTTGATGAAGATCACAGATGCGTCGATGAAGAGGTTTGGAAGGTTCGGCGGCCAGTTCGTCCCCGAGACCCTTATGCAGCCCCTGAAGGAGCTGGCGGAGGCCTACGGCCGCCTCAAGGTGGACCCGCAGTTCAGAGGAGAGCTCTCGGCCCTTCTTTCGAACTATGCCGGAAGGCCCACCCCTCTGTACCTGGCAAAGTCCCTATCCCGGGAGCTCTCCCGGAAGGTCTACCTGAAGAGGGAGGACCTCCTCCATGGCGGGGCCCACAAGCTCAACAACGTCCTGGGGCAGGCTCTGGTGGCCAAGGCGATGGGAAAGACGAGGCTCATCGCCGAGACGGGGGCAGGGCAGCACGGCGTCGCCTCCGCCATGGTGGGGGCTAACCTCGGCCTCGATACGGAGGTCTACATGGGAGAGGTGGACATCGAGCGGCAGAAGATGAACGTCTATCGGATGGAGCTGTTGGGGGCAAGAGTGATCCCCGTCAGGTCGGGGTCGCGGACCCTCAAAGACGCCATCAACGAGGCGATGAGGGACTGGGCAGGAAGCTACGAGACCACCCATTACCTGATGGGGACGGTCGCCGGTCCCCACCCCTACCCCCTGATGGTGAGGGAGTTACAGTCCGTCATAGGGACCGAGGCGAGGGAGCAGATCCTGAATGCAGAAGGAAGGCTCCCCGACGCCGTCGCCGCCTGCGTCGGCGGCGGGTCCAACGCCATGGGGATCTTCTCGGGCTTTCTCCGAGACGAGGCGACGAAGCTGATCGCCGTGGAGGCGGGGGGGAGGGGGACCTCCTCCGGCGAGAAGATCGCCGACCACGGAGCATGCCTCAACTTGGGCGAGGACGGGGTCCTCCACGGGGCGATGACCAGGATCCTCCAGGATCCCTACGGCCAGATCCTGGAGTCCTACTCCCTGGCCGCTGGCCTCGACTATCCCGGCGTCGGCCCCGAGCTCGCCCACCTCGTGGAGGTGGGGAGGGTCACCCCCGCCATCGCCGACGACGGCGCCGCCCTGGAGGGGTTCAGCCGTCTATCGGTCCTGGAGGGGATAATACCGGCTCTCGAGTCCGCCCACGCCGTCGGCTTCGCCCTCAAGAACCCAGAGGCGCTCGGCGAGATCGCCATCATCAACCTCTCAGGAAGGGGGGATAAAGACCTCGCCACGGTGATGGACCACGAGGGGAGGGGTGGACGATGAGGCTCGCCGAGGCCTTCGAGAGGCGGCCCCTTCTCATAGCCTACATCTGTGCTGGGGACCCCAGACCCAGGGCGACGGTGGAGATAGCGGAGCTTCTGGCCCGGGCCGGGGCCGACGTCGTGGAGCTGGGCCTTCCCCACTCCGACCCGATAGCCGACGGGCCGGTCATCCAAGCAGCGGCCCAGAGGGCGATCGAGGCGGGGATGAACACCGACGTCTACTTCGAGGCCGCCTCGAAGATCAGGGCCAATGTGCCCCTGGTCTTCATGGGCTACTACAACATGATCTTCCGCCGCGGCCTGGATAGGTTCGCAAAGGACTGCGCGGATAGCGGGATCACCGGCCTCATCGTCCCCGACCTGCCGCCGGAAGAGGCGGGCCCCTTGCGGGCGGCCTGCAGGAAAGCGGGGGTCGACCTGATATCCCTCATAGCACCGAATACGCCGATCGAGAGGATCCCCCTCATCGCAGAAAATTCCAGCGGCTTTCTCTACCTCGTCGCCCGCTCCGGGGTGACGGGGGCCAGGGCCGACCTCCAGGAGTCGACTAAGGCGCTGATCGAGCGGGTGAAGACCCCCCTCCCCAAGGCCGTAGGCTTCGGGATATCGACCCCGGAGCAGGCGGCGGAGGTGATCCGAGCCGGAGCCGACGCCGCCATCGTCGGATCCGCCTGCGTCGACCTGATCTCCAGAGGAGACCTCGCGGGCCTGGAGGAGCTGATCCGGGGGATGAAGGCGGCGATCGGAGAGGCAAGGCCGATCTAGGCGGCGGCGAGGGTCTGAGGGAGAAGGGGAAGAAGAAAAGCCCTGTATATCAAAGCGCAGAAAAAAATCGGATCGGGCGGGGCGATGGCCCCCCCGAACTCCCACTTCTCTAAAGACCGGGACTCTCCCCCCTCCCCTCAGACTGTGAGGGTGTAGGAGTAGCCGCTCCTGAAGAACCTGTACCACGACCTGAAATATCCTGGGCTCGTCACCCTTATGTTGTGGTACTGGTCGCCGGGGACGGTGAAGCTGACGACCCCGTCGAGCCTTCCGTCGCTGATGTCCCGGTACTCCTGGATCCCGTCGACGTTGACGGTGAAACCTGTCCGGCTAGACCTGACCGTCACCCGGGCGTACGATGGGACTGGTCCGGGGACGGGGCCTGGAGGCCAGGCTCCGGTCCCCACGTCGATGATCACGGCGTTGGAGGGCTGGTTATTGGCGACGAATAGTAGGACGTGGCGGCCGGGCTCGTCGCCGTGGAAGGCGATTCGGGAGTAGCCGGGCCAGAAGCGGTAAGTATCTTTATCCACCCTGCCGCTCTCGTATATCTCGTAGAAGTCCGCCGACCCGCCGGTGGAGGAGTAGGCGAGAAGCTGGAGGTACGCCCCCAGGGGACAGTAGGCGTACTGGTTCCAGGACCAGGTCCCCATGATCCAGAGGGCGTTCGTCCCGAAGTACCCGGAGGTGAAGGCGGAGTATGAGGTCGCCTGCCCCCCGTAGTATACGGTGGAAGGCTCACGCCCCGAGATCGAATACTGCTGGATCTCGCCGAAGGTCGGCGGCTCCATGCTGTAGTAGGCGTCGGTGAGGCCGGACGTCCCAGAGGGTCCCGCCGGTCCTGAGGAGTCCGGGCCCAGAACTATCGATCTCTTCACCGCATCGGGCGTCTCGCCCCCGGTGTAGGTCGTCTCGAAGCCGGGACCCAGCGCCTCTCCCCCAAAATCGGTCATCTTCTCTTCGATCCACTGGCCAGCGGCCGATCCTATGGATAATATCAACAGCAGGGAAATCAAAGCTTCCTTATAGCTCAAGAGGAAAACCCCCGTCCCTCTCTATCGCCCTGATGGTACAAAAAGTTTTGGAGTGATGGTGACGGAGGGGCCGCAACCCCACCACCCCCCGGCTACATCGACTCCAGCGCCGGGATCCCCAGGGTCTCCAGGGTCGCCCGCAGGCAGTTTCGAGCCGCCTTGACGAGGGCGAGCCTCGCCTCCTTTATGCCCGGGTCGGCCTCCAGGACGGGGCTTGACCGGTAGAACTGGTTGAAGACCTCGGCGAGCTCCCGGGCGTAGGTCGCCAGGAGGTGGGGCTTAAGCTCCCGGGCCGCCACCTGGATGGCGAGGTCGAACTGGGATATCTTCCGGATCAGGTCGACCTCCTCGGGACTTGTGAGAATCGCGGGGTCGAAGTCGGCGAAGGCTTCGGCCTTATCGAGGATGGAGGAGGCCCTGGCGTGGGAGTACTGGATGAAGGGGGCCGAGAGCTTCTCGAAGTCCAGGGCCGCCTTCCAGTCGAAGACCGTCGCCTTCTCCGGGGATACCCGGACGACGTCGTACCTCACCGCCCCCAGGGCGACGTCTTTGGCGACGCTCCGCCTGAACTCCTCCCCCTCCTCCGGCCGCCGGGCCGTCACCTCTTCGTAAGCCCGGGCCTCCACCTCGTCGAGGAGCTCGTCGGTGGAGATGAATTTGCCCTTCCTCGTGCTCATGGAGCCGGTGGGGAGGGATACGAACTCGAAGATGACGATCTCCGGCTCTCTCACCCCCATCAGCCGGAGGGAGGCCCGGAGCTGGCCTGATATCAGTTTATGATCTGCCCCCAGGACGTCGATCATCCTCTCGGACCGATCGGCCTTCCACTTATGGTAGGCGAGGTCCCTGGTGGTGTAAAGGGACGTCCCGTCGGACCTCTTCAATACGAGCTTCTTCTCGAACCCCTCGCCACTGAGGTCGAGCTGGAGGGACCCCTCCTTCCATCCGGTGAGCCCCGTCGCCTCGAGGCGATCGAAGATCCGGGCCGTCGACCCGTCCCGGACGAACTCGCTCTCCCAGTGGTACGAGTCGTGGCGTATGTTCAGCCTGCGCAGGGTCTCATCGATCCCGGAGAGGGCGTAATTTACCGCTTCCCGGAACTTATCCGCCGTCTCCTCGTCTGCGCCCTCGTAGAGCTGCATCAGCCGGTCTACCCCCTCCTTCAATCCAGGATCTGCGACGAGGTCCTTGTTCGCCTGGATGTAGACTTTGGCGATGGCGTGGTCGGCCTTCGAGCCGTCGAGGGGATAGCGGCCGCACCCCCAGACGACGATGGCTATCTGCCGGCCCATGTCGTTGACGTAGTACTGGGCCTCCACCTCGCAGCCCGCCCGCCGCAGGATCCTCACCAGGGTGTCGCCGATGACGGAGTTTCTTATGTGGCCGACGTGGAGGGGGCCGTTGGGGTTGGCGGAGGTGTGCTCGACGATCACCCTCTCCGTCATGGAGCCGGTCCAGCAGCGGTCTCCTTCAGCCTCCCGGACCGCCGAATCGAGGAACCGGCGGCTGGCGAAGAAGTTGAGGTAAGGGCCCATCGCCTCGACCCGGTCGACGGTGCCGCCCTCGTCGGGGACGATCGCCTCGAGAAGATTCCGGGAGATATCCGCAGGCTTTCTCTTGAGGACTGGGGCGAGCCTGAAGGATACGGTGGAGGCGAGGTCGGCGTGGGGGCTCGTCTCCAGCAGAAGATCGTTGCCATCGACCTTCCCTCCGGTCTCGGGCAGAAGAAACCCGCATCGATCCATGGCGTCGCGAAGAAGCGACTCGACATCTCTCCAGAAGTCCAGGAACATGAGAACATCACCGTACGACTCGGGGGAGGGAAGCTCGATATACCGATATAAGCGTTCCGACGCCGCCTCCCGGAGAGGCCGGCTCTTCTCCAGGGTGCGGAAAAGCGTAATATAATTGAGCAGGTCTATACCTTCATCAGAAAATGGGGGAAAAACGATCATGAAGAAGATTCCTGCAATTCTGGTGCTGATACTGGCCATCGCCTCCGCCTCCGCTTCCGCCTCCGACGGCGGATCCGGCAAGGTCGAGGCGATCACCATCATCAGCCTTCCCGTCGACTCGGTGACCATTTATCCCGACGGCCTCGCCACAGTTAAGAGGACCGGGGAGATGGAGATGACGGAGGGGGTCCACCAGCTCGTCGTAGACCTGCCGACCTCCGTGGATATGGACTCGGTGAGGTTCTCGGTGACCAACGCCTCCGTCGAGAAGGTCGTCCGCCACGACAACCCGGAGTACACCCTCAACGTCTCCTCCCCGGGGGCCCAGAGGTTTGATCTCTTCTACCTGATGCCGCGGGCCGGCTCCTGGCGGCCGAGCTACTCGGTCCACATCGAGGACGAGACGGTACTGGTGTCGGCCCAGGCCGTGGTGACAAACAGCTTCGGCGAGGATCTGGAGGCGATCAGGCTGAAGCTCGTCTCAGGCCCGCCCCAGGCCGCCCCGATGGAGAAGTTCATGGCTGCCGTGGGCTATGCCGACTATGCCCTGGCGGAGGAGGCGGTGACGGCCCGAGCCCCGGCGCCAGCCCCCGCGCCCGCTACCGGGGAGCTGGAGACCCTCTACATCTACGAGCTCGCTGGCCGAAAGGACCTGGAGATGAACAAAGAGGTGGGGTTCCCCTTCTTCGAAGAGACCGCCCCGATAATGAGAAGCTACGTCTGGAACGCGTACATCAATAACGAGGGGCCTGTGACGGAGTTGATAAAGGCGAACAACACCATGAAAGACCCCTGGCCCGCAGGGCAGGCCCTCCTCTACAGGAACGACGAGTACGTCTCCATGGTGAAGATACCCTTCACCCCACCGGGGACGGAGGCCGAAATAGATTTGGGGTCCTCCTCGGACCTGAAGGTGGAACGAAAGCTTGCCAACTACACCACCTCCGAGGAGATAGTCATAGTCCCGGGAGCCGGGAACGCCACCTCTCCGATGAAGGTGACGACGGAGACCTGGACCTACGAACTCTCCATCAAGGGCAACGTCGATCGAAACGCCACGGCGGAGGTATATGATACAAAGCCCCTCCGGGGCGAGATGATCTCGGCGGAGCCGAAGCCGACGGAGACGACGGCGACGGCGCTGAAATGGGTCCTGGAGCTACAGCCCCGGGAGGAGACGAAGATAGAGTACACCTACAGGATTGTGACAAGAGAGGTGGTGGCGGGCGGCAAGTGAGGGGCCGCCACCGCCTTTTCTTGCTTTTTCCTTTTCTGCTTTCCTTATTGATCTGTTATCGTCTTCTCTTGCAGGTCACTCGATGGGGACGGCTTTTGGCTTCACCACGATCAGCTTGGGGAGGTGGACCTCCAAAACCCCGTCCTCATATTTTGCCTTCACCTGCTCAGGCTTAATCTCGCATGTAAGCTTCACTTTTCGGCTTACCGCCGCCTCGGCCCTCTCCCTGATGAGGTACGTCCCAGGGGGTCGCTCAAACCTCGCCTTGACGGTCACTGCGTCTTCTGTCACAGCGAGGTCGATCTGTTCCTTCTTCGTCCCCGGAAGGTCGATGAATACGACTACCTCTTCGGGGGTGTCGATGACGTCCACCGCCGAGAGATCCCCCGAATCGGGGAGGATCTCAGCGACGTCCCCCAGCATCTTTCGGAATACATCTCTCGCCTGGACAGACCTCTTCATCGACTCCATGACGGCTCTACCGACCATCCTCTCTGCATCCTCTCTCATTGAAAACACCTCGACATCTTTCCAGAGTTTTCGTCCGTCTCTTTCACTCTTCCGACCTCTCCCTCGCCCTCCTGAGGCGGGGTCCGGGAAGGTTCATCCCAAAGCCGTTCTTTGCCACAAACTCCCCGTCCGCAAAGACGACCTCGCCCCGGATAATGGTGATCCTGGGGAAGAGCGCCCTCCTACCCTCGTAGGGGGTCCACTCGGCGCCGCTGTGGAGCCGGTCGGCCCTGATCTCAGCGGAAGCCCGGGGATCGATTACGACGAGATCGGCGTCCTTTCCCCGGAGGATCCCCCCCTTGGAGGAGAGTCCCATGATCTCGGCGGGCCTGCGGGAGAGACCTTCGACGATCCGGTCGAGGGAGATGAGGTTTGACCGGACGGCCATCAGCATCAGAGGAAGCATCGTCTCGACCCCGGGGACCCCAGGAGGAGCGTCCCAGATCTCGTCCCTCTTCTCCTCGGGGAGGTGAGGGGCGTGGTCCGAGGCTATGGCGTCGATGTCGCCCTTGCGAAGCCCCTCCCAGAGGGCGTCTCTATCCCGGAAGTCCCGGAGGGGCGGGTTCATCTTGAGGAAGGTCCCCTGCCTCCGCCAGTCCCTCTTCGTAAATAGGAGGTGGTGGGGCGCCACCTCGCAGGTCACCATCTTCCCCCTCCCCTTCGCCGCCCTGATATGGTCGAGCCCCTCGGTGGTGCTGAGGTGGCAGATGTGGACCCTCTCGGCGATGGAGAGGACCGTCTCGACCGCCTTCGCCTCCGCCTGGTTCGGCCTCGCCGACGAGTAGAGCTGCGGCTCCCTCCCATCCCGGAGCGGCTCTGAGCTCTCCCGGATCACCTCCGGGTCCTCGGCGTGGACTGTGGGGAGGAGCCCCGCCTTTGCCGTCTGCACCAGGATCCGCCGGAGATCTTCCTCGCTGTGGTCGTAGGTGAAGATCTCGCCTATCGCCGACGCCCCCAGCTCTGCGAGCCTCTTTACATCGCCGGGGCCGCCGTTTAAGCAGAAGTCGACGACCGACCGCCTCTCGGCGATCTCCAGCTTCATCCTGTAAGAGGGGCCGTCTAAGGTTGGAGGGTTAGTATTCGGCTGGTCGACGACGGCGGTCACCCCCCCGGCGGCGGCGGATTTGGAGCCCGTCTCCCAGTCCTCTTTATGGGTGTAGCCGGGGTCCCGGAAGTGGACGTGGATGTCGATGGCCCCCGGAAGGACGATCATCCCCCGGCCGTCGATCGTCTCCTCCGCCTGATGGTCCCCCCCCAGGGCGGCGATCTTACCGCCCTTGATCCACAGGTCGAGGTTCTGAAGGCGGCCGTCGACGTAGACCCTCCCGCCTTTGACGACCCGATCCATACCGGTCATAGCTTGTATCCGAACCTTCTCAGCATCCTTCTGCGATCATTGACGTCCTCCTCCGACTCCACGCCCTTAGGCGAAGAGCCGTCGACGACCCCCATGATCCCGCCGCCCTGTTCTGTCCTTGCCACCACCACATCCACGGGGTTTGCCGTGGCGCAAAATATGCCGCAGACCTCCTGGACCGACTTTACCGCGTTCAGAACGTTGATCGGAAACGCCTCCCGCAGGAGGATGACGAAGGTGTGGCCGCACCCCAGGGCGAGAGAGTTCTCCCTCGCCGCCCCGACCAGCTCGGGGTCGTTGCCCTCGGACCGGACAAGACAGGGTCCGCTAGCCTCGGAGAAGGCGATACCGAACCTGGATCTGGGGGCGGTTCCTGCAACCGCCTCGTATAGATCTTCTGCAGTCTTTATGAAGTGGCTCTGTCCCAGGATCAGGTTCGAACCCTCGGGGATATTCATCCTAACAGTCTCAAGCTCCATCTATCAGATCCTCCCTGCCAAAATAATGGGTCGAGATGACTTATATCTATGGCTTGAGGGCGGAGATCTTCCGGGCAAGATCTATGCCGGGCAAGCCAAGACCGGGAATGTGGCTGCTCCAGAAGGCCGGATCCGGTCCGGGCGACGGCCGAAGGGAACGACACTTATATTTAATCTATAATGGAAAGAGAAAGATGGAGAGCGGCATGAAAAAGATCGAATACTGTCCCGTAAGCATGAAACAACTTCTGGTCAAGATGAAAGATACCAGCGAGCTGATGCTCGATCTCGGATACTCCGCGGTCCTCTACGACGACGACGACCTGGCGATGGAGGTCATCAGGCTAGAAGAGAAGATGGACGTCTACGACTACCACGTCCAGATATCGGCGATGCTCGCCGCTAGGACCGTCGAGGACGCCGAGGCCCTCTCCGGCGTCCTCCAGATCGCCTCCGCTGCAGAGATCATCTCCAACGCCGCCGGGGATATCGCCAGCATCGTCCACCTGAAGATGGGGATACCCTACGAGCTTAAAAAGGACCTGAGGCAGGCGGAGGAGACGGTGGCCCGGGCGGTGGTGGGGGCGGATTCGAAGGTCGCGGGCCGAAAACTCGACGACATCTCCTTTGAAACAGAAGGCGGGATGGTGGTCATCGCCATAAGGCGCGGCGAGAGCTGGATCTACGATCCTGACCCCGATACCCAGATCATGACGGGGGACATCCTCTTCGCCAGAGGCCACGACGAGGGGGTCCCCCAATTTCTCGAGATGACGACCGGCAAACCGCAGGTGCCGAAGGTTTACCAGGAGAGCGGCATCGGCCAGCTGGAGAGGGCCGTCGACATCATCGTCGAGATGAAGAACAGGTCGGAGCTGGCGGTGGGGCTCGCCTACACCGCCGTCCTCTTCGACAGCGAGGAGGTGGCGATCGAGGTCGAGGAGATCGAGCAGGAGATGGATGAGATGAAGTACGAGCTGCAGCGATGGGTCCTGCGGGCTGCCAAGCACGTCGACGACATCGAAAACCTCCGGGGACTCCTCCACCTGGCCGTCTCGACGGAGATCATCAGCGACGCTGCCCTCAAGATAGCCAACGTAGTCCTCCACGATATCGAGCCTCATCCTATCCTGGCGATGGCCATGAGGGAGTCAGACGAGGTAATAACGAGAGTGGAGATAGCTGCCGGGGCGGAGATGGATGGAAAGACCCTCGCCGACCTGGACCTAGAGACCGAGACGGGGATGTACGTCCTCGCCGTCAAACGGGGCGGCAGATGGACCTATAACCCGAGGGCCAGGGTGACCCTGGGGGCGGGAGACCTGATCTTCACCCGGGGGAGCAAGAGCGGCGAGGAGCTCCTCCTGAAGATGAGCGGCGCCCGGACCTGATAGGTCCCGCACCCGTTGATATTTTGAGCTATGCCTCGGCCACTGCCTACTTTTTTCTCGTGACTTTCCTTCGGAGCATGATCATCGAGGTGAGGAAGTAGCTGGAGGCGAAGATCGCCGATGCAAAGAACGAGTCGGTGAGGCTCGGGTTTCCGATATAGTCCAGGTACAGGGTGTAGACCAGAAAGAAGATGGCTCCGGCCAACAGGGCCTGGCTGGCCACGCTCCGCCTTCTGAAGTTCGAAAAGATCCTCATGGTGGGCACCCTCGGAGCTAAAGGTACTTCACCTCTTCGTCTCGGACGGTTTCAACTTCTCCGATCTTCCCCGTCCGGGTCATGTAGAGCCTCGTCCACCAGACGGTGGTGAGGGGCGATATGACGAGAACGCTCAGGATACCGTTCAACATGCTGAATATCCCGCTGGAGGTCTGCGACCCCGAGAAGGGGATCCCCAGAAACTGGACAGCCATGGATACCGCGATGACGACTAGCCAGATCAGAAATACGTCCATCTTGTTGGATGATACAAACCCTATCCCGGATCTTATGGCCGCTATCGGGCCGAGGCCGCCCACCACCAGGGCGTAGGGAACGACGGCCAGGACGATGGAGACTAGAAGTCCGTAGACCGCTATCAGCAATATCCAGAGGATTATGGGACCAAATTCGGGCTCGTTCGCCTCGAGGATCCCCATCAGATCTGATAGGAAGGGGAGGGAGAGGACTACGACCCCGGCTATCACGACGACCATCATGATGACCTCAGCCGCAAAGAGGTTCAGATAATGGCGCCTTCCGGAGGCCCACATCTCCTTTGTGCTGGTCCTTCCCTTATCTGTCGCCTCTCTCGCCATCCCTATCGCCCCGGCGGTGAAGAAGCTGGATGCGAGGTAGATCAAGAGGATCCCTCCGAGGAGGATCGACGCCGCAAGGCCCAGGTTCGTCGCAGACGAGAGGAGTTTTGCCAGCTCTTCAGGGGATTCGATCTCCCCCGCCGTGGAGAAGACCTCGGGAGATCCGGTGATCAGAGGATAAAAAGCTAGAACCACCATGAAGATGGCCAGGATCATCATCGCAACTATCATGAGGACGAAGGGGACGGCGAGGTTGAGGTTCCGCCTCCAGGTCTCAAACCCCTTCCTGATAAGGGTTCCAATATCTTCGTACATACGCATATCACTTTAATCTCGGAGGTATAACATTCTTTCGAGAGGGGTTTTGCCGAGGGCCCGGCGGAATACTGCTGATTTATGCTCTTTCGCAGTGGTCACCCCTTCATAGGTAATCCGTCATAGGTCACCCCGTCATATACCACAGCTCGTCGCCGACGTGGTGGACCGATCTGACTGCTTTGCCCGATCCCCTCATCTCGGTCCCGGGCAGGAGGGCCATCCCGACGGCCAGAGGCTTTCGATGCCTCTCCTCGACTATCACCACGGGATCGCCGGGGACGATATCAGGATCCGCCTCCACGATCCCCGGGGCCATAACGTCGGCGCCGTTGACGATGTAGCTGACGGCGCCGGAGTCGACGACCACCACCATCCTCCTCTTTGGGGGAAACTCGATGGCCCCCCGGACGGTGAAGAAGGGCTTGCCCTCCAGCATCATGAATACAGGCCTTCCCTTCAGGAGGATCAGGTTGAAGTCGTCGTCCGTCTCGGCGACCTCGAGGGGCAGCCGCTGCAAAGGCGAGGGATCTTCCAGGAACGGCTCGATCAACCTCAGGATCTTCTTCGATTCGCTCCCCTTGAGGTGGTGCCTGGATTTGATTTTCATAAAACCCATATTCCCCGACAGGTTTAAATATGCAACGTGCAAGTCTCGCCATAGCTTTTGTCTATCCGACTGGAGAGAGGCCGATGGCTCAGAGACCCCTTGATATTTTAAATGAATCGCTGAACGGGCCCGTTATAGTCAAGCTCAAGGACGGAAGGGCTTTTAGAGGAGAGCTTCAGGGTTACGACATCCACATGAACCTGGTCCTCGAGAAGACCGAAGAGATCAAAGAGGGAGAAGGTCCAAAGAAGCTCGGAACCGTCGTAGTCCGAGGAGACAACGTAGTTTACATTTCACCGTGAGGTTAAATAAATGACAAAAGGCACCCCATCCATGGGAAGGCGCCAGAAGAAGACGCACGTCATGTGTCGTCGCTGTGGCAAGGTATCCTATAACTTCCATGAAAAGGCCTGCGCATCCTGCGGCTTCGGCAAGTCCAAGAGGCTCCGGGGTTACGGATGGCAGAGATATAGCAGCAACTACGGTGGAAACTGAACGGAGGTCCGGGTTGCAGGACAAGTGCGGCGTGGTGGGGATCTCCTCGGGGGATCCGTCTCGGAACGTTGCCAAGTCGATCTACTACGCCCTTTACGCTCTGCAACATCGGGGCCAGGAGTCGGCCGGGATCTCCGTCTACGACGGGAAGGTCGTCTGGACCCACAAGGCCATGGGTCTCGTCGCCGAGGTTTTCAACAACGCCCGGATCGACGCCCTGGGAGGAGCCACCGGCATAGGCCACGTCCGTTACTCTACGGCGGGAGAATCGGCGCTCAAGAACAGCCAGCCTATCCTGGTGAAGTACAGGGAAGGCTCTGTCGCCATCGCCCACAACGGAAACCTCGTCAACGCCGGAAAGCTCAAAGAAGAGCTGGAGGCGGAGGGGGAGGTCTTTCATTCCACCTCCGACACCGAGGTTATCGCCCGCCTCTTCGTTCGGGCGATGCTGGAGCGGGAGGACCCCGCCGAGGCGGTCAGAACGGTCATGCGCAAAGCCGTCGGCTCTTACTCCATCGTCATCCTCGTAGGAAACCTCATCATAGCGGCGAGAGACCCCCTGGGGATAAAGCCCCTCTGCGTCGGCAAGACCGATTCCGACGTCATCATCACCTCCGAGTCCGTCGCCATCGACACCCTCAACGGGACCCTGGTGAGGGACGTCCGTCCCGGGGAGATGGTGATCGCAAAAGACGGAGACATCCGGTTCTACCAGCTTTCGCACAACCAGTCTCCAGCCCACTGCGTCTTTGAGTACATCTACTTCGCGCGGCCCGACAGCATCATGGACGGCAGGCTCGTCTACGACGTCCGGGTCAAGATCGGGGCCGCCCTCGCCGAGGAGCACCCCTGTGAGGCCGATACTGTGACCCCGGTCCCCGACTCGGGGATCACCTTCGCCATCGGCTACCACCAGAGGTCCGATATTAAGTACCGGGAGTGTCTGATGAAGAACCGGTATATCGGGAGGACCTTCATCATGCCCGGCCAGGAGATGAGGGAGACGGCAGTTCGGCTGAAGATGAACACCATCCGCCCCAACATCGAAGGAAAGAAGATCATCATGATCGACGACTCCATCGTTCGGGGGACGACGAGCCGGCGGATCGTGGACATGGTGAAGTCCGCCGGGGCCGAGGAGATCCACGTCCGGATCGGAAGCCCTCCCATCATGGCCCCCTGCTACATGGGGATCGACATGGCGACAAGAGACGAGCTGATCGCCGCCCACAAGACCGTCGCCGGAGTCGAGGCGGTGATCGGTGCGGACTCCCTCGGCTACATCAGCCACGAGGGGCTGGTCAAGGCGATCGGCGTCCCCCGGGAGAGCCTCTGCATGGGATGTCTCACTGGGGTCTACCCCATCGAGATCCCCGGCGAGGTCTGCCGCCTCGCCCAGACGAAGATCACTGAGTTCGTATCTGAGTAAGCCCCGCCTCGGGCGTCGGGGGCGGAGGGGTTTTCGAGCCCTCATTTTGACGTAGTTTTTCTGGTTTAGCCACCGAAGTTCGACACCCTCCGCCCCGATCTCCTATCCTCCGGGATCGAGGCGGGTTGCGGGAGCGCCGATAGCCGCCCTTACGCTCCTCAGAACCGCCCTGAAAAAGAAGGACCAGACCGCGGATTTTGCGCCCCGCGACCCCGACTTCGAGTTCATCCGGGACGACCCCCGCTTCAAGGCCCTGCTGGACGAGTTCTCCGGGGGCGGGGGGAAGGGGCCATCATAGTGACTTTCGCGCCGCCCGGCGGAGCCGTGCTGCGAAGGACGCTCAAAAACTCGCATCGAGGGGGAAGCCGACGACGCCAACGAAGGCGACATCGCTGCGGCGATGGCAAGAAGGAATTTGAGGATTCAAGATATTAAAAATCGAAGTTCTGACAAAATAAGATTGTTAGAGGGCCTCAAGCGACCAGTGACCCTCTAAAAGGCGGCGGATTTAGATGCGAGAACTACTTGATCTTCGACTCCACCATATCTTCTCTGAGCTTGCAGAGGCCCTCAGCTCCCCGGACGTAGAACCAGTAGTGGACGACTACCAGTATGCCCCACCCAATGGGGGAGTAATAAACGGCCAAGGATGGATCGATCTTTATCGAGCCCATCATGTTGAGGGCTATCCATATTATGTTCACCACCAGATATATGCCCAGATGTAATTTGAAGAGCTTCATCTGGTCGGCGACCGTCGCCTCTCGAAAGACCCTCTTATACTCGTCGATAGTTCCAGTCATAATTCACCACCTTTCTCAACTAATACCATAACAATTTAATTATGCATTCATTAGATTTAAGCTTAATTGATTATAATAATGATAATTTTATAACTAGATCCGTAAAATGAAGACGCCATACCGGGACAAAAACGCGGTAGGTTCGGGGCTTAATTGACTTAACTGTCCCCCCTGCGTCCATATAAGCTCCGAATTCCGCGTCAGTTTTAACTACCTCTGGCCCAAAATAATGTCTTTGGAGGCTTTTAGTTTGAGAGAGTTCGCAAAACCCAAGGTCGTCGTCAGCAGATGCATCGAGTTCGACCACTGCAGGTATAACGGCCAGATGATCGCGAGCGACTTCGTCGCGAGCCTCGCCCCTCACGTCGAGTTTCTGCCGGTCTGCCCCGAAGTGGAGATCGGCCTGGGCGTCCCGCGAGATTCGGTTCGTCTCGTCTCTTCGAGCGGAGGGGGTGGAGAGGCGGAGATCAGGCTCGTCCAGCCGACGACCGGCAGGGACGTCACAGCTGATATGACCTCCTTCGCCACGGGTTATCTTGACTCCGTCGGCGACGTCGACGGCTTCATCCTCAAGGCGAGCTCCCCTTCCTGCGGCATCAAGAACACGAAGGTCTATCCAACCGCCGGAAAGTCGGCGGCCCTATCGAGGAGCGAAAGCGGCCTCTTCGGCGCCGCCGTCATGGCCCGATATCCCGATCTCGCCGTTGAGGACGAGGGGAGGCTGAGGAATCCAAGGATAAAAGAGCACTTCCTCGCAAAGCTCTTCGCCCTCGCGAGCTTCCGCGAGGCGAAGAGGTCGGGGTCGATGAAGGAACTGGTCCGTTTCCAGACGGAGAACAAGATGCTCCTTCTGGCCTACCACCAGGCGGAGACGAAGACCCTGGGGAAGATCGTCGCAAACCACGACCACCGCCCCTTCTCCGAGGTCGCAGGCTCGTACGAGCTTCATCTGAAGAGGGCGCTCTGCAGGCCCCGGAGGTATACCTCCAACATAAACGTCCTGATGCACTTTTTGGGCCACTTCTCTGACCGGCTCTCGGCGGGGGAGCGGGAGCTGTTCCTTGATAACGTACAGAGGTACCGGGACGGCAAGATCACCATCTGCCCCAACACCACCATCCTCAAGTCCTGGATCGCGCGGTTCGATGACGATTACCTATCGAGCCAGACCTTCTTTGAGCCCTACCCCCAGGACCTTGTGGAGGTGGACCCCATCGTCTCCCATCGAGGTAGAGATCTCTGGAGATAAAATAGAACCCGAAGGAGAGGGCAGGGCGGAGAGAGGACGCGGACCTTCAGGCCTCGGCCATCCTCTGGGCCCTCTCCTTCTCCGCCACGAGGACGTTCTCGTTCAAGATCTGGAGCGCCGAACCGTCTTTCCACCAGGCGAGCCTATCCCGGCCGAGTCCGTCCATGGCCTCGAATATGTCCATGTACTCCCGGTCGTAACTGGTGTAAACCTGGTCGAGGGGGACCATCGACCTGCCACCGACGGCGGAGAAGGAGGGGTCGACCTCGATCACCTCGCCCTTCTGGTTCTTGACGAGAAGCCAGAGGTGATCTTTGCCGGTCTCGGCGAAATCTTCGGCGTAGGCGAAGGAGACATCGAACCCGTGGCTCTTGAAGTACCACTCATAAAAGGCTGCCCTCTCGAAGACGGGAAGGTCCGCAGCGCGGCCCATTATGGAGCTGCTGTACCTGATGACGTCGTCGGGGTTATGGACATCGGCGGGCTTCAGCTCCAGGTAGTAGGGGTCAGGCATATCCCCGGAGAAATGATCGCCTAGAGTCGAATCCCCAAAGCCGTCGCCGAGGATGCCGTCCCTCCCGCCGTCGCCATCCAGGAGGATGTAAACTCCCACCACTGCAAAGGCGGCCAATAGGACGATCTGCCATTTAGCCAGCTTTCAGCCCTCCTGTAACGTCCTCTTGGGATCGCCACCAGCTCCAAAGCCCCTTTCCGCTAGAGCCCTGCTAACCTCAGCCTCCACGATCTTCCGGACCTCATCCTCATAGACCTTTCGGCCGCTCTGGTGGGTCTGTTGAGGATCAAACTCCCGGATCGACCTCTCGAAGATGTTCCTCTCTTCTAGGAAGAACGGCCTCTCGCCGTTCTCGATCTTGAGGAGGGCCTCTTCAAACCGCTTTCGCATACCATCGTCGCCGTAGAAGTAATCCTCGATAGCCTTTTTCGTCATCTCCGGCATACCTTGCGAGACGAGGTTTGCCTCGGGGTCGTCCATATACAGGAGCGCCATCCTGATGACCTTGTGGAGACGGTGCTCCAGGGTCCCCTTCACCTCGCATCCCCTCTCAGCGCCATAGGGGTTTCGGAGGAGGATCAGGATCTCGTTGGCATGGTTCTCCCCCAGCTTCCTCCAGGGCTCAATCCGCCCTGCTGGAATCCCAGAATACCTGGCGACCGCGCAGACTATCTCCTTCTGGTCGACAAACCCTCGAGTGAAGACATAAGCCCTATCGGCCTTTCCCGGATCGCACCCAAAGAGCATTCCCTCCGTCAGGGCTCGTTTGGCAAGTTCGTCTTCAGGGTCCTTTCTCCTCTTCTCTCTCCAGTAGCAGGGAACTAGGATTGGAGGTCGATTCACCCCCTCTACGAACTTCTCCCGCATCGCAAGGCTCGGCGGGTCCTCCCCTGGGTAGTGGCGACCGGCGACGAAAGGCCTCATGGCCTGGTGGATGAAATCGTCGATGGCGGAGTAGTCCTGGCCGAGCTTGTCCACCATGATCTGATTGTCGACTAGGATGATCCCGTCCACCCCAACGCCGACCGGCTTTGTCATGAGGTCGTAAAGAGAGATCGTCGCCCCCAGGGCCCTCTTCGGCTCCTTCGCCCTCTGCTGAGGGTCCGTCCCTTCTTCGGTAAGAACCCCCAGTACGAATACCGGATAGGCGGGCCTCTCTCCCCGGATGTACCTGGTGATCGGATTTACGAAACCCGTCCCCGTTCCTCCGCCGAGAGAGACTATGAATAGGATACCGTCGCACATCTCCGACCCGCTGTTCCCCTGGAGGGCTGCAAGGGTCGTATAGCCCCTTATCTTATCCCATGCTCCCCTCAGGATGGGGTTCTCCGAGTCGTACTCATTGATGGCGTCCCTCTTTACATCTTCGTCAGTCCCAAAGATCTCGAAGACGGCCTTGAGAAACTCGGCCTGCCTCATGAACCCCTGCTTCTTGACATCGTACCCATACCGGTCGACGATCAGCTTCGAGGTCTTCGATTCGGAGCCGATGACGTCGTGGGGTATGAAAAAGCCGGGATAGCATCCCCTATCCAGGGAGCCGAAGAATCTCTGGTTCTGGGTCTCCTGGACGTCTGCCTCCAGCCATAGCCCCTTAACTCCCCCGAAGGATACGTGCTCCCCTAGTGACCTGTTTAGGAGGGCGACGTCCTGGTTTTGTAGAAACCGCTCCGCTAGATGCCCTCCACAGCCCCCGATTCCGACTATGCATAATCTCATCTCATCCCTCCGAGAGCATCGGCGTAAACAGGCCACAGGAGCGCCGCCTCCGAGGCGAAGAGGGCGAGGAAGGCAAAGGACCTCGATCCGAGATCGACCTCGGGATATATAGTCCCAAGATTGACGGATAGGAAGATGGAGACGGCAAGGATCGGCACAGCGAACATTATGGCGACCTTCATGCTTTTGGAGATCTCGTAATAGGCGTAAACCTTACCCGGGATGAAGGCGGCCGTCACCAGGCTAAATAGGAGGACCAAAAGCCCGAAGGCAGCAAAACCGAGGGGACCTGAAGCCAGAGCTGAGATCTGGAAGTAGTTGTGCCGGGGGAATATCTCCGGGGTCAGGAAGTAGAAGTAGGCGAAGGCAGCAAAGAGGAGCATCCAGGCCGCCACGGCGGCAGCGTTGAAGTTTGATCCTTGCCGGGTGAACATCTCCTCCATGATCTCCTCTTTGAGTTTGTCTTTGGAGATCTTCCCGGCGTTGGCCTTGGGCTCTCCTTTATCATCCACCTTTAACTTGGATGTGGCCGCCACCCTCCGGTACGTCCTCTCCATGTTCAGCAGGTGGAGGGCTGCGCCTCCAGCCAATAGCAGAAGGAATAGCCCTACGCCGAAGATGCCGTTCAAAAAGAGGCTGGTCATCGGTAAAACCTCCTCTCGATCACGATCCCGCCGATCAGCGCCGCCAGCAGAACGGCGAGGATGTTTGCGACCGTTACCGCTGAGTATATCGGGTATTTGACGATCTTAGGGTTGATCGCGCCACCCGAGAGGAGGTCGGTCTCCTCCCTCGAGTTCTGGTCCGTCGCCGAGTACCTGAAGTAATATGCAAAGCTCTCGTCGGCGTCGGATACGTCGAAGGGAGGAACGTCGAAGATGACCTCTTGCGCCTCCTCAGAGGCTCCGATGACCCTGGTATCCTGATACCTGTTGGGATGAGCCGGTGTGGTGGTGTACAGGTCAATTCTCAGGCTGCTCACCTCGGGGTTCTTCACCTTGAGGCTGAACCTGTAATTCTGCCACCAGAACCGGTTCTCGTCGGCGGGGACCGCGTCCGGATCCGAGACGTATATCTTGGGGCTCGGCAGGAGGGAGGGTCCGTAGAAGATCTCTGTCCTGTTGCTGTCGAGTCCGTCGTCGAAGGTGTAGTAGTAAGAGAAGTTCTTTCCGGCGTCCCCCTCTGCGAAGAGGCCGTACTGGCTAGCTATGAAGGTGACGTTCGTCCCCGTCTTCACAACTTGGGTCAGATTTCTCATCTCTCTATCCTGGTCGTCGAGGATGTGAAGGATGACGTTTATCATATCTCCGTCGGCATCGATGAACCTTGCCTCATACCGGATGGGGTCGTTGTACCTCGCCCTCGATGGGTCGACTCTGATCCTCTCAGCGTCCGCTTCCGGGGGGCTGTTGACCAGGTCCAGCTCGAGGACGCTGTAATAATTATCCTGCTGGTAGGGCTTTGCATACATCGTGTCGGTGTAGTAGGTGTTGTGCATGTCGTTGAACCATATCCGGAAGGTGGCGTTCCCCACCTCCTTAGAATCGTCGAAGGGGGTTATGGCGGACCAGTCCCTGACGGTGGCGTTGGTCTTCTCGTTGTACTCGTTTGCGAGGATGATCCTCTGACCCCCGATCCTGGTGAACTCCTTCTCGCCGGGACCCTTAGCCTCCAGCCAGAGGTACACGTCAGACCGGACCTCGATGGGGTTCTCGTTCTTCACCCAGGCGTAAATATCCAGCTCGTCGTTTCTCGTGATATCTCCCTTCCCCGAGGGGTACCATATCAGGACTGTGGGGCTCTTGTATTCCTTCGGCGGGACGAAGGGTATATGGAGGAGCTTTTTCAGGTACTCGAACTTGGTGGGTTCGTCCTGCTTCCACTTCTCCATGTTTCCGATCATGTTATCCAGATCCAGCTGCACGACCCTCCTGCTGCTGCTGGAGCTGCTCGGCTCCCCCCCGCTGCTCCCGCCGCTGGATGAGGGGGTCGGTTTGGGAGGCGATGGGCTCACCCCCTGGGCCTCGGCCGCCAGGGGGAGGAGGAGCAGAATTATGATGATGCATGCCGCAAATATCTTCATATCAAACCCCGACCGGCGTGAAGTCTACCTCCAGATGGTAGGGGTATCCTATCCACTCCAGCCTCTTCCACTCGGCCGATTCAGAGACGTAGACCTTTGGATCGTTTGCCAGGGTCCAGACGGTCCGGTCCATGGTGGTTACGAGATCGACGGATAGTCTATTCAGAGATGAGCGGACCTCAACCCCGTAGATGTATACGTACTCGCCCCGGACGTTGTCGTAGGTCACGTTCCAGGTCTTATTTCTGAAGTTTGCTACCATATCTGGGCCGGAGTATCCTTCCTCGCCGTCCAGGAACCTGGTTCCAGAGAGGAACCTGAACCTCGACTCGCCGAGGAACGGCTCTTCGAAGGGAAGCCTATCTATGGTGAAGTTGATGGACCTCTCGGTGATGTTCAAGCTCTGGGGCTTGGCTGCCTCGATCCAGCTCTTTCGGACGGGATCGTAAACCTCCAGCTTCACCACCAGGGATTCTGTGCTCTCCGGAGCGTACATCTCCATCGTATAGACGTAGGGAGTTCGAAGGAGCCTCTCCCTCGGCGGGTGGAACGTGGCGTCCCAGGAACCGAGAGATCCGTTGCCGGGTGATACTCTTCCAGAGATCGACTCCTTGAAGAGGTGTGGTCCCTGGAAGATCGATGGTGGTGAAGCCACCCTTATGAACCTGTAGCTGACGCTTCCGGCGACGTCTCCCTCGAAGGATAAGTCCCTCCAGCTGATCAGAGGGTCGCCGTTGTAGGTGGCGATCCCCTGACTTCTCCAGATCCCGGACTCTGGCTCGCTCGTCTGAAGCTCTATATCACAGACGGGAAGGGCGGTCTCGACCTCCACAGAGTAGGTGTACCGAGATACTGTGCTCCCCCTCTCTGGAGTGACGGTGTTGTTCTGATACCTTATCAGGACGATCTCGGGCCCCAGGTAGACCTTCCCCTCTTCCTCGCGGCTGGTCCCCAGGGGGCTCTCGGATCCGGGGTAATAGAAGCTGAAGTAGTAAGATGAAGTGCCCTCCGAGCCGATAGTCTCGCTAGGGCTGACACCGGTCCATTCCATCCTCTGCCAGCGGGTTGCTTCGTTGTACCTCTTCTTCCCGGCGAGCCTGAACTGGTTCTGATCTATGTCCCATACGTTGAGGCCGACGTCCAGGCTCTTTGAGCCCTTGAAATCGAGGGTGTAGGTGAAGGGCGACCCCGAGAAGCCGTCTATCGGGCTTACGGTGGCGTTCTCGTATTCGTATTCCACGGGCCAGAAGGGCCCCTCGAATACCTCGGTCTGCTTTCTTCCCACGAACCTGTAGTGGGCACCGATGAAGTCAAAGTCCAGGGAGACGTTCTCCCACCTCAGGGTCTGCCAGGCGCCGATGCTGGTGTAGTTGATGGCCCCCAAATCCTTCCAGGGGCCTATAACCTCGGGGGCGACCTGGAGGGATACCGCGTCCTCGGCGCTCGAGAAGACGTCGATCCGATAGCTGTAAAGGGTCTCGTCGGTGCCCATCTTTGGAGATACCTCAGCGTTCTTGTAGACGGTGATCATCTTGATGAGGGACGGCTCGCCGTCGTAGCTCTCACGGGTCACGGGATCTCCGACGAGGGGAGTTATCAACACCCTGTACCAGACTTTATCCCAGATGCTGGTGTCGTTATCGTCCGTCGCCCATCTGCCGAAGGCTCCCCGGCTCATCTCCGGGGATCTGAAGTTGACGTTGAAGCTGACGTCTTGGGACGAGCGGGCTGTGAGGCTGATGTCAAAGTTGTATTTCTTTGACGCGGAGTAATCGGTGTAGTCTGGTCCCACCTCCAGCTCCACCACGTACCGCATGGGGTTGTTCATCGCATTTGTCAGGTGGACTTTGTAGACTATGGGCTGGTTGACGTTGTAGGGCATATTCGCGGTGCCGACCTGATGGAAGCTCACCGAAGCTTCCGTCTGGCCAAGGGCTGGAGCCAGAATCAGCGTCGCCACGATAAAAACAAGGAGCGAGCGTCTTGGAGACATCAATCCCAAATAACCACCACGATTTCCATGGATCTCTTCGAGTTACCTTTCGGTCTATTTGAGATATATCTATTAAATGTTAACGGATGAATCGACTGCATATTGGAGCCAAAAGAGTGGCGGAGCCAGAGGGGCAGCGGGCGTTACCCGTCGATCGCCCTGCTGGCCGCCTCTACCCCGGCACCCAATCTCGGTATAACGCCCTCCTTCGCCAGGACCAGCTCCAGGGTCTGGATCGTCCTGAGAACGTCCGCCTCGGTGCAGGCGCCCATGGTACCTATCCTGAATATCTTCCCCTTCAGCCCTTCCTGGCCGCCGGATATGACGACGCCGCGTTTTCGCATACCGCCGCGAAGCTGGCCGTCGGTGATCCCATCAGGCATCTTCATGGCGGTGACGGTGTTGGAGTAGGTGGTGTGCTCGTTCACCCGGGGGAAGATCTCGATATCCAGGGCCGATGCCGCCTCCCTCACCCCTTTTGCGAGCCCGGCCATCCGGGCCCGTCTCTCAGGGAAGCCCTCTTCTGCGGCCATGTTTAGCGCCTCCTGGAGGGCGTAGAAGAGGGAGACCGCCGGGGTGTAAGGCGTCTGGTTCTTCTTCGCCTTATCGAGGTGGGCCTTGAGGTCGGTGTAGTAGCCGCCTTTCCCGTCCTCCAGCATCTCCTCTGCCCTCTTGCTGACGGTGACCATGGCGAGCCCCGGCGGGACCGCGAGGCACTTCTGAGATCCTGTGATGGCGATATCGATCCCCCACTCGTCGGTGAGAAAATCGTTTCCTCCGACGGAGGATATCCCGTCGACGATGAAGAGGGCGTCGTACTTCCTTGCGAGCCTTCCGACCTCTTTGGCCGGGTTGACGATCCCGACGGAGGTCTCGTTGTGGACGATGGATACGGCCTTAGCCCCCTCTTCGAGGGCAGCCCCGATCCGGTCCAGGTCGAAGGGAGTCCCCCAGGGGAACTCCAGGAGGACGGCGGTCCCGTACCGGTCGCCGAGCTCTGTGAACCTCTCTCCGAACTTGCCGTTGGTGACGGTGACGATCTTATCCCCTTTGCCGATGATCCCGCCGACGGCCGCCTCCATGCCGGCGGTTCCGCTGCCGCTCAGGATCACGGCGTCGTTCTCCGTCTCGAAGAGCGCCTTCAGCCGCGACCTGCAGTCTTCGTATATCTTCTCGAAGTCGGAGCTCCTGTGGCTGATCATAGGCTTCGACATCGCCCGCAGGACCCTCTGGGGCACCTTGACCGGTCCTGGGATCATGAGCAGCGTATCCTCGATATCCAAATCTTATCCCTCAACCCAACAACACCAGGAAGCCTATATAAACCTAGCTTTTATCCTCTCTGCCGTCTTCCAGCTCTTTCTTGCGAAGGGCGGAAGGTCGCCGTGTTCTCTAACCCAGCCTTCGAGGAACTGGACGGTGGCCGGGTCTGACGGGTATCCGCTCCCGATCTCTTTTCCGACGGCCGCCTCGATCTCCTTCACCGACCGGTCCCTATTCACCTTGGCGAGGATCGATGCGGCGGCCACCACGGAGTGATTCTTATCTGCCCTGTGCTCGGCGACGACCTCCATCTCCGTTCGGCTCCCCTCCTTCACCCTTCTGGCGAACCGTTCGGGGTCGACGTCGGCGGCGTCCAGGATCGCCCTGTCCGCCGACAGCTTCTCCACCACCTTAGAGAAGCTCTTGACCATGATCTCGTTCATCGTCATCAGCTGGCGGAGCTCGTCGATCACCTCCGGCCTCACCTCCAGGATGTATTTGTCGAGAACGATCTTCTCGATCTTTGGGGCGAGGGTCTCCCTCCTAGCTGGGGTGAGGAGCTTTGAGTCCTTCACCCCCAGGGCCGCAAGGTCGAAGAGCCGGTCCTCGTCGATGACCACCCCGGCTACGAACATCGAGCCGATGACGGGACCCTTCCCCGCCTCGTCGGCGCCTAAAAATCGCATCGGTCATATGGTGGGGGCCGGTGGTATTTGAATCGATCGAAGATGAGGGAGAGGTGGGCCGAGATGATCTATCCAGATCTCGGCTCCGCAGGTATCCCAAGGATCTCGACTCTTTTGACAATGGTTTCCATGACGGTTTTCAGCTCTTCAGAGCTGAAGGTCGCGACAGCTTGGAATTCGCCGCCCGCCCCATCTGAGATCTTTGTGAGATGGAGGTACTGCTTCTCTGAGGCGCTGAAGTTACTCTCGATCCCGAGACCAATCGTGAAGACCTTGTAGCCGGATTCATTAGCCTCAGATATGTATTCATCCAGCCTATTTCCGGGCTCAAACTCGCTGAACCCCGTAAGGAAGACGATGATCTTCGCCGAACCTTTCGACCACCCGTCAGCGTAGTCGCGCAGGACTGCGAGAGAGCCGTTGAGGCCTTCGTCGTAGTAGGTGAGGTCCGTCTCGACGCACATCTCGGACAGGTTATCCAAGATCTCAGCGAGACGGGCTTCGTTACCCACCAGGGGCGCAGGCCCAAAGAGGAGATCGCTTCTGTGGTCCCAGCTGACGATCGAGACGGTGGCGTTGCCGAAATGCGACCATGTCGAGACGATCTCGGCGCTCTCGTTGGGATCCAGGCGGTAGTACTTTCTCATGCTGCCGGAGGTGTCGAGGGCGAAGACGATGAATGTGGCATTTGGTGGTAGGACCGTAACGTTCGAGGAGGTGTATGCCGAGACGTTGTACCCTGATTCAGGTTTACCATCAACTAGGACGAAGTTTGTCAAGACGCCCGACTCAGACCTGTTGATTCTGGCTTCGAGATAGATCGATCTGCTTTCAGAAGCGTTCAGTTCTCCCAGTTCCCAGGTGACGTTGTTCCTTGAGTTTGTGCCGTTATCCTTCGAGCTTACGTAATCGAGTCCTTCTGGCAGAGTGTCGGTTACCGTGACCGGTTTCAGGGTCGCGTTACCCGTGTTCGTGACGCCGATTGTGAAGTTGATCAGAGTGCCGTTAGATCCTGCTGAGACTTTAGAAGTCTTGTTCACCGATATCGAGGCAATATTGATGGGAATGTCCTCTGAGTCGTTATCTGTAGCGTTGTAACCCGACTCAGGCTTGCCCTCGACCCGGACTACGTTGGTCAGGATACTGGACTCGGACATGTTGATCCTCGCTTTGATGTGTACCACCCTGGATCCTGATTTGTCCAGCCATCCCAGATCCCATGTGACGATGTTTTCCGAATGGTGACCGTCATCTGTGGAGCCGATATAATCGAGTCCTTCAGGGAGAGAGTCGGTCAGGATTACCTGATCGAGGGTCGCGTTCCCTGTGTTCGTTACGTTGATGGTGAAGTTGACAAGAGTGCCGTTGTATCCCGATGAAGGGTTGGCGGTCTTTTTCACCGATATTGAGGCGGTATCGACGAGCACGTCTTCGGAGTCGCTCGATGTAACGTTACTTCCCGAAGGTGGTGAGCCCGTAACCGTTACGTTATTGATCAGGTGGCCGAACTCTGAGCGGTTGATCCTCGCTTTGATGTGTACCACCCTGGATCCTGATTTGTCCAGCCATCCCAGATCCCATGTGACGATGTTTTCCGAATGGTGACCGTCATCCGTGGAGCCGATGTAATCGAATCCTTCGGGGAGAGAGTCGGTCAGCATTACCTGATCGAGGGTTGCGTTCCCTGTGTTCGTTACGTTGATGGTGAAGTTGACAAGAGTGCCGTTGTATCCCGATGAAGGGTTGGCAGTCTTGTTCACCGATATTGAGGCGGTATCGACGAGCACGTCTTCGGAGTCGCTCGATGTAACGTTACTTCCCGAAGGTGGTGAGCCCGTAACCGATGCCTTATTGGTCAGATGGCCGAACTCTGAGCGGTTGATCCTCGCTTCGATGTGTACCACCCTGGATCCTGATTTGTCCAGCCATCCCAGATACCATGTGACGATGTTTTCCGAATGGTGACCGTCATCTGTGGAGCCGATGTAATCGAGTCCTTCAGGGAGAGAGTCGGTCAGCATTACCTGATCGAGGGTCGCGTTCCCTGTGTTCGTTACGTTGATGGTGAAGTTGACAAGAGTGCCGTTGTATCCTAAAGAGATGTCGCAGTTTTTCTTCAACAAGATTGGTGGATTAAGACTGGTATGCGTTCCGCCGGTATAAATGGACATATTCTCAAGAAGTTTCTGACCGTGCGGGTCATCACCGATATAGACCGTATTGATCTTGATTTTCTTGTCTTTGATATCCTTGAGGGATCTCTTCAACGCACTGATACGAGGATTTTTCTCGTCATCAGGTTTTGGATCGTCTATTTCGAATCTGTATCGATCATTCTGATCAAAACCCGTATAAATAACCCCGTCTGATAAGAATATTATTGATTTATCTGCCTCGTCTGACTTAGAAAACATACTTACAGACATATTTAAACATTTGCTGAGATCCATATCTTCGGCGTTTATATTGGATCTCTTTATTTTTTCCAAGAATTCTTTATTAATATAATTATAAGATGACAGTTTATGTAAACGATATGTATTTTTATCTAAATATACTAAAAATCCGAACCTATGCCTGCCACCCAGCTCATCTACCAAGAGTAAAGCATGATCGAAACGTTCATGTCCAGGGTCCAAGTCCTTTATGCTTTTGGAGTTGTCTATCACCAAGACAAATTCCTGGCCCATTGAATCGTAGAATGATTCCCCCTCACCATATGCCATGAGGATAACGAAAAATATTGCGATGCTAATCGATGCCAGGCGTTTAACCATCATGATATCTCTCCGATCTTTACATCGCCGTCCTCTGTCTTCAAGTTGATGACGTTGATCCCGGCGGCACCTTCGTCCGTAGCCTCTATATTGATACTACTGGGCCAAACGGTGGCGCCTATCCATTCGTAGGGGTGAGGGTTTTTGACGGCGATAAATATGATCAAGGTCCTCGCCTCTCCAGGGCTCATCCCGTCGGCGGTCCAGGTGAGGGTGGAGGTCCCGTCGGGGTTCTTCGAAAGATCGACGCCGCCGCCCGAAGGAACCGTCTCCTTCACCTCCAGGTCAGCGGGTAGGGTCTCGATTACGACTATGTCCCTGGGAGCGATCCTCCCCGAGGCGTGGGCAACAGCATCCCGGAGAACATCCCTCAGCTCTTCGGAGTCGAGCCCGCCGATGGGGTAGAACCGCCCTCCAGTGATGCTGGCCATTCTGCTCAGGCTATCGTACTTGAGGGGCGACTCGAACTCGTCGATCTCCACCCCCACGGTGTATATCGCGTAGCCCCTCCGCTTCAGCTCGATTGCCAAATCGTCCAGACCCTCGCCAGGGCGGAACTCGTCGGGGCCGGTGATGAAGAGGACCACCTTTCCATCTCCGCCGAGATGGTCCCCGAACTCATCGTCCACCTCCAGAACCCCCCGCAGGCCCGCCGAGTAGACCGTCTGGTCCGTCTCGTCGCAGAGTCCGGATAGCCTTTTCATGGCGGCGATGACATCCTCGAGGCTCTCCTCCAGGGGCCGCGGCGGTACCATCAGCAGATCCGCGCCTGAGCCCGTGCCATCGGTGCCGTACTCGTCCCAGCCGATGATCGATACATTGCTGAAGTCCGCCTCCGCAAAGGCGTAAATCTCCTCCTCGCTCATCCCCTCATATAGGAGCCTCATGCTCCCGGAGACGTCGAAGGCGAAGACTGCGTCGATCGCAGCATCGGGCCTCGAGACGGTGAGGTTGATGACGCCGGCTAGCTCGTCGGTCCCGTTCCAGTATGGCGTCGACCCGAAGATGGCGTTCTGGACGATGTTTATGGTGTTCTCCTTCGATCCTCCCAGGTTAGCTTCAGGACATTTTGGGCAGGGGGAGCACACAAGACATGGGGGTTCATTCGGGATGCCGGTATCGTTGACACAAGGGCATTTGATTACGATTAAACCGTCGTCAGGGCAGTTGCAGCAGGGGCTGCCGCCGGGCCCCCATGGGAAGCTGAGATTGAAGTGTAGCGATGAACCTTCTTCAAAATATAAAATATTTCCGGTGAAATTCAAACTGCAATTTATAGATATGTTGATATACGAATTATTACAGCCCATATCATTGCACCGAATAACTTCCAAGGTGCGTTCTTTGATCGCCTCCTTCATGGGGCTTAAGCTTACGTTCGTGTTTTGTGCTGTATAGGTCATCTCAGATCCCGGCTTTCCTAGGGGGAAGGATCCGGGATTCTCGGAGCGGACTATGAAGGTCTCGGTCCAGCTTTCCCCTATGTAGAAATGGTTCCTCTGTACGCTTCCGTCATCCACTATCGGCTTCCAGGTGAACACCTTATCATCCCCTTCAACCTCGGAGCTCTGGATGGAGTAGATCAGATCTCCGGGAGCAATGTACCTCAGGGTGACGTTATTGCCAGCTAGACTCGTCATATCCTTATAAATTTTGATAAAGACGTTCTCGACGGTGGCATTATCTGCTGTGCTATAATTTCCTCTCGTTAAATTACTAATATTCTTTAGAACTAATTCACCCGCCTCATCTGCAGGAAAACCTATCGTCCATATATGGATGCCAGCGTCTCTGGCTCTATTTACCTCAGAAAGATAATCCTCGGGCTCTCTTGCACGAGTTGTGCCGTCAGTCAGGAGTATTATGTGTTTTTGAAGGTCGACGCTTTCGTTTTCAAACATTTCGATCGCCGGTTTCAATCCGTAATATAGATCTGTTGCACCATAAGAGCCAATTCCATTAATCTTCGTAATAACAGATTCAAAATTATTTGTCGGAGACTCTGCTTCAATGACTTGATCACTCCAGATGACGAGACCGACTTTGTCACTTCTGTTGTCCAAAACTCCTATGAAGCCCCTGGCCGCATCGAGCCTAGTATCATTTCTGTCATATTCAATCATGCTGGAGGAACTATCAATGGAGAGAACCACTTGTACAGGCCTAGGATCTCCCAAACCTTCTATCTTAAGCTTGACAACGCTCTCGCACGGAGTCCCGGAGCCTGCAATGCAGATCGGATTTGGGGATACGTCATGATATGTGACATTCAAATGAGGCGGTACAAATGATGATGCGAAAGCGAGGCTTGAAAGGCATAGTATGCTCATCACGAGGTTTCTCATTATCACATTATCGCCTCCTTATTTTCAATAATATTTCACATAACCGAAATCGATCGTAGTATTTGCTGGATCATGTTCGTTGATGACTACAATAGATCCTTTATGATCATTGCTGTCGTTCTCTTCATCGGCTGCATAAATCTTGTCTATTTCGCCCCACGGAAAGTTCCTTACATCCTCTGGTAAAGTGGGATCTTCAATCCTTATGTAATTTTTCCCGTATTTCTGCCCTTCTCCCGTCTTCACTACATATCTGCCGAACGGCACTATGAAGGAATAACTACCGTTTGAATCGGAGAAGGTACTGTTGTAGAACACTTCTGTTTCGCCAACAGGAAGTATGTAAAGTGAGACATTAATCCCCGGAAGGCCTTCTTCACCCTCGTCTTGAATCCCATTCTCGTTGGAGTCGTTCCATACTAAGTCGCCGATGAGGCCCTTTTTAGCCATGAATCCGAAGTCTACGGTATCATTCTGCTCATCATCTCCGAGGATCACATCATAAGTAAATATGTACCTGTAAATATCGTCCTCATAACCGCCTGATATAGAGGGCTGCGAATATGCAAAGGTGGCTGTGAGGAATAGAACCGCCATAGCCACCGATATGCTTCTATAACGTATCACTCGAACCCCTCCCTATTTGGTGGTAGACCCTCGAAGATTTGGGCGCAGGCTGAGAATCAGCCCAGCCCACCATATCGCACAAGCTTCTTTTTCTCGTTTCCTCATACCTGCTAGCACCTATCACGCTGGAAGTGTATCGGTTGAACCTATCCCATCGCTGTCGTTCTCGATGGTGCTTCCGGGAGCATATGGTATCGTGGGCTGGTAGCTGTCGTCGGGGAGAGTTTCTCTGTCAACATATACTTTATAAGTCCCGGGAGGGAGGCCGTCGAATCTATATGAACCGTCCTCTCCGGTGAACTGCTCACCGAATATGACGTCTTTATCTCCAAGCTTATAATAAAGGAGGATACGAACGTCTTTGATCCCCAGCAGTCTGCCGCTGGCGTCAAAATCGTCCTGAATCCCATTTCTATTTAAGTCCAACCAGACCAGATTACCTATGGAGGAAGCAGGAGGATGGATAATAAATCCGAAATCTATGGTATCATTATATTCATTCGCGCCGAGATTAATCTCATCAGAGTAAATATAATTATTACTATCCCGTGATTCATCCGGCTGGGCAGACGCCGTCCCTGCACCGAGGCAGAGCAACGCCATAAACATAAAGAAATAAACGTGCCTCATCTCCATCTCCCTCATCCATGAAGATCAATACTAGATCTTTATAGGTGTTTAATTCTTCTAATTGATAATCGTTTCGTCCTCCTCATCCTTCTCGGCCTGGTTCAGGCATCTTCCAGGCATCCGGGTTGGAAAGCCGGATCTCCGTTGCTATCCCGCGACCTGTCGTCCTCTGCTCTGTATTTGGTAGGCTTCCATCCTTCTCCAGGAAGGGTCTTTGTATCCACTTCCGCGATGTATTTACCGCTGGGCAACCCCTCGAAGCTGTAGTAGCCAGAGCGATTCGTCCTGGTGGAACCGATCTCCCAGCAGTCGCCTTCATATTCATAATAGAGCTTCACCATCACTTCTGGAATTCCGGGCTCAAGCTCAATAACATCCTGAATACCGTCCTCGTTCCGGTCCCACCAGACGAAATCTCCGATGGCTCCAGAAAACTTTGGCTCATTGATTATCACATACCCAAAGAGCCTCGGCGGATCGGATGGGACCGACATGTCGAAGTAAACCCTGTCGGAAGCGTCGTAGATGGGGAGGCTGATCGGATCGCCTAAGACGTTCCCGTTGGCGTTGTAGAATCTGACCTGGCCCCGGGCGAGGGGCGACCAGAAGGCGAAGTCGGGGCCGGGATGGAGGAGAAGGACCTCAGACCCGCGATCCGGATCGGAGCTCTTGACCCTCGTTCCTGGGGGGTGGCTCCCCGCCCAGGTGAGCCTCACGTCGCCGACGGCCAGCTGCGATATAGGAGGGACGGTCTTGACGTAGACCGAGTCCATCGGATCGTACTGGCCCATCTTCTCTCCGATATCTGCATAGACGAGCCTTGGATAGGGTGGATTGAAGGACGAAAGCTCCAGGCCGAGGTCTCCGTCTCCCGGACCCACCCTCGACCCTCCTGGTCCGAAGGGGGATGGCGTGAGCCTAATATCCGCGAGGCTGACGGGGCCGGGGCCGAGATGGAGGAATAGAGGGTCTTTTTTGTCGTAGAATCCTGGCGCTATCCCAAGATCGAGGTACATTATCGTCACAGGCCGCTGTACGAGACCGGGGGCAGAGGAGAAGTCCTCGACGATCAGAACCTCGCCTGCTTTCGTCGGATAAGATATCGATCCGAACTCCAACTGACCTGACGACAGGGTCACAAGCAGGAAAAGGAAGAGAATTGCACCGACCAGAGCATATATCCTCAGAGCCATTTTTCTCAAGTCAAGATTCCTCCTTCCCCCCTCTGCGAACCAAACAGATCGATAACCTTAACTTTGAATCCAACTGGGATCTGGAAAGCACTGTAGGTCGTCGACGATATCATTCAGCCACAAATTACTGATTTAATGATAAATATAGCTTTTTCTTTCAGAGCAGAAGGTTATCAGGCAAGACTATTCGAAGTCCTGATGCCACTTTAGCTAATAAAAAGAGAGAGCGCCCATCGGCGCTCTAATTGCTCATTTGTATGGCGTTGGGCGTCAGGTAGCCGAAGTTGCGGGGATACGCTGCGGGGCTGGATACGTCGAAGTAGACGATATCGGGTCCGTCATAAATCGGCGGGCTCGGCCAGCTGCCGCTCATCCCGGCGGGGTCGGTATAGAGGTTTCCGTTGGCGTTGATGAACCTAATCACCCCCCTCGCTCCCGGAAGCCATAGGTTGAAGCTGGGTCCGGGATGCAGGACGGAGCATATGGCGCCCTTATCAGGATCGGAGTTCAAGACCCTCGAGCCCGGCGGGCCCTCGGGGGAGTCCAACCTGATATCCCCAAGGCCGATCTTGTCGAGGGGATTTACTATCTTGATGTAAACCGGGTCATCCAGATCGTACTGCCCCATGATGCTGCCTTCGTCCAGGAAGACCATTCTCGGCAGGCCGGGTGGAAAACGCCTCAGACCCGTCTCATAATCGCCATCTCCACCCTGTACCTTGGAGCCCGGGGGGCCGAAGGGCGAGCCCGTCAGCCTGATATCATTGACCTTAACCTTCGATCCTGCTAATGAGACCTCTCCTATGTGGAGATATACGACGTCATCCAGGTCGAGCATTTCTGGATTCGATCCACCATTGGAATATCCCATCTGGACCGGGGTCTGTTTCATGGCTCCCGCTGAGGCGAAGTCCTCGACGATATCTCCATTCTCCGGACTTGAGTTTGTTACTCTGTAGCCGAACTGGCCATGACCCCCACCGATACAGAGCATCAAGATAAGGGCCACAAGAGCCCAGGCCCCCTTCGATCTCTTCATTTCATCCCCTCCAAATACCACAAGAAGTTCCTCTGCTCATCAACCAGTAATTCGGACGTTGTTCGCAACCACAAATCCGAAGGGATAACCCCCCAGGGCTACGCTGGGCAGAGATAGATCGATGTAGACGTCGTCGCTGTAGTCGTATATGGGGTCTCCATTCCCGTCGACGTTCCCGTTGGCGTTGTAGAACCTCAGGGTGGCCACAGGACCTCCGCCGGAGACGGGAACGATCATGGGGATCGCAGGTCCGTCTCTATCGGGATGGTAGTCGAGGACCTTCGTCCCCGGAGAGAGCCCCAGGACCGGTCCAAGCCGGACATCTTTGGTGGCGGTTCTGGCGCCGATGGCAGCAGGGGTCATGGCCAAGACATATACCGGGTCCCTGAGATCATAACCCTGGCTGCCGTACAGATCCGCATAATAGATGCCTGCTGCTTGACCGGGTAGCGGCGTGAGAGGCTTGTTTATGTCATTGTCCAGAGCCGTCACTTTGGTGCCGGCACGATATACTCCGTAATCGGTAAGCCTGATGTCGTTAGCGTCAATGATGTTATTTCCGAGCATATCCAGATAGATGGTGTCACCGTCGTCGTAGATCCCGGGGTTAGCTCCGGTGTCCCAGTAGCCGAGAGTTGGATTAAGCGGAAGTGGGAAATCCTCGAGAAAACGGCCCACGTCGGCGTCCCCTGTCATCACCTTAGACCCGAACTGTCCCAGAGCGCCGTTCAAGCTAAGGGCCAGGATCAGTCCGGTCAAAATAATGCCCTTCTTCAGTCCCTTCAAATTATAACCCCCCTTCATATTTCTGATATCATATACAGTCTTTCGTAATCTTATAAGTACTTTTTTGGGATCAGGTAGGTCAGAATAGTCTCGAAAGATCTGAATCTCCGATTTACGGCCTCTTACGCAGGAGAGAATAGCATTCTTCATAAACGCTGCTCAAATCAGCCAGACCAGACGGCCGGATAATCGGCTCGGCAACTGTCTGGTGAGGGGGACCGGTGGCCCCCCCCGGTCTGGAGAAGCTTAATAACGGAACCCCTGATATATTTGGCCAGACCGAGGAGGATTCGCATGGTAAAAGAAAAGAAGGCCCTCTGGGTCGTATTCCGGCCCGAAAAGCCCGAGAGCTCCGCCGCGATGCTCGAGAAATTTCTCGTCTCTTATGAGGCGTTCAGGGATATGCCCGGCCTCTATAGCAAGGTCTGGTGGTCAGATCCTGAGAAGGGGGAGTGGGGGGCTATGTACATCTTCGACTCCCAGGAGGACCTTATGGCGTACCTCCACTCCGACCGGTGGCAGAAGAAGATCCCCGAGAAGTACGGCTACAAACCCGAGGTCGTCGCCGTCCTCGACCTGGGTCCGATCCTCTACAAAGAGGCGGTGATGGAGGGGGAGGGGTCGTGGCTCTCGGAGCGGGAAGGCGAGAGCTGATGTATCCATTCCATTGCATCCGGCCAAGGTTTCATGGTGATGCTCTTGGAGAAGAGATCCGACGGCTCTGAAGGGCCTTGCCTCCACGAGATGATAAACCGGGCCGTCGAGTTTCACGGCCACCTCGGCCCCTTCCTCGTCCTGGGGGTTAGGATGGGGCTCCTCGCCAGGAGAGAGCTCTTCCCCATGGAGGATGGGGAGATGAAGGCGGTGGCCAGGACGGGGAACGTCCCATCCCTCTCCTGCCTCCTGGACGGGATCCAGGTCTCCACCGGCTGCACCATGGGCAAAGGGAAGATCTCCGCAGAGCCACCGGGAGTACCAGAGGCGGAGTTCTCCGTCCACGGGAGGAGGGTGACGATAAGGGCGAAGGACGGGATCATTGAAGAGATCAGGAGCTGGAGGGATAGATACGCCTCCCTGGAGGAGATAGCGAGGAGCATCCAGGAGAGGTCAGACGATGAGCTCTTCGATTTAAAAAGCACAAAAAAGGTAAAATAGATGCGGCGGGAAAGGAAACCCGCAATGTCAAAAGCGCCGGAGAGGGTGACGATAGCCCTGGATACGGAGGCAGCAAAGCTCTTCCGAGAGATGAGGGAGGATCTGGGGATATCTCAGAGCGAGCTGATGAGGGCGGCCCTGAAATTTTACAGCAAGCACAAGCCCCTCTTCGACTCCGTCGACGAGGAGAAGATCTACGCCTACTCCGACCTTTTATCCGTCGGAGAGCATATCATCCTCGACATCGACCACTGGATCCTCTTTCTCAGTTTCATCGAGACCCATCCGGATAAGGAGAAGTTCTGGGAGATGCACCGGAAGGTATCCCTGGCCCACGCCGAGGAGTTCAAGCAGAAGAACCACAAGGCTGAGGCCGTCCTGAGGAGGCTTGAGCTCTGCAACCTCTTCAAGGTGAGCAAGACCTCCGACGCCGATTTCACCCTCCTCCTCGGCTACGACATACCCAAGAAGTTCGTCAAGACGGAGATCGAGGATATCTTCTCCAAGATGGGGATAAGGGCGGACGTAAAAGAGGACTTCTCGAAGCTGCGGGTCAAGCTCCTCCCATGAACTCGGCTCATCGGCGCAGGAGCGCCTCTGCCGCCGCCTCGATCGACTCCCGGGAGTTGTGGCGGGGCCTCCAGCCCAGGTTCTCCATCGCCTCCGTCGAAAGGAGCATCGTCTTGACGTCCCCTCTCCAGCCGCGCCCCTCGATACCGCCGATGTACCTGTATTTGACGCCTGATAGGTTCATCTTCTCGACGATTACGTCGGCGATCTCGGTGACGTCCACCGAGTCGTTGGATCCGACGTTGAAGACGTTTACCCGATCTGTGGAATGGGCGATGGCAAATATCATCGCATCGACGCAGTCGTCGACGAGGAGGTAAGACTTCCTCTGCCTCCCGGAGCCGAGGATCTCCAGCTGCGAGCCGTCCATTTCCAGCTTCCTGATTAAGTCGACGATCACCCCGTGGGTCCCCCGTTCTCCGACGATGTTGGCGAATCTGAAGATCCAGGAGCGCATATCGAAGGTGCCGCAGAAGGCACAGATCAGCGCCTCGCAGGCGAGCTTCGACGCTCCGTAGAGGGATATGGGGAGGAGGGGGCCGTAGTCCTCGGGGGTGGGAACGATCCTCGCCTCGCCGTAGACGGTGGAGGTGGAGGCGAAGGCGATCTTCGAGACCCCCGTCTCTCGCATCGCGTCGAGGAGGTTGTATGTGGCGACGACGTTCTGGTGAAGGTGCGTTTTGGTGTCCGCGGCCCCTCCCTTGACGTCGGGGTTTGCGGCCAGATGAAAGACGAGGTCGATCCCCTCGAGGGCGGCCTCGATGGCGGTGGGATTCAGAAGATCCCCCTCGATGAGGGTGAAGTTGGGCTTATTCAGGTGGTCCTCGATAAACTCCCTCTTTCCAGAGCTGAAGTTGTCGAGGACGGTGACCCTATTCGAATCGATCAGCCGATCGACGAGGTGGCTTCCTATGAAGCCCGCCCCGCCCGTCACCAGGATGGATCTATCTCTTATCAACTCGGTTCGCCTCGGAGGGGATCTGAACGGGGAGAATTTTACGGTGTCGGTCGAAGGGGACGAGGAGGACCATCCTCCCCCTATATCTCGTCAGAGGGCCGTTATAGATCTCTGGAAGCTTAGATGACCTTTTGGAGACCCGATCCATTACTCCGTCTTTGGATGTCGGCTCACCGGCAGGGGGCGGGTGGAGCTGAAGGCGGCTCTATTGGAGATTCCTGCTATCGCTGAGACGAATAGGAGGAGAGGAGGAGTAAAGGCGAGGCTTCTATTATCGGATCATCAGAAGAGAAAAAAAGCGCAACGTATTTAAATTCCAGGAAATAACTGAGAGAAGACAAGTTCTGGCGATCAAGCCCCCTCCTCAGGAGGACCATCCAGCCAGAAGGATGGACCTATTCTCGCAAATTCGCGCAGCGAGGTGGTGCCCGAAAACCCGGGACCTGCGTGAAATGCCTCCAGCTATCGAAAACGACCCTTTGGGATCGTCAACACTTTGAAAGAACTGCACCAATTGACGACCTGCGTGAAAATCGCCTTTTTTTCGATAGCAGTAAAGGCAGAAAAACGGCCGCCCTATCCATGGCTGAAAAGTCGTGGCCCCATTGAAACTGGAACGGCAATTTTTTTTTAGGCCATTTCAGGCAAAAATATATCCCCTTTGAGTCATATTATCTCAATCAGGAGAATGATCATGACCAGCAGAGGCTCAAAGATCTCTCTTGCTGACGAAGAAAGGAAGAGAGCCGTCGAGGAGTTCGTCAAAAGGGCCACCCAGAAATACGGCGACAGGATTAGAAGCGTCACTCTCTTCGGATCTGTCGCCAGAGGGGCGGCCACAGAGGAATCCGACATCGACATTCTGGTCGTGATAGACGAGGAAGATTTTCTGCTCAGACGGGATCTGGTCGGCCTATCCTTCGATATCCTTATGGAGACGGGGGGCGACCTCTCGGTGAAGGTCCTCTCTGACCGGGACTTCCAGGCTCGTAAATCCCATTCATTTTTGAGGAACGTCCTCGCCGAGGGGGCGAAGCTTGCCTGAAGATGAGATCGATCTTCTGCTCGGTTGTGCGGAGTTGAGGCTGAAGGCAGCCAGCCAGCTGAAAAAGACCGGATTTCCCGATGACGCCGTCAGCAGGGCTTACTACAGCATGTACTTTGCCGCTACCGCCATGTTTCTTGCGAGAGGCATCAGGGTGAAGACTCATCGGGGTCTTGTGGCCAGATTCGGCCGGGAGTTCGTGGAGACGGGGCTAATTGAAGCGCATTTCGGCCGGACTCTCAGGATAGCCGAAGAGCTGAGATCTGAGGCCGACAGAAATATGGAGATTGTAAAAATCTACGAAGATGGCCTCTCAGGATAGCCGAAGAGCTGAGATCTGAGGCCGACTACTCCATTATCCGCCTGATATCCGACGAGGAGGCGGCAGCCATCCTCGACGATGCTGAAAAGTTCTTGGCTCGGGCAAAAGATATAATTACGAATATTAGGAATAATTTATAGTTTTAACCTTCAAGCCGTCCTTCTTCATAGAGGAGCACCATATCCTTCTCGGCGCGAGGCCGGACGAAGGGGCTCATGGCCCTCTCGCTGACCAGCTCCACCTCGCGGCCCAGAATCCTTTCCAGCTCCTCTTCGAGGCGGAACCACTTAAGGCCCAGGGGTGGCCTCTCGCCGGGGAGGAGGAGATCCACGAGGATATCTATGTCGCTATCGGCGGTCTCTTCACCCCTCGCATAGGAGCCAAAGACGGCGATCCTCTTCACGTAAGGGCGGAGCAGCGGCACTATCTTCTCTTGAAGCTCTCCGAAACGGTCCATAAAACCCTCCTGCACTATATGTGATGTACTAATATAATTATCGTTGCCCCTGCTCCAACTCAACCGACCTTACGGATTTTCGGCCTTTCAGACCCGGGTCGCCTCAGCTTAAGGCAAAGTGATATCCACCACATATCCCACCGCCCACTCCCGGCGGTCGCTTGCGACCGCCGCTGCGGGGGATGCGTGGAGCTGGTAGAGCGCCATACCGCGCCGCAAGATCGGCGCTCTTTCTATCTTTAAGATAAGCATCGAAATCTGCTCCCTCAATGAAATCAAGGATGGCCGAAGCAGCATCCAGCATATCCCAGATGTAAGCTGAATCTCGATCTTCAGGCTCCATAGATTACCTCCATTCTGGACAGAATAGAGCGGCGCCTGAAGGGATTTCGGATCGACTCCCTATCCACCAGGTCGATCTCTCGACCGGTAATCTTCTTCAACTCCTCGATCATCTCCACCCAGTCGAAGAGGTTCCATCGGGCGTGCTCGGAGAAGGTGACCAGAAGATCAAGATCGATCTGCGGCCCAAAATCTTCCCAGAGAGCCGATCCGAAGATAGCCATCTACTTTATCTTCCATCGACGGCAGAAGTCTTGGATCTTCTCCTTGGGAATGTCGATTTTGGATGGCATAACTGAGATTCACCCCTCAAAGTAGAAGCTATTTGTGCTCAAAGCGATAAAGATATGCCTTCAGCCTACGGATTCAGATCGGCAGCCGAGAATCTCAGAATTGGAGCTGAAATGCTCGAGTCCCAGAGAGAGAAGATCTCAATCCAGATCATTGCTTGATCCTCCCTTCCAATTGATGCTTCAGCGTCACATCCACCACCTGCCCTGCCGCCCATTCCCGGCTGTGGATTGCCACAACAACCGCCCCGAGCCGGTATACCGGATCCCTCCCAGCAACAGCCTTTTTATCCCATGCCATGTACGGCACTGTGGCTTTTGAAGAGACAAGATCGATATGAAGGATGATGAGGAGGCGCAAAGGTGCCGAAGCGAGAAGATATCAAGAAGATCATGATCATCGGGTCTGGGCCCATCGTCATTGGGCAGGCCTGCGAATTCGACTACTCGGGAACCCAGGCCTGCAAGGCGCTCCGGGAGCTGGGATACGAGATAGTCCTGGTAAACTCAAACCCTGCGACGATAATGACCGACCCGGGGATGGCGGACGCCACATACATCGAGCCCCTCAACGTCGAGAGGCTCGCCCAGATCATCGATAAGGAGAGGCCCGACGCCCTCCTCCCCAACCTCGGCGGCCAGTCGGGCCTGAACTTAAGCTCCGAGCTGGCGAAGGCCGGGGTTTTGGACAAGTACGGCGTCAAGGTGATCGGCGTCGAGCTCGACGCCATCGAGCGGGGCGAGGACAGGATCATCTTCAAGGAGACTATGGAGCGGCTGGGGATCGAGATCCCCAGGAGCACCGCCGTCTACACCGTCGAGGACGCGGAGAAGGTGGCGGCCGATCTGGGATATCCCGTCGTCGTAAGGCCCGCCTACACCATGGGAGGGACCGGCGGCGGCCTCGTCTACAACGTCGAGGAGCTGCGGACGGTGGCGAGCCGCGGCATCTCCGCAAGCCTCATCGGCCAGATCCTCATCGAGGAGTCGGTCCTGGGGTGGGAGGAGCTGGAGCTGGAGGTGGTCAGGGACGCCAAGAACCAGATGATCACCGTCTGCTTCATCGAGAACGTCGACCCCATGGGGGTCCACACCGGCGACTCCTACTGCACCGCCCCGATGCTGACGATCACCAAAGAGCTTCAGGAGAGGCTCCAGGACTACTCTTATCGGATCGCCGAGGCGATCGCCGTCATCGGAGGGACGAACGTCCAGTTCGCCCACGACCCCAAGACCGACCGGGTCGTCGTCATCGAGATCAACCCCCGGACGAGCCGGTCCTCGGCCCTCGCCTCCAAGGCCACCGGCTTTCCCATCGCCCTCGTCTCGGCGAAGCTCGCCTGTGGCATGACCCTCGACGAGATCCCCTACTGGCGGGAGGGGACCCTCGATAAATATACTCCTGGCGGCGACTACGTGGTGGTCAAGTTCGCCCGCTGGGCCTTCGAGAAGTTCAGGGGCGCCGAGGACAGGCTCGGAACCCAGATGAAGGCCGTCGGGGAGGCGATGGCCATCGGCAAGACCTACAAGGAGGCGCTCCAGAAGGCGATCAGGTCTCTTGAGATCGGAAGGTACGGCCTCGGCTTTGCCAAAGACTTCCACGAGAGGCCCCTGGCAGAGCTGCTGGATATGCTGAAATGGCCGACGAGCGAGCGGCAGTTTATCATCTACGAGGCCCTCCGCAAGGGGGCGGGGGTCCAGGATATAAGCGATATCACCAGCATCAAGGGCTGGTTCATCCAGGAGATGAAGGAGCTCGTCGACCTCGAAGAGGAGATCCTCGCGTACCGCGGGAAGGATGGAGAGCTTCCCGACGACCTCCTGGAGCGGGCGAAGAAGGACGGCTTCGCCGACCGGTATCTCGCCAAGCTGTTGGCGGTATCCGAGACGGATATCCGCAGCCGCAGAAAAGCCATGGGGATAGTCCAGGGGTGGCACCCGGTCCCCGTCAGCGGTGTCGAAGACGCCGCCTACTATTACTCCTCCTACCACGGACCCGACGCCACGAAGACGACCGGCCGGCGGAAGGTGATGGTCCTCGGAGGCGGCCCCAACCGGATCGGCCAGGGGATCGAGTTCGACTACTGCTGCGTCCACGCCGCCTTAGCCCTCCGGGATTGCGGCTACGAGACGATCATGGTCAACTGCAACCCCGAGACCGTCTCCAC
>DAXT01000007.1:0-56863 GCA_002506535.1 Methanothrix harundinacea
TAAAGTTTAGTTTTAGACTATAATTTTGAGTTTAGAATCCCAAGCGCAAATGTAACATCTGCTTGTGAGTCTTTTGGTACCATATTGAGAACATTGTCGGTAGTTATCATGGTTTCCATCGCAATATTTGCCTGTAGTCGGAATTGTCGCGTCAATAATCTACGCAGCACGATTCTTTTACCTTTGAACATCTCAATCGATCTATTTGATGCGATATCATCACAATAACGTATGTAGGATGTTCTTTCTAGGGCGGTGCGATATCTCGACAAATCTCTTCCCTGAAGCTCTGGTAAGTATTGTTCATCAATGTACCGGGATGAGTGAAGAAATCGATTAGCTATCTGTTCTTCTGTATGTTTTTTACGACTATACGGTTGAACCCCACGTTGAATCGTGAACCAGTCACCGAATGTCGATTTTATGATGTGAATTTTAGAAATTAGGGGGTTAATTTCATCAGATAGTAATATTGAAAAACGATTTGATGGGTCGGATTTTATGGCTTGAACGGACACATCGAGTCCTATATTTTTTGGTATGGAGGTCAACTTTGATTTTTTGGGAAAATAGTGTACAATGCAATTTTTAACATTTGCAAGACGGGTGAACACGACTATGGCTGTATCTATATAAGCACTACTAAAAACATCGAATGGCATTGCGTATGCTATAACTGGGTTTAGATCGACTAATATTTTTTGGCGGGATGTGCAATAGATTTCGCCTGTTAGCCAGGACGATGGAATAATCATCGATACCCATCCACTCCTATTAACAAGATTCGACGCCTGAAGAAGAAATAATTCAAAAGTATTATATGACATTGAATTATATTCAAATATTTCTCCGAAATATGACATCATTTGGGATGTCATTTCTGCCCCATACGGCGGATTCCCGATCACCGCATCAAAACCACCCCGCCCCATGATATCGGGAAACTCCGCCTCCCAGTCGAAGGCGTTCACCCTGTAAATCTCCTCCTCGTCGAAGAGGGAGGTCTGGCCGTCGTAGAAGTCGGGGCCGATGAGGGAGTTCCCGCACTTGATGTTACGGCCGAGGTAGGGGAGCGCCCTCTCCTGGAAGAGCTTGAGCTGCTTTGAGAGCGTCTCCTCGTTCTCCCCCTCCAGGACCTTGAGGTGGAGGGATAGCTTCGTCACCTCGACTGCCTGGGAGTCGATATCGACGCCGTAGATGTTATTGAGGAGGATCCTCCGCCTCTCCCTGGTGGTGAGCTTCCACTCCCCGCCCTTCGCCTCGAATATCGGGAACTCTGGCGGCTGATCTATGTTGGCCTCCTTCTTCCTCCCTCTCCTCTTGTTCAGGGCGGTGTATCCGGCGGGGAGGAGGGTGAGGACCTCCTTTGAGGCGGGGGTCTTCCCCTCGTTTAGGAGGGGGACGAGCTTCTCGACATACCAGTCCCGATGCCAGTCTAGGAGCTTCTGATAGGCTCCGATCAGAAACGAGCCCGAACCACAGGCGGGGTCGAGAACCCTCAGCTCCGCCGCCGTCGAGGGGGTCTGGCCTTCCAGGAGCTTTCCGACGGTGTTATCGACTATGTAGTCTACGATGTAAGAGGGGGTGTAATAGACGCCACCGGCCTTCCTGACTTCCGGTTTGTAATCGACATTGACCCGGCGGCCGGGCGAGACGGAGATCACCTTTCCGAGGAATTGCTCGTAGACATGGCCTAATATCTCCGGGGGGAGGACGGAGAACTCATAAGGGCTGTCGGGATAGTAGATGCTCTTGATGATCTCTTTTAGGGGCTTATCGTCGATTTCGAGGCTGAGGGTTAGCTCGTCGGGCGGCTCCAGGCGGTCGGAGTCCTTCCCGAAATGGAATAGCCCGGCGTTGTAGCGCTCGTCGGCCCGGCGGAAGAATTCGCAGAGCCTTGGATAGACCCTCGCCCCTTCGAGGAGGGACTGGAGCCAACCGTACCTCTCGATCCCCCGATCTTCGCATATCCGGAGGAAGACTATCCGGTCGATCGTCCTTTGGACTGAGAAGTTCAACTCTCGGGTTGAGAGATCGGGGTTTCGCAGGGCGATATTTCGGGCGAGAAGGTCCCGCCAGCTTTCGATCTCTTGGAGGAAGGCGTTATCTACTCCGGCCGTCCCTCTTTTGCCCTTGGTGGACTCGGCGTATTTGTCAAAGGAGCCTTTTAGGATCGCCTCCTTTGAGAAGATCGAGGCGATCTCATCCCATCGATCGACGTACTCATTATAAGTGAAATATTTGACGCGGGCTATAGATGCCTTATCTGTCTTGGAGGGCTGAATCCGGCCGTCGTATACCGCCAGCTCCTCAAAGTCGGTCAGGACCCCGAGTGGGAGCTTAGCAGACCACGAATAACGGCGGAGCTGGAAGGCGGGGCTGATGTCGTCTTTGAGGTTGACGGAAGGTTTTTTGGCTTCAACAAAGAACTTGCGGGTTCCACCGATCCGGAAACTGTAATCAGGGGCTTTGGTGGACCCCCCCACCTTCACGGCGTCTTCATGGAAAACGTCTTTGTAGGCTTCTGCATGGCCTTTTTCGTTATCTACATCCCATCCCAGGGCTTTGAAGAAGGGATCTATGAACTCTCGTCGGAGCTGAGTCTCGTTATACTGGCCGGACCTGTAAGATTCGACGTTGCGGTCGAATCGCTCAACAAGATCCATTATCGCTTGTGGTGCTGTCAATTCTCCTTCGCCCTCCGAGGATGAGATTTATGGGTTAAATGATAAAAGTATCGATAAAGACGGCAAGAGGGGGGGGTCTCCTCTACCCCCCGCTCCGACAGTCTCCGAGAGGGGTTATTCCCGTCAATCCCTATCATCCTCTAGGCGGACGGACCTGCGGGAGCGGTTCGGTGAGCATCGAAAAGATTTCTACATGTCGGGACAAACGGGATCGCTCTTCTCCATTCCTCTCCATCCTTTCTTATTGGGAGCGTGAGTCCGGGGAGAATGGCCGCCGAGAACCTCGCCATCCGCCTGATATGCTGTACGAAAACCTCGCCTTGCGGATCTACAAAAAACGATAGCCATCGATGGAGTCGGCCCGATCCTGCCCCCCCGATCCCCCCGATCCCGGCGGTCCGGCCAGTCGACCGCCTGCCGCCTTGGCTCAGGCGGCCTACCTCGAATCGAAGGCCATGAGATACCCTATCGCCCTCTCCGTCAGGGGGTACCTTCGGACCAGCTCCTTAAACCTCCTGTTGTGGCTCGGCTCGATGAGGTGGGCGAGCTCGTGGACGACGACGTAGTCCTCGACCCACTGGGGCGCGTCCTGCAGTCGGGAGCTGATCCTGATCGTCCCGTCCTCGATGGTGCAGCTCCCAAACCTCTTCATCTGCCGGTCGGAGTAGCCGATCCCCTCCCAGCGGAGGAGGCCGCCGAAGTACTTCCCGTTGAGGTGGTCGGCCCTCCTTTCGAGGTGGGAGTCGTCCCGGGGGCCGAGCCTCCGCTCCATCCTCGCCCGCAGGCTGGAGACGTGCTCGGCGAGCTCCCGGTCGGAGATGGCGGCCGGCGCCATCACTACGAGGTTTCCGCCCACCATCCTCGCCTGGACGGTCTTCTTGCGCCTCTTGGACCTCTTGACGATCACTTCCATACTGACATCTCCACTTATCCATCGATGTGATGGTATGAATCTCTTTCGGCGAATCCGCCTCCATCGGGAGGGATCCGGGAGGCTTCCCATCCCGCCTCCGATCTCCTCTGATCTCCTCCGACTCCTCCGACTCCTCAGATCCCCGGGACTCCATTAACATCAACGGTTAAAGGAGAATGACCCATCCCCGAATCGGGAGATATCGCCCGCCACCGGCGGTTATGAACGGTTCCTAACTTTTCATATAATTTGTGAAAACATCTCAAACAAATACAAATCCTATCCGGCGGAAAAGTAGTTCCGAGGCGCTGGATCATGGGACCCGTTGAGACCAGACTATTTAAAGGCCCGTCGGAGATCGACGAGCTCTTCTGCGTGGTATCGAACGTCATCTTCGGCCCGAACTTCGACTGGGAGGTCTCCAGCTCGTCGGATGAGAGGCTGGTGATGAAGATAACCCGCTGCCCCCTCCTTCGGGAGGCCGAATCGGCGGGGCGGGACCCCGGGGAGCTCTCGAGGACGTGCTCAGCCTACCTGAGATCGGCGGTGGAGAATCTGAACCCTCGATGCACCCAGAGGTACGGGACGATGATGTGCACCGGCGACGGCTGCTGCGAGAACGTGATGACCATCAGGGGATAGACGATAGATCGACGGTAGATCGACGGTAGATCGAAAGATCGAAACCTCTCGATCAAAAGACGCAAACCTCTCCTTAAAAAAAGGGATCTGCGGGCCGAAGATGGGGCGGGGGTTTCGGCCCCCACAGATCCCCCGATCTAAGAAAATTTTTCTATCGCTTTGGCCGGCTGTATACGTACCAGTAGATACCGCCGACGAAGAGCGCCCCTCCGACGATATTGCCCAGGGTTACGGGGATCAGGTTGACGATGAAGAACTCGGCCCAGGTGACGCTCGCTCCGTACATGATCCCCGCAGGGATGAAGAACATGTTGGCGATGCTGTGCTCAAAGCCGATGGCTACGAAGGCCATAATCGGAAACCAGACCCCAAAGATCTTGCTCACGACGTCGTCGGAGGCGATGGCGAGCCAGACTGAGAGGCAGACGAGCCAGTTGCATCCCACCCCCTTGAAGAAGAGGGGCCAGAAATCCTGAGCGACCTTCGCCTCGGCTATCCCTGTGATCGTCCCATGCCATGGATCGGCGGCCAATAGGCCGGTGATGTACGTCAGGAAGAATACCACGAATATCGAGCCGAGGAAGTTTCCAAGATAAGATACCGTCCAGTTTCTCGATAGCCCCGACCAGGAGGCCTTCTTTGAGAGGACCGCCGGGATGCAGCAGGCGGTATTCCCGGTAAATAGCTCAGCTCCGGCGACGACGACGAGGATGAGCCCCACGGGGAAGACGGCCCCGAATACGAACTTCTGCAGCCCCGGGTTCTCCGCCAGCAGGCCGGGAACCCCGCCTCCGACGACGACCGCGAGCAGCCCCCCGAAGGCGATGAAGGCTCCGGCCAAAAAGCTCAGAGCCAGGAGCGGTCCGGATGCCATCTCGACCTTGCTGCAGCCGATGTTGTCGACGGAGCATGTCGTCTCTTTTGGTGATTTGAATCCCATCGATCTTTCTCCCTTGAATCTATGTAATAAATGGACAGCTTACGAAAAATGATTTGGCAGCGGCCTTCTTCGATCCCGCCACCATCCCCTTGAAGATGGGCTGGCCGAGATGCGGCCCCTCGCCGGCCACTCTTACGAGCCGCTGGAGATCCTCCGGCCGGGGTATTGTCACCTCGATCAAGGGCCGGGGTGCGGTCACCTCGACCAAGGTCCGTCCTCTCGAAGCCACCGGTCGATATCCTCCGCCGCCTTCTTCCCGGCTCCCATGGCGCTGATGACCGTCGCACCGCCGGTGGTGATGTCTCCGCCGGCCCAGACCCCTTCCCGGGTCGTCCTCCCGGCGTCGTCCACCACCAGCGTCCCCCATCTGGTGACATCGAGCCCCGGGGTGTTCTTCGGGACGAGGGGGTTAGGTATCGTCCCGACGGCTATTATGACCGTCTCCACGTCCATTATATGTTCGGACCCGGCCTCGACGACGGGCCTTCGCCTCCCGCTATCGTCCGGCTCCCCGAGGACCATATTGACCACCTCCATCCCGGCGACCCTGCCCCGGTCGTCTCCCAGGATCCTGGTGGGGTTGGCGAGAAAGTCGAAGATCACCCCCTCCTCTCTGGCGTTCTCGATCTCTTCGAGCCTCGCCGGCATCTCCGCCTCGGACCGGCGGTAGACGACGTGGACCTCCTCGGCGCCGAGCCTCACGGCGCACCTCGCGGCGTCCATGGCGACGTTCCCGCCGCCGACGACCGCCACCTTCTTCCCCTGTCTTATGGGGGTGTCGTACTCGGGGAACCTGTAGGCCTTCATCAGGTTGACCCTCGTAAGATACTCGTTGGCGGAGTAGACCCCGTTGAGGTTCTCGCCGGGGACGTTGAGAAAACGGGGCGCTCCTGCGCCGATCCCGAGAAATACGGCGTCAAACTCCCCCTCCAGGAACTCGTCGACCTGAAGGAGCCTTCCCACCACAGAGTCGAGCTCAAATTTGACCCCCAGGCTCTTGACGTAATCGACCTCGCCGCGGACGATATCTTTGGGGAGGCGAAACTCCGGGATACCGTATATCAGGACCCCCCCGGCGTCGTGGAGCGCCTCAAAGACGGTGACCTGGTGGCCCCTCCTGGCGAGATCGGCGGCGGCGGTGAGGCCCGCAGGGCCCGCCCCCACCACGGCGACCTTTTTGCCCGACGGTTCCGCCTTGCCAACTCCCTTCGGGCCGGTGCCTCCCTCTTTGGGAATTCCGTGGCTCCCTTCCCAGTCTGCAACGAACCTCTCAAGGCGGCCGATGGCTACGGGTGCGCCCTTCTTGACGAGGACGCACCTCTCTTCACACTGGACCTCCTGGGGGCATACCCTTCCGCAGATGCCGGGGAGGCTGTTCTTATCTTTGATGATCCTGACGGCATCCTCCATCTCGCCACCCATTACGGCCTCAATGAAAGCCGGGATATCTATCCCCACAGGACAGCCTTCGATGCATCTGGGCTTTTTGCACTGGAGGCATCTGTTGGCCTCTTTCTTGGCCTGCTCTTCGGTATAGCCACAAGCCACCTCGAGGAAGTTCTTCCGTCTCTCCTCAGGAGACTGCTTGGGCATGGAAACCCGATTGAGGTTCAGCTTCTTTTTATTAGACATCGTATCCCGCTTCGGTTTATTGATGCTCTGCGGCTCTTCGATTGACCCAGTCCCCCGCCGCAACAGTTTGCGGTCGAAGCCGGGTTCTATGAGGCAGACGTATCGATGAAATTCCGACGTCTGCACCCCAAGGGGAATCTGCCCGCCATCGATATATCCTCGGCGATGGGCTTTGGAGTTCAACCTATGCCTCGATATTTAAATCTTTTCGGCTTGCTCTTCTGCGATCTCAACCGGACCAGACGGCCCTCTATATAATTATATAATTTTAATCGATTTATTAACTCCCGACGGTCCGCCTCTGGCGAAGCCGCCCCAGGAACGCTCTGCACCACCGCCATAAGATCGGAATGCCGGTTCCTGGCTGACCATTAATATATCTGTCCCCAGGACCTCCTTCCACCCCGTCTGGCTAAAATACACCATCGAGAAGTTCCTTTTCCAGCGGAAGATCAAGAGCAACTTAGAAATACGACTACGCCGCTCCAGAGAAGCACGCGGTGGTTAAATTGGACGAGATCGCCCTGACCATTGATGGACTAGAGGTGAGGACTCGGAAGGGAGCTACAGTCCTCCAAGCAGCTCGAGAGGCCGGAATCTACATACCTGCCTTATGCGACCACCCCGACCTGTCGCCCATCGGCTCATGCAAGCTCTGCATCGTCGAGGTGGAGGGTCAGAAGGCGTACCCCACCGCCTGCACCACCATGGCAGAAGACGGGATGGCGGTGAGGACGAGGACCGAAGAGCTCCAGGAGATGCGCCGCCACACCCTCGAGATGCTCCTGGCCCTGACGAACCACCCGACGAGCTGCCTGTTCTGCGACCGGAAGGACGAGTGCGGCGACCTGCGGGAGTGCATGAGAAAGTTTCCCATGGCGGTGGGTTGCAGGTACTGCCCCAACGACGGCGAATGCGAGCTGCAGGCGGCTGTGGAGTATACTGCCCTTGACAGGATAAGGTACGAGACCTCTTATCGAAACCACCCCGTCCTGAGGGAGCCGTTCTTCGACCGGGACTACAACCTCTGCATCCTCTGCAGCCGGTGCGTGCGGACCTGCAGGGAGGTGAGGGGGGAGGCGGTCCTCGACTTCGACATCGACTACCACCGCCAGCATTCCATAGGGCCCGTCTCCCTTCTGGACTCCGATTGCAAGTTCTGCGGCGCCTGCGTCGACGTCTGTCCCACCGGAGCCCTCCGGGCTCGGTCCGAGAGGTGGGAGAGGCCGGAGGATTTCGTCACCACCGTCTGCCCCTTCTGCGGCGTAGGCTGCGTCATGGATATCGGCGTCGCCTCCGGCCACATCGTCCGGGTCAGGGGGACGAGGGGCGATACCCCCAACAACGGCCAGCTCTGCGTCAAGGGGAGGTTTGGCCTCGACTTCGTCGAGAGCCGCGAGCGGCTTAAGACCCCCCTCATCCGAAAGGGCGGCGAGCTCGTCGCTGCCGGCTGGGATGAGGCGCTCTCCCTTATCGTCGATCGGTTCTCTCGGTCCAAAGGCGATCGTTTCGCCCTCCTCTCCTCCGCCAAATGCACAAACGAGGAGAACTACCTCGCTCAGAAGCTATGCCGTCTCGTGATGGAGACGAACAACGTCGACCACTGCGCCCGCCTCTGTCACGCCTCCACCGTCGCCGCCCTGGCGGCGGCCTTCGGGAGCGGGGCGATGACCAACTCCATCGATGAGCTGGCGGGCGCAGGCTGTATTTTGATCATCGGATCCAACACCCCTGAGCAGCATCCCGTAATCGCCCTCAAGATCAAGGAGGCGAAGAGGAGAGGGGCGAAGATCATCGTCGCCAACCCCCGGCAGATCGGCCTGTGCAGCATAGCCGACGTATGGCTGAGGCAGACCCCCGGTACCGACGTCCCCCTGATCCTCGGCCTCTGCAAGGTGATCCTGGATGAGGGGCTGATCGACGAGCAGTTCATCCGGGAGAGGTGTGAGGGTTTTGATCCTTTCCGGGACTCCCTCGCCGATCTATCCCTGGATGAGGTGGGGGAGATCACCGGAGTCGAGCCGGAGCTGATCAGAGATGCGGCCCGGATTTATGCCCAGAAGGGTCCATCTTCCATCGTCTACTCCATGGGGATAACCCAGCACTCCCACGGGACCGAGAACATCCTCGCCCTCGCAAACCTCGCCATGATGACCGGAAACCTGGGTAAGCCCAGCAGTGGCATAAACCCCCTCCGGGGCCAGAACAACGTCCAGGGCGCCTGCGATATGGGAGCCCTCCCCAACGTATTCCCCGGCTACCAGCCTGTCGTCGGAGACGAGCAGAGGAAGAAGTTCGAGGAGAGGTGGAAGAAGGGTCTCCCGAATAAGCCGGGGCTGACCCTGATGGAGATCTTCAGCGCCATCGAAGAAGGCGAGGTCGACTGCATGTACATAATCGGCGAAAACCCCGTCATCAGCGACCCCGACGCTGCCCACGTCGCCGAAGCCCTGGAGAAGGTCGGCTTCCTCGTCGTCCAGGAGATATTCCTCTCGGAGACGGCGGCCCTCGCCGACGTCGTCCTCCCCGCCACATCCTTTGCCGAGAAGGACGGGACCTTCACCAATACCGAACGGCGGGTCCAGAGGGTGAGAAAGGTGCTGGAGCCCCCGGGGGATGCGAGGCCCGACTGGATGATCATATCGGAGATAGGCAGAAGGATGGGCCGACCCGACCAGTTCACTTATTCTGATCCCTCCAAGATCATGGAGGAGATATCCTCCCTCACCCCGAGCTACGGTGGTATCAGCTATGATAGGATCGATGAGGGGGGGCTGCAGTGGCCGTGCCCGACCCCCGACCATCCCGGTACCGGGATCCTCCACAGAGACGGCTTCACCCGGGGCAAGGGGATCTTCTCGGTTTTGACTTACCGGCCGTCGGCGGAGCTTCCCGACGAGGAGTACCCCTTCATCCTCACCACCGGACGGATCCTCTGCCACTTCCACACCGGGACGATGACGAGGAAGGTCTCGGGGCTGAACCTCTTAAGAGACGAAGAGCTGGTGGAGATCAACCCCGCAGACGGGATAGCCCTGGGGATCGAGGACGGCGACCTGGTGGAGGTCTCCTCCCGGAGGGGGAAGGTCACCGCCAGGGCGATGCTGACGGAGAGGTCGTCTCCGGGGGTCGCCTTCATGACCTTCCACTTCGCCGAGACACCGACGAACGTCCTCACAAACCCCGCCCTCGACCCCGTGGCGAAGATACCGGAGCTTAAGGTCTGTGCCGTGAAGCTTTCCAGAGCGGATGGTGATTGAAGATGTACGAGATTATTGAGAAGGAGGCGCTCGTCCCCAACATCATCTACATGAAGATAAAGGCCCCCAAGGTCGCGAAGGCCGCCCGCCCCGGCCAGTTTGTGATAATAAGGGTCGATGAGACCGGGGAGAGGGTCCCCATGGGCCTTGCTGGCTGGGACGCTGGAGAGGGGACCGTCGATATCGTCTTCTTCGTCCTGGGGACGTCCACCATGAAGCTTGCGGCCCTCAAGGTCGGCGACTCCGTCATGAACCTCGCCGGCCCCTTAGGCGCCCCCACCGAGATCGAGAACTTCGGGACCGTCATCTGCGCCTGCGGCTGCTTTGGGATCGGCCCCACCCTACCCCTGATAAAGGGGCTCAAAGAGGCGGGAAACCGGGTGATAACGGTGGTGGAGGGGCGAAGCCCGGAGTTCATCTTCTGGAAAGAGAGGTTGAGGGCTGAGAGCGACGAGCTCCACGTCCTCGCCGGAAAGGAGAGCTGCGGCCAGCCGGGTTGGACGAACGACTTCATAAGAAAGATCCTGGAAAGCGGCGAGAAGATCGACAGGATCTTCGTCCACGGCTGCCCCTTCATGATGATGGAGGCGGCCAAGGCGAGCAAGCCCCGCGGCGTCAAGACGATCGTCAGCCTCACCCCCCTGATGGTGGACGGGACCGGTATGTGCGGCGCCTGCAGGGTGGAGGTGGGGGGCGAGACGAAGTTCGGCTGCGTCGACGGCCCCGACTTCGACGGCCACCAGGTCAACTGGGAGACCCTGGCCCTGCGCCTGCGCCAGTTCATCCCAGAAGAGGACCGGTCATCCATGCTCTGGGAGCGGGATAACTGGCACAAACTGGTGGAGATGACGCCGCAGGCGTTGAACCCAACCCTGGGGAGGGGCGAGGGGAAAGATAAGAAGAAAGCCGCCTGCACCGGCTAGGCTGATCGGGGTCGAATTTGAGACTGGCCGCCATCGGCGGGAGCTCTTCATCTGGCCTTCTGCGTCGTCAGGGCTTCATCGGACCAGTTCCATCACCGAGGCGAACTTGTGGGGTGAGGCGGCCGCTGCCTCCACGTCGGCGATGATCCCCCGGCTCTCGGCGTAATCGAGGTAGAACCATGCAGCTTCTTCGAGGCGGTCGAGGGCCTCTTCGGGGGTGGCTCCAAAGCTGCAGATCCCAAGCTCCGGGCATTTCGATATGTAGGACCTCTCACCTTCCCAGACGGCGGCGGTCAGGTTCAGTTTCACGTCTATATCCCTCCAGTCAGACTTTATCAATTATTTGTTACAATCCTTGCCTTCATATATCCCTTATCCCTCTGATGTAAATTTCTGGCTACCCCGGAGCATTGAAGGGGGAAAAGGATATATTCGCCCCATCAGGCAGCCTCTTTCCTTCGATGGGATATCCGCGACATCAAAGGTGCGTTCTGCGTCAAAAGGCTATAAAAAAGGGTGATTCTGGGGGGGGTCTCTGCCCCATCCCCGAAGATCTGATATCGCTCTTCCAGATTAGGCTGATGGATGAGGGCTACCCCATCCTGATCCAGCCCCGGATCTTCATCGCCTCGACGACCCGGCTGACGGCGACTACATAAGCTGCCTGGCGCATATTTATCTTATAGGCCCTGGAGGTGTCGAGGACGGTCTGATAGGCCCGGGTCATCCTGTCGTCGAGCCTCTTTCGGACCTCTTCGACGTCCCAGCAGTACCGACCGATGTTCTGGACCATCTCGAAGTAGGAGACGGTGACGCCGCCGGCGTTGCAGAGGAAGTCGGGGATGACGTGAACCCCGTTCTTGAAGAGGATCTCGTCCGCCTCGGGGGTGGTGGGGCCGTTGGCGAGTTCGGCTATGATCTTCGCCTTGATGTTGGGGGCGTTCTCTTTGGTGATGACGTTCTCGAGGGCTGCGGTGATGAGGATGTCCACGTCCAGCTCCAGGAGCTCTTCGTTGGTGATCTTCTGAGTCTCCTCCTTTGGGAAGTTGACGACGGTGCAGGTATCCTTCTTGACGCTGCAGGCGAGCTCGAGGTCGAGCCCGTCCTTATTGTATATGCCGCCCTTGGAGTCGCTGATCGCCACCACCTTGGAGCCGAATAGCTCCCGGCAGAGGAAGGCTGCATGGCATCCGGCGTTCCCGTAGCCCTGGATCGCCACCGTAGCCCTGGAGAGGTCGATCCCCAGCTCTTTGGCCGCCTCCCGGATGGTGAACATCCCGCCCCGGGCGGTGGCGTCGTCCCTGCCGCAGGATCCGCCTACGCAGAGGGGCTTTCCGGTGATGCAGCCGAATTCGTTGCTCCCGGTGATCTTCGAGTACTCGTCCATCATCCATGCCATGATCTGGGGGGTGGTGTAGACGTCGGGGGCGGGGACGTCCTTATTCGGACCTATGAACTGCCATATCTGGTCGATGTACCCTCTGCTGAGACGCTCCAGCTCATTTTCGGAGAGCTCTTTGGGGTTGCAGATCACTCCCCCCTTCCCCCCGCCGAGGGGGAGGTCCAGGAGGGAGCACTTCCAGGTCATCCACGCGGCGAGAGCCCTTACGGTGTCGATCGTCTCGTCGGGATGGAACCTGATCCCCCCCTTCGTCGGACCCTTGGCGTCGTTGTACTGGACCCGGAACCCCTTGAAGACCTTCGTTCTCCCGTCGTCCATCCGGACGGGGATAGAGACGTGTAGCTCCCGCATGGGGCTACGGAGCACTTCCCGGACGTCGTCGGTCAAATTCAATATTTTTGCACAATTATCCAGCTGCTCTTGAGCTATCGCAAATGGGTTGAGTTCTGCCATCCCTGAATCTCCCTTTTCTGGCTTTCCGCCAAAGACTCCATCACCATGAGTTAGGAGGAAGCCCATGTCAGCTTCCCATAGTTAAATCTTATGAGTAACATTTATTTAGTATAAAATTGACCTGAATCACCGAATACTGATATTTAATCATTTCTCAACAAGGGCTGTTGAAGATCAGAATAGATGCCTGAAAGATGCTCGAAAATGTTCGGAGGAACTATTTTATATTTTGTATTCCTTTAAATCCTTCGGTGAATACGTGAGCGGATAGATCAAAACGTGAAAATAGTTATTGCATACGCCGTGGATTTGGATGGAGTGCGCCTGGAGAGCGTTTCGATACATCCATCTCTCTTGGGCTTTCGGCCAAACGCAATAATAGAAGGCGGCTGGCAGTTTGAACCCTGATTTGAGATATATGGAGAGGAGGCGGTCGCTCCGCCACTACTCCATCCTCCGCCCCCAGTTCGTCTTGATCATCATCGCCATCCGGGGATTTTTAAACTGCCTGTATATCGCCATATCCTTTGGGTAGCCGATGAAGGGGTCGATCGTCCCCTCCTCCATGTTGGCGACCCAGACCTTGATCTGCCCCTCCTCCGCCTCCTTTCCCTTCTCCTGGAAGAAGGAGATGAAGGGTCCGGGGCTCTCGGCGTGGGGTACGATGACGACGGACCCCTCCTTCCCCTCCACAAGCTCCACCTCCTGGATGGAGGTGAAGATCCGAAAGTCGAGGCTCGTATCTCCGGGGCCGGCGAAGGTGAGCTTCCCCGAGGAGCCGTCGGCGAGGGCGTAGCCCGCTCTTCCCATGAACTCTGTCAGGAGGTCGGTGAGGTTCAGCCTCACCAGCCCCTCAAGCTCCTCCGCAGAATCCTGGTACTTTTTGAAGGCGAGGGCGAAGTCGGGGTCGGTGTAGCTTCCGGTGTGGACGAAGTGGAAGATCATGTCGTTGATCTTCATCACGCTGTCGAGCTTGGGGAGGTTGATGAATATCGGCTCGCCGGAGAGGACGTTGAAGAATATCGCCGAAGGGACGTGCTTTTTGCCGAGGATCCTCTGTAGCTCATCCCTCTCCTCGGCGGAAAGGCCGGCCCTCCGGAGACAGTCGTAGACCCTCTGGAGGAGCTCGTACCGTGCTATGATCTCCTTCTCGGCGAGGAGGGCGGATAGGCAGCCTCCTATCATCTCGATCTTCTTATCAGTCATTTCGTCGGCACCTCGGAGTCGATCTTGGAGGAGGGTGATGGGGAGGGCGAGGAGGGAGAAGGAGAGGATGGGGGAGTGGAGGAAGAGGTGGAAGGAGAGGATGGGGGGGTGGCGCTGGAGGAGGGTGGAGAGGCGGAAGGAGAAGGGGTGGCGGAACTGGAAGCGGTGGCTGAAGAGGACGGTGAGGAGGCGCAGCAGCCCGCCGTCTCCTCCGCCCCCAGCTCTGCCCGCAGCTCCCCCATGGTGGCGGACCTCTCGGCGAAGGCGTTGTGCTGGTGGATGCTCTCCTCGTTGATCTGCTTCATGATGACGACGGCGTCATCGGGGAGGTCTTTGAAGGCCTCGACGACCTTCTGGGCCATCGTCCTGACGCAGTCCTCGACGAACTTGGGGTTGCTGTGGGCCCTCTGGACGACGAAAGCCTCATCTGGGCGCTTCAGGAGGCCGAAGACCCGGGAGCTCATCGACCTCTCTATGATCTTTATGATCTCGTAGAGGGATACGCACCGACGGTCGCATACCTGGATCGAGATCATACCCCGGCCGCGCTGGTTGTGGGTCGCCACGGGAAGCTTAGCCGCGAACTCGAAGGCCTCTTCAGGGCTGAGCCCCAGGGTCGATAGCTCCCGTCTCACCTGGTCTCTCATGATCTCCTGGGCGCAGGGACATGCGGTCATCCCCACCACCTCCGCCCCCACCAGCTTCCTGACGTGTCCTTCCCTGGCGACGGCCTCGGCGAAGATGTCCACCACTTCCTGGCCTGGGGTCTTGGTGACAGGAGAGCTCCTCTCGACGATGAACTCGCTCTTCATCTTCACCTCGGCCCTGGTGGCGTACTCATGTTTGGATAAGACCCGGCGGGCGATCTCGCCGCATAGCTCCTCGATGACGTAGACAGGCTCGTTTATCGCCTCCTCCAGGACCTCGTCTATCACCTCGAAGTTCCTTGAAAGGTTAGCCCCCTTCCTGTCGGAGGGAAGGTCGACGAAGACCTCGAAGTTGGAGATGAGGACTATCGGGCGGTCCTCATCCTCCCGGAGGACCTTCACCAGCTTCTTAACCCCGGTTAGGCCGACTCTGGTTAGGTTTATGGGGTACTCCGGTTGACAGGCCTGAACGTCTGGCAGCGTCTCCATGGACCATCACCTACAAGGCTCTTCTTGAGACTCCAGATCGTCGGAGAGGGCGATGAGCTCTTCGACCTCCGCCAGGAGGGTCTCCAGGGTCTCGGAGATCTGGCGGTCCCGCTCCTCCAGGGTCTGAAAGAAGGTATCAAGCTCAGCGGAGAACTCTTCTTCGTCGAGATCGATAAGGGCGCCGCCCTCAAGAAGCCCCTCGATCTTCTCTAAATCCAGCATGGATAGACCTCTGGGTTCAAATTCTATTTCAGCCTTTGCACCAGATCCGGATAGAGGTCGATACGTTTCTTCAAGGCGGTCAAGACGGGTCATAGAAGGTCGGGGCCGCCGCCCCCAGGGTTCCGCCGTCTTTCGACCTTCGAGGGGGCAGGAGGATGGTTCCGCCTCCCGACTGCAATTCGCTGGATGGACTAATGAGTCAGGAATATTTATCAACAGGGCGATCTTCTATTCCATCCGGAGGAGAGAAACGTGATCAAGAGGTGTCCAGAACACGGATATTTCCGGGGGGAATCCTGCGAATGCGGCAACCCCGGCCAGGTAGTCCTCGAGGATGAGAGGAGCGAGAAGCTGGGGAGGCTGGTGGCGGGCGCCCTGAGACACTTCCCCGGCGACCTCGGCCTGGATATGGACCCCAGGGGATGGGTCGATCTGGAGGATCTCTCCGAGGCGATCGCTACCAGGTACCGCTGGGCCAATAAAAGGCTCGTCATCTCCCTCGTCCAGTCCGACCCCAAAGAAAGGTATGAGATCAGGGAGGGGAGGATCAGGGCAAAGTACGGCCATTCGGTCGAGGTGAACCTGGACTATCCAAGAAATGAGCTGCCGGCTCTATACTACGGGGCGAACGAGGAGGAGGCCGGCAGGATCCTGGAGGTGGGGTTGAAGGCGGCGACCCAGCGTTACGTCCACCTATCCACCACCCCGGAGAAGGCCTGGTACGTCGGCACCTTCAGGACGAACAGCCCCCGGGTGATCAGGGTCGACGCCCAGGCAGCCCAGAGGGCGGGAGTGAAGATGATGGAGGTGAGCGAGAATATAGTCATCTCCGAGAACGTCCCCCCCGAGCATCTGAGGCTCGTCCCTTTCGCAAAACCGGATTTGGAAGGGTGATCATCTTCCAAACCTCCTCTCCCTCCTCTGGTAGTCCCTGACCGCCCTGAGAAAGTCGACCTTTTTGAGGCCTCTCCAGCCCCTCTCGATGAAGTAGAGCTCTGAGTAGGCCGACTGCCAGATCATGAAGTCGCTCAGCTCTCGCTCCCCCAGCCTTATCAAGAGGTCCGGCCGCTGCTTCAGCCGGAGCCGGCCCTCGATCGCCTCCTCGTCAATATCGGAGGGTTCGATGAGGCCGATTGAGACGTCTTCGAGGACCGATCTGATCGCCTGGGTCACCTCAGCCTTCCCGCCGCAGCCGAGGGAGATGACGAGCTCCAGGGGGCCGCCCTTCCCGAAGGCGATCTCCCCGTCTTCTTCGAGGAGTCTGCCCTTAACCGGAAGATCCATCAGATCTTCTGCCACCTCGTCGGCGGTCTCGTCGGCGGGACCGGTCCCGCCGATCCCGGACCGGCAGGTTGGAGCAAAGAGCGTCGCCTCGCGGACCCCCAGGGAGATGCACCAGCCTGCGACCTTCCCGACCTTCTGCCACCAGCGGGGAGCCATCGCCTCTCTTGATATGACCAGGGCTATGGAGGAGGGGACAGCCCTCCTCCCGATCTCCCTTTCCAGCAGCATCTCCCGGGCTCGTTCTATCATATCGCCTCTCCGGAGGGTTCGTAGAGAAAGTATTTTTGTGATCGAGTTCAACAGGCGGCACGTGAAGAGAGAGACGGCAGCGAGGATCGGCGCGGGGATGACGGTTCTGCTCTTCCCTTACGTCGGAGTCTACGCCGTCGTCCCGCTATTCGCCATCTGCCTGGCGGAACGGAAGACGAGGATCCTCTCCGCATCCCTCGCCTCTCTCCTCCTCCTCAGCTACGGCCTCCACATCCTCAGCTTGGGCCACCGATCGACTGATATCCAGCTCCCCCTTTATCTGGTGGCGGTCTCCTTCGTCGCCCCCACCTTCGGGGCCCTCGCAGCCGGAGCCTCCGGGATCTTCAAGGATCTTGGAAGGAGCCTGGTATATCTGGCGACGACGACGGCCCTCGGCGTTCTTGCCATCCTCTGGGCCGCTCCCCCTGCCGTCGGCTTCGATGCTGAAAGGGTCTTATTCCTCGCGACTCTGGGGGGGCTCTCCGGCGCCTTCCTCCACTCCGCGTCGACGAGGGGGGAGAGGGACTTCGCCGTCCCCTTCGGCTCCTGCATGGTGATGTGGCTCTTCAGCTTCGATTATCCTCTTCCCGATATTGAATACATGGCTGGGATATACGTCTTCGCCCTGGCTCTTGGGATCGGAGCCTACAGGATGAAGGCCGCCGACGCCGAGGCGGTCCTCTCCATGGTGATAATCTGCCTCCTGGTCATATTTTTCGCCGATATCGTCTGGTTTCTCATCCTCCTCTCCTTCTACCTTCTCGGGAGCGGCTTCACCAGGTACAAGTACGCAAGAAAGCAGGAACTTCGGATCGCCCAGTCCCGGGGCGGGGTCCGGGGGTACAAGAACGTATACAGTAACAGCCTCGTCCCCCTGGCAATGGCGGTCCTATACGGGGTCTACGGCTCCGACCTCTTCGCCTTCGCCTTCCTGGGATCCGTCGCCACCGCCACCGGAGACACCCTGGCGAGCGAGATCGGCGAGACGGCAGAATCGAAACCGAGGATGATCACGACCTTTCGGACCGTCGAGCCGGGGGTCGACGGCGGAGTCACCCTTTTGGGCCAGGGGGCATCGATCTTTGGCTCCCTCGTCACAGGCCTCCTGGCGGTGGCGGGGGGGATGGCCGGGGCCTGGGGTATCGCCGCGGCCCTTGCAGGCGGCTTTCTGGGAACCAACTTCGACAGCCTCCTGGGGGCGACCTTCCAGGCGAGGGGCTACCTCAGCAACAACGGGGTCAACCTCGTGGCGACCCTCTTCGGGGCGGCGATGGGGGCTGCGGTCTGGATGATGGTCTGATCTCGGGGGCCCGGGCCTTCTGGCGAGGTGCCGAAGCCTCCGTTCTGGCGGGGATGAAGTTATTTAGATTGAAAGCCCTATTCCCTCTTGCCGGACCCACCGCCGCCGAATAGGAGGATCATCGACTTGTCGCAAGAGCTGAATCGCGTCATAGCCTACCACGAGGCGACGAAGCACACCTTCACAAAAATGGCCCCAGGGCCCAGGACGATCGACTGGGAAAACGAGCCCGAACCCTTCCGCAGGTACAGGGGAGCCCCCCTCATCGAGCTTGCCCGGCCCGAGCCTTCGCCCGGCGAGGGGCCTGCCTACGACCTCGCCCTCGCCGAGGGGAACCTTCCCCCCCGGCCTCTCGACATCTCTTCCGTATCCCAGCTCCTCTTCGACTCCCTCTCCATATCCGCCTGGAGGCGGGCCGGGGGTCCGGCCTGGGCCTTGAGGGCGAACCCCTCCAGCGGGAACCTCCACCCCACCGAAGGCTACCTCATATCAGGGCCGGTCTCCGGCCTCTTCGATGATCCCACCGTCGCCCACTACGCCCCAAAGGAGCACGGTCTGGAGGTGAGGGGCCGTTTTTCAGAGAAGGTCTGGCAGGATATCGCCTCCGGCCTGCCGGGGGGGACGGTCCTCGTCGGGCTCACCTCCATCCCCTGGCGGGAGTCCTGGAAGTACGGCGAGAGGGCCTACCGCTACCTCCAGATAAACCTCGGCCACGCCCTGGCGGCGATCAGCTTCGCCTCGGCGGCCCTGGGATGGCGGGCGACCCTCCTCGACGGCCTCGGGACTGGGGATGTGGCGCTCCTCCTCGGGGCCGCCGACCCCGGTGGCCCGCAGGCCGGGGAGGGGTCCCAGGAGAAGATCAACGAGGAGGTCAAAGATGTCAGGGCGGACGACGAGGCGGATATCGAGCTTTACGACTGCATCGTCGCGGTCCACCCCCAGGGCAGGTCACCATCCGGCTTCGCCCTCTCCGGTCCGGTCGTCGCCGAGTTCAGACGTCTCAGATGGTATGGAGTCCCCGACCGTCTCAGCCCTAGGAGGGTCGACTGGCCCCTCCTCGCCGGCGTGGCGGAGGCGACGGCAAAACCTCCCACACCGTCTAGGGGAAAATCCGCCTCACCGGTCAGACCCGATCCTTTTGGGAGAGAGGCATCATCCGACCTCCATCGGCCATCCCCCTCATTACGAGAACTCATCCGCCAGCGGCGAAGCGCCGTCGTCATGAACCCGGCCTTCTCCATGAGCCGGGACGACTTATACAGGTCCCTGGAGAGAACGGTTTGCGCTCCTGGAAAGTTTCCCCACAACCTCCACCCCTGGACGCCACAGGTCCATCTGGCGATCTTCGTCCACAGGGTCCTGGGCCTTGATCGGGGGCTTTATATTCTGGTCAGAGATCCCGACCACGAAGATCTCTTAAGGTCATCCATGGGGGGAGCGTTCGAGTGGGAGAGGCCAGAAGACGGATCACCAGAGGGATTTCACAGGCTCGCCAGGGGCGACTTCAGGGATCTGGCCCGGACCCTCTCCTGCCGCCAGAAGATCGCCTCCGACGGCTGCTTCTCCCTCGCCATGATCGCCAGGTTCAGATCGTGCCTCGAGGAGCGGGGCCCCTGGTTCTACAACCGGCTCCTATGGGAGTGCGGCATCGTCGGCCAGACCCTCTACCTGGAGGCGGAGAGGCGCGGGCTGAGGGGCTGCGGCATAGGCTGCTTCTTCGACGACCCCCTCTCCTCGGCCCTGGGCCTCTCGGGGATGGACTGGCAGATCCTATACTCCTTCGCCGTCGGAAGGGAGGCGCCTCTCCAGAATATGGAGACCCTTCCCGGATACCCGGCCATAGACCGATGATCGAGAAGAGAAAAGAGATAGAGAAACGGGGAGAATCTGGCGGTGAATACAACAGCATCTCTGCGGTGCTTGAATACTTCTGATCAAAATTTTTTCTAGAACATTTAATTTTATATGTCCGCAACGCATTTATACCATCGACAAGATAAATAAGTGAAGAGGTGATACAAAATGAATAGAACAATTTTGCTGGTACTGGCCCTCCTGGGACTCGTCGCCGCAGCGGCTTCGGTCCAGGGGGTAGCTGAGAATGAAGAGATGGCTGAAGACGGACACGTAGCCAAAGCTGACGCGTTCATGATGAGCCTTATTGATAACGGATGGTTCATGATGGATATGCAGGAACTCATCGACGCCGTCGACTCCGGCGACGAGAACCTTGTGATCCTGGACGTGAGACCCGCCGCCGGCTACGATGAAGGCCACATCCCGGCCTCGATTAACGTTCCATTCCCGCAACTCGTTGCTAATATGGAGATGATACCCACCGACAAGAAGATCGTCGTAGTCTGTCTATTCGACGCTAGCTCTTACTATTCGGTATCCGTCTTGAGGATCTTCGGCGACCGTGACGCCTGGGTCGGAGTGGGAGGTATTAATGGATGGGTTGACGCAGGAAGGGAACTGGTAGCTACAGAGATGTAGACCGGGCCAAAGCCGGCTTGGGACCTTACATCTCAGATATTTTTCTATTTTTCGCGAAATATTGCTCATATTGATCGAAGATTCTTATTATATTACTTATAAATCCGTAATCATCCCCGACTTCATCAACGTTTCACCCGTACTGAGACGTTAGTCAGGCAGGATAAGTTGATCATGGTGCCCAAACCGACCTGACCGCCCTGACGTCATCATCCTTCTCACCATATCCCGCGAAAAGGTAAAATCATCCTAGCCCCATGATGACGGCGAGAGCGGTGATGAGAAGGAGAGATCATGCACTATAGACCACGAGACAAATTTCCGAACCTGCCGGCGAGGATCGCAGACCTCGGCGATCTCGCCTACAACCTCTGGTGGACCTGGCACCCCGAGGGAAGGGAGCTCTTCATAATGCTGGGGGGTCGGGCCGCCTGGAGCAGAAGCGGCCATAACCCCGTTAAGATGATGCACGAGCTCGACGATAGCCACCTGCAGCTCGCCTCCCTCGACCCTCGGTTCCTCAGGCATTACGACGCCGTCATGGCGAGGTTCTTGGGGGATATGGACCCCGCAGGGGGATGGTTTCATTCCGAGATCGCAGATCCCCGGGAGCATAGTATCGCCTACTTCTCCGCCGAGTACGGCCTCCACCACGCCCTTCCCGTCTACGCCGGGGGGCTTGGCTTTCTCGCCGGAGACTACCTGAAGGAATCCAGCGACCTCGGGTTTCCCTCCGTCGGGGTCGGCTTCATGTATCCTGAGGGGTACCTCCTCCAGAGGATCACCCCCGACGGCTGGCAGGCCGGGGCCTGCGAGAGGCTCGACAGGGAGAACGCCCCGGTCCGGAGGCTCCGGGACGACGACGGCAACCCCCTCCTGGTGGATATCCCCCTCCTCGACTCCCAGATCTACGTCGAGGTCTGGAAGGTCCAGGTGGGAAGGACCGACCTCTACCTGATGGACACCGCCGTCGATGCCAACGACCCCTGGGACAGGTCGATATCAGACCGCCTCTACACCGGCGACCCCGAACAGAGGCTTAGGCAGGAGATCGTCCTCGGCATAGGCGGGGTCAGGATACTGAAGGCGATGGGGATCGAGCCCTGCGTCCTCCACCTCAACGAGGGGCACCCCGCCTTCGCCATCCTCGAGAGGATCAGGGGGAAGGTGGAGGGGGGGATGACCCTTCTGGAGGCGGAAGAGCATATCAGGAAGACGACGGTCTTCACCACCCACACCCCCGTCCCCGCAGGCCACGACAAGTTCTCCTTCCCCCTGATGGAGAAGTACTTCGATTCTTACATCCGGAAGATCGGTATGAACCAGGGGGAGTTCTTCCAGCTGGGGATAGATCCCCGGGACCCCGCCAGCGGCTTCAACATGACCGCCTTCGCCCTGAGGATGTGCGATCATCGAAACTGCGTCAGCAGACGCCACCTTGAAGTCACCAGGGAGATGTGGCGCCACCTCTGGCCCGACCTCGCCGAAGAGGAGATCCCGATAGATTACGTCACCAACGGGATCCACGTCCCCACCTGGATCGACCGGAGGCTCGGCAACGTCACCTTCATCAAGTACCTCGGCCGCGACTGGCTCGAAAAGCACGACAAAGCCTCCATCTGGGAGCTGATCGACGAGATCCCCGACAACGTCCTCTGGCGGCAGCACGCCAGGATGAAGAGGTCCCTCATAAACAAGATAAAAGACAGGGCGAGGGATAAGTGGAGAGACCCCGAGTCCGACTCCAGGACGATTATGGCCTTTGGAACCCTCCTCGACCCCCAGACCCTCACCCTCGGCTTTGCCAGAAGGTTCGCCTCCTACAAGAGGGCGACACTCCTCCTCCGGGACTATGATAGGCTCAGAAAGATCCTCACAGACCCCCAGAGGCCTGTACAGATAATCTTTGCCGGGAAGGCCCACCCCGACGACCAGCAGTCGAAGCTGATCCTGCAGCAGGTCTATAACGCCGCCGCCGACAAGGGCTTCCAGGGGAGGATCGCCTTCGTCGAGGACTACGACCAGTACCTCGCCCAGTATCTCGTCCACGGCGTAGACGTCTGGGTGAACAACCCGAGGCCTCCCATGGAGGCGTCGGGGACGAGCGGGATGAAAGCCTCCCTCAACGGCGTCCCTCAGCTCAGCGTCTTCGACGGATGGTGGTCTGAGGGCTACAACGGCGAGAACGGATGGGGTTTCGAGGGGGCCGAGGGGGACGATAAAGACGACAGAGACGCAGCATCGATATACGAGATCCTGGAGAAAGAGGTGGTTCCCCTCTATTACAGGGTCGACGACGAAGGAGTTCCCAGGGGCTGGGTCAAGCTGATGAAAGAGGCGATCAGGGTGACGGGACCTAACTTCACCTCCAGAAGGATGGTCAAAGAGTACACGGAGAAGTTCTACAGACCCGCCCTGGAAGAGACGGCGGCGCGAAAAGCCCCCTAGAGGGACTCACAACCCGCCATTATCCTCAGGATAAACGGCGGCTAGGGATTAGAAAGTATGTTAAAAAAGGATGGGAGGGGCTCAGAAGTCCTCTCCCATGTCGCCCATTCCTCCGGGCATGCCGCCCTCGCCGCCGGGCCCGCCGGACTTTGAGGCGATGACGTCATCGATCCTGAGGATCATCACCGCCGCCTCCGTGGCGGAGTTGATCGCCTGGGTCTTTACCCTCATCGGCTCGACTACGCCCTTTCCTTCCATGTCTATGGGGCCGCCGGTATCCATGTCGAGGCCCGCGGTCTTTACCCCCTTCTCGTGGCTGCTTCGGAGGGATACGAGGGTGTCGATCTGGTCGAATCCTGCGTTCTCGGCCAGGGTCTTGGGTATGATCTCCAGCGCCTCGGCGAAGGCCTCGATGGCCAGCTGCTCTCTTCCGCCGACGGTGGCCGCAAACTCCCTCAGCCTCAGGGCCAGCTCGATCTCGGGAGCGCCGCCGCCGGGCATCAAGAGGCCGTCCTCCAGGGCTACGCCGACGACCCTGAGGGCGTCTTCCATGCCTCTGTCCAGCTCGTCGACGACGTGCTCGGTCCCTCCCCTGAGGATGATGGAGACGGACTTGGGGTTGTCGCACTCCACAACGAAGGTCATATCGTCGCCTGCGATCTTCTTCTCCTCCACGAGGCCGGCGTGGCCGAGCTCGCTCTCCGTCAGGTCGTGGATGCTGGTGACGATCCTGCCTCCGGTGGCCCGGGCGAGCTTCTCCATGTCGCTCTTCTTTATCCTGCGGATGGTGTAGACCCCGGCCTTGGCGAGGAAGTGCTGGGCCAGGTCGTCGATCCCCTTCTGGCAGAAGACGACGTTGGCGCCGGTGCTGACGATCTTGTTGACCATGTCCTTCAGCATCGTCTCTTCCTGGTCCAGGAAGGCCTGGAGCTGGTCGGGAGAGGTGATCTCGATCTTGGCGTCGACCTCGGTCTTCTCGATCTCGATGGCGGAATTCAGGAGGGCGATCTTGGCGTCCTTGACCTTCTTTGGCATGTTGGGGTGGAGCCGCTCCTTGTCGATGACCATGCCGTATACCAGCTCAGAGTTGGTGACGCTGCCGCCGACCTTCTTCTCGACGGTGATGTTGTCGACGTCCACGGTCCCGTCCTCATCCATTATCGCCTTGACCGCCTTCACCGACAGCTCTGCCAGCTCGTCTCTGGCGATACCAGACCCCTTCCCGGTCATGGCCGTGATGGCGATTTTTTTCAAGAGCAGATCATCATCGTGCGAGACCTTTATCGCCATATCCTTGAGGACACCCATGGCCCTGTCCGCCGCAGCCCTGTAGCCGGCGGCTATGACCGTTGGATGGATCTCCTGGTCCAGGAGCTCTTCGGCCTTCTTGAGGAGCTCCCCCGCCAGGACGACCGCGGTGGTGGTGCCGTCGCCGACCTCGTCGTCCTGGGTCTTGGCTATCTCGACCATCATCTTGGCGGCCGGGTGCTCGATGTCCATCTCCTTGAGGATGGTTACACCATCGTTGGTTATGACCACGTCTCCCAGGGTGTCGACGAGCATCTTGTCCATCCCCTTGGGGCCGAGGGTGGTCCTGACAGCCGTCGCCACCGCCTTCGCGGCCATAATATTCGACTTCTGCGCCTCACGGCCGGCGGTCCTCTGACTGCCCTCTCTGAGTATGAGTACGGGGGTTCCCCCCAATCCTGCCATCTATTTTCTTCCTCCATTCGAGCTGATGGCTTGGGAGGTGTTTAAACTTCTATATGAACGTTTCGGGAATCCGGGGCAGGAAGAATGCCTTCCCAAAGAGGGAGACGCCATCGAAATGAAGGGGGGTGAGGCTGCAGCTCCGGTCCGATCTCTGACCAGGGATCGCAGGAGGCGCCTCCCTGGATTCGATAACGAGGAGTCGGCCGCGGCGAGGCTGGCTGCAAACTTATATATATCCGGTTCGACTGTCTTCCGTCAGAATGGCCGAGACCAGCATATTTGTAGTGAAGACCACAGCAAATCAGGAACGTTCCGTGGCGAACCTCATCGCCCAGTTGGCCCGTAAAGAGAAGTACGACATAACGGCGCTCCTAGTCCCCGACGTCCTGAAGGGATACGTCCTGGTGGAAGCGAAAGCTCCGGAGATCGTCGAGGAGGCGATACAGGGTGTACCCCACGCTCGTTCTGTGATCAGGGGAGCGTCCAGCTTCGGTGAGGTCGAGCATTTTCTAACGCCGAAACCGGCGGTGGTAGGCATCAACGAAGGTTCCATAGTGGAGCTGATCTCGGGACCTTTCAAGGGCGAGATGGCCAGGGTCAAGAGGGTAGACATCGGAAAAGAGGAGATCACAGTAGAGCTCTTCGAGGCGATGGTGCCCATCCCCATAACTGTGAGGGGTGACCACGTCCGCGTGCTCAGCAAAGATGAGATTCAGAGGTGAATTTCTTGGCCAATTTTGTAGAAGTGTTGGTACCTGGTGGAAAGGCCAGCGCAGGACCCCCCCTGGGCCCCGCACTAGGACCTCTAGGCGTTAACGTCGCAGAAGTTGTAAAGAAGATAAATGAGGCGACAGCAGATCTGAACGGGATGCAGGTCCCGGTCAAGGTCACGGTGAAGAGCAGGACCGAATACCAGGTAGATGTGGGAACTCCCCCGACCTCGGCTCTGGTCCTAAAAGAGGCGGGGCTGGAGAAGGGCTCCGGCAACGCTCTCCAGGCTGTCGGGAATCTGACCATGGATCAGGTTGTAAAGGTCGCGGGGATCAAAAAGAACAACCTTCTTTCCGTCTCCCTGAAGGGGGCTGCCAAAGAGGTCATAGGGACCTGCGGGACCATGGGGATCACCGTCGAGGGGATGCCCCGGAAGGAAGCCCAGGCGGCGGTCGATGAGGGAAGGTTCGATGACCTCTTTGCATAGACGAAAACTTATTATAGAGGATTGCAGACGGGATTTGGACTCTCTTTTTGAGACGCCGTAGTAGACCGCAAGTCGTGGACTACGGAGGATTGAGATGAACAAGACGATAGAGGAAGCCGTCAGAAAGGCGATATCCGAGGCCCCCGAGAGGAGGTTCAACGAGAGCGTCGATCTGGCGATCAACTTGCAGAACATCGACATGAGCCTGCCTGCCAACAGGGTGGATGAGGAGATAATTCTGCCCCACGGCAGCGGCAGATCTGCAAAGATAGCGGTATTCGCGAGCGGCGAGACCGCCCTTCTGGCTCAGCGCGCCGGCGCGGATCTGGTAATCTCTCCAGACGAGCTATCGGAGCTGGGCGACGACAAGAAGCGAGCGAGAAAGATCGCTGACGAGTACACCTATTTCATCGCAGAGACGAGCTTCATGCCGACGATAGGCAAGAAGCTGGGTCCCATCCTGGGAAAGAGGGGAAAGATGCCGATGCCGCTGCCCCCCAACGTGGACGTCACCCCCATAATAAAGAGGCAGAGGAACCTGGTGAGGGTGAGGTCCCGTGACCGGCTCACCTTCCACATGGCGGTCGGCTCCAGGGATATGGACATCCAGAAGATCGCTGAGAACGTAGAGACCGTCACGACCAAGCTGGAGCAGACCCTCAAGGACGGCAAGCAGAACCTGAAGTCCGTCTATGTGAAGACGACCATGGGTCCCTCGATAAAGGTGATTTGAAATGTCCGTTCAGGCACGCCATACAGAGCACGTCCCGGAATGGAAGGTCCGAGAGGTAGAGGATCTGGTGGAGAGGATACGCTCGTCACCCGTCGTGGGCCTTGTGGGCTTGACAGATATCCCCGCAAAGCAGATCCAGGATCTGCGGGCGGAGATGAGGGATTTTGCCACCATAAAGATGGTCAGAAACAACATCTCCCGCCGGGCGATAGCGAAGTGCTCCGAAGACCTCCTGCCTCTGGCAGACGGTATCGAAGCCCAGACGGCCTTCATCTTCACCGATATAAACCCCTTCAGGCTCGCCAAGTTGCTGGAGGAGAAGAAGAAGCCGATGCCGATAAAGGCCGGTGGAAAGGCCAACAGCGACATTGTCATCGAGAAGGGCGAGACCTCCTTCGCCCCTGGCCCCATGGTCGGAAAGCTCCAGGCCGCGGGAATTCCCGCAGCCATCAAGAGCGGCAAAGTGGTCATCAACGAGACGAAGGTCGTAGCTGAGGAGGGCGATACCGTTTCAGCCCAGCTCGCCGAAGTGCTGGCGATGATGGAGATATTCCCGAGGAATGTGGGGCTACAGCTCCGGGCGGTCTACGAAGGTGGCCTCGTATACAGGGCTGAAGATCTCACCATCGACGTCGATGGCATCATATCTCAGATGGGCAAGGCCTCAGCGCAGGCTCTCGGCCTGGCGCTCGAGATAGGCTACGCAAGCCCGACGACCATCAGTCCCCTCCTCCAGAGGGCGGCCTCGAAGGCCAGAAACCTGGTCCTCGATTGCGGGATACCCGTCCCCAGCATGATGGAGGCGCTCCTCGCAAAGGCGGCGGCTGATGCGAAGATGCTCAGGAGCCTCGCAGAAGGCGGCCCGGCAGCATCTCCGGCAGCGGCCCCGGCTGAGAAGACCGAAGAGAAGGCCGAAGAGGCCGATAAAGAAGAGACGGAAGAGGCCGGACTCGGCGGACTGTCTGCCCTGTTTGGTTGATCGAGAGAAAGAGGTGGATTAAGATGGAATATGTATATGCAGCGTTAATGCTTCACAGCTCAGGTAAAGAGGTGTCCGAGGAGGGCATAAAGACCATACTCAGCGCGGTGGGCGTCGCCCCCGACGAGATCAGGATCAAGGCGCTCGTCTCCGCCCTGGAGGGCGTCGACATCGAGGACGTCCTATCCAAGACGCCTTCCGTCGCCGTGGCGGCCGCCCCTGCAGCGGCAGCTTCCGCGGCTGTGGCAGCTCCGGCAGCAGAGGCTGAGGAAGATAAGGAAGAGGCTGAAGAGAGCGGGATCGAAGGTCTCGGCGCCCTCTTCGGCTGAAACCTTTTCTTCCATTCTCCCCTTTTTATGCATCTTTCCCTTCCGTTACCCCTATCGTCCCCCCGATCGTCCCGGGACATCTCCGACTATCGACGTCATTAAGGCCGCTTTCGAGATACCTCAAAATCAAAAGTTGACTGCCGAGCAGATCAGAACTCGCGGGAGTCTTCCGCGCAAATTATGGTGATGGCATGGAGTTATCTGAGAAACCGAGAGTATTCATATTGATGATGGGGGCTATAGCCCTCGCCGCCATCCTCGCCCCCGTCGCCTTCGCCGGGGAGGGCGCATCGCCGGATCAAAAGAACGATGGAGACCTTCTATGGAACCTCCTCCAGGCGGAGGATGGTGTTAGCAAAACCCTCGCCGATATCGACAGGGCTCTTCTGGAGGCCGGCCTCGCCCTCTCTGACGGTGGGATCGAGGGTGAGAGAGCCCGGGAAGTTCTCGATCAGCTATCAGGCCTGGGTCCCTTTGTGGTCGACTGCATAACCATCGACCTCGACGGCATCATCGTGGAGGTGATGCCGGAGGAGTACCAGCACGTCCAGGGGATGAATATAAGAGACCAGGAACATATCGAGCGGCTCCTCGCCACCAGAAGGCCCGCTGGCCTCGCCTACATAGAGAGCGTCGAGGGATTTCGTGCCATGGACTTCGCCTCCCCGGTATTCGATGAGGTGGGAAGGCTCATCGGGGCGGTGACGGTCCTCGTCAACTCGACGGTCCTCTTCGGCGATGCTCTGGCTCCCCATCAGCCTGAGGGCAGAGCCAAGATCTGGGCGATGACCCCCGACGGGACGATCATATACGATTCCGACGCCGACCAGATAGGAAGAAACACCTTCATCGATCCCCTATTCAGAGAGTTCCCTGACCTCTTGGCGGTGGCAGAGAGGGTCGAGATGGAGAGGTCTGGAAGGGGGGCCTACAGCATATTCGGGACGTCGAGGGAGGTCTACTGGACGACGATAGACCACCAGGGCAGCGAGATCAGGCTCCTTCTGAGCGTCGATGCATGAAACGAGATGCGGAGGGCAACGTATGACCCTGCGGAGGACGAGACGGCCGACCGATCGCTAGCGACGTATCGCATATCTGAAAAAGAGATCTGAAGAGATGGGATGAGTCAGGCGGGAACTTGAGGAGAAGATGACGCGGTCGACGGGACGGTCCGGCCGCCCGCCTTCCGCCATCCGCCATCGACTATAAGAGGTTCCCGTTCGCCTCATCGAGAAGATCGCGGGGGACGAGATCTTCAGATCGTGTCCAGCTTCTCAATGCCGATCTTCTTTACGTTCGGCTTCCAGATCTCCTTTGGCATCCAGTCTGGGGCGTTGGACGGCTTNNACGAGGTTCCTCTCCCCTTCGAAGATGTGAACCTTCTTGGTTCCCCTCTCCCTCAGCCTGATATCGGTGTATCCCCGGTTTGCGGCCTTCAAAGCCGCCTGTCTCGGCTGTTTTCCCGTGAAAACCCCTATCTCGTTCCCAGAAGCGTCTCGCAACGCGAAGTTTCTTTTATTGGTCATATTTTTATACCTCTCATTATCCCTATGCAGTGGAGGTTATGTCCCGATGCATCCCTATATATCAAGAACACTTATATTAATCTTTTGTCTGATCGAATATTTTCTTCGAAGTACAGGAGAGGAGAGTCCTGGATCTTTGGCCCAACCCACCTCTGGTAGGGATGATCCAACCTCTGGGGGACCCTGCTGAAAGTCGGGAGTTCTTCCTCAAGGGAATGATATTTATTCGCTGAAATTGGGTCTTTATCCCATGTCTTGGGTTGTCTGGTTTACGGGGCTTCCTGGTTGCGGAAAGACCACCGTCGCCCAGCGGGTGAAGGTGAAGCTGGCGGAGCGAGGCATAAGAGTTCGGGTCCTGGAGCTCGACGAGATCCGCCGGGTCATCACCCCCGAGCCGACCTACACCGACCAGGAGAGGGAGGTGGTATACGCAAGCCTGGCTTACATGGCGATGCTACTCTCGGAGGCAGGGACTAACGTCATCGTCGACGCTACAGCTAACAAGCGCAGATACCGGGAGCTGGCCAGGAGGCTCATCCCCAACTTCTCAGAGGTTTACGTCAAGGCGTCCCTTCCGACCTGCATCGAGCGGGAGCGGGGCCGGAAGGCCGCATACTCCCCTCGGGGGATATACGCCAAAGCTGGTGAGGAGGGAGCGACGGTTCCGGGGGCAGACGTCGCCTACGAGGAGCCGATCGATCCCAGTGTGGTGGTAGACGCCGAGGGGCTAGATCCAGACCGGAACGCAGAGGTTGTGGTGGGATGGATCCTCGCCACCTTCGAAGATGCGAAATGATATATTCTGCTGGAAAGGTTAATATCGTGACACTTCTCTCATCTCGTACGGAGGAATGAGATTGAGATCAGATGCTGGCTTCGTCGGATTTGACGGAACGGAGAATAAGAGAACGATTCTGGCGATCGACGCCGTCAAGAAGGCCGGGGGGATAGAGGGAGACCTGAACGTCCTCCTCCGAAGGCCTCACGGACGGGCGAAGAGCGTCCTCTCCAAGCTGATAAGGCTCTGCGACGCCAAGGCCTACGTCTCGGACGATGCCGACAGGGGAAAGTGGGAGGGGGCGGGATTCTCGGTCCAGGGCGGCTATGAAGACTTCTTCGAGGACTGCGACTTCATCATGGTGGGAACCCCGGGCGACCAGGAGACCCCTTATGTCGAGGCGGCCCTCGCCCACGACTGTACCGTATCCCTGATGGGAGGAGCCCACAGAAACAAGATAAAGGCAGCTCTGATAGAGAAGGGATTCGAGATCACCGACGACCTCGAGGCGGACTTCGGGCGGGAGTTCTTCTTCGGGCTTGAGAACTACGAGCTATTCCTCAAGGCGAAGCCGAAGGTGATCCAGTGCACCAGCTGCAACACCACAGGGATATGCAGGGCGTCTCTTGCAGCCCGGCCCCTGGGCCTCAAGATGATCCTCGGAAACATCGATCGAAGGCAGGGCGACCCCCACACCGTCGTCAGGGCGTCCCCTTCCGCCGTCTCCATCGGCAAGGGGGTCGGCCACCAGGGGACCGACGCCGGAACCGTATTCGAGGAGGTCGAATACAGCATCAGGGCGTCGAAGATACCCACCACCGTCCCCCACACCAGCTTCCTCGAATTCGTCTTCGAGGGTGAGGTGACGCCAGAGGAGTTCCTGGAGAGCCTCGCCGGTACAAGAGAGGTCGTCGTCTTCCCGTATGCCGATGAGGATGGACGCAAGCACGAGTGGACGAGCGAGATCCTTGAAGCCTTCCTCACGGGGTTTGAGCGGCCCATATCTCCGGAGATCTTCGAACTTATCTTCTCCGACGCCATAATCCCCGTCAAGCTCGGCGACTATACCATCCTCCAGGGTGTTATGATGGTCGAGCAGATGTCGATCGCCGTCCCCAACCACGTCGAGTCCTACCTCCTGAGCGCCGGCTACTCGGCGGAGAAGGTCCACCGCACCGTCGACGAGGCGCTCTCTTGCGTCCACGGAGTATGGCCCGACAGCCTCTCCACCTGAGCCTCCGGATCTCATGTCCGATGACCCGATACGCGGCGACCTCTCCGGAAAGAAGGTCCTCCTGGGAGGAGAGGCGACGGAGGAGCTCTACGACCAGGGGTCCTTTGGAAGGCCCGTCGAGGGGGGGCTTCAGCTCTCCCTGGTGGAGGCGGCCTACCTCCTCGACCGGGGGAGGATAAAAGTCAGCCTCGGCGGGGCCGACCTCGACTTCCGATCCTTCTTCGAGGCGGCGACAGCGATAGAAGCCGGTTTTGAGTTCAGATACGTCGTCTACAAGGACCTCCGGGAGAGGGGCTACTACGTCCAGCCTGGGGTCACCGACTTCCGGGTCTACCCCAGGGGCGGAAAGCCGGGAAAGACTGCGGCCGAGTTCTACGTCCAAGTGATCTCCGAGAGGCAGCCGGTACCCCTAAACGATCTGGTGGCCCCCATGAAGGTGGCAAAACAGATGAGAAAGAGGCTGATGCTGGCGGTCGTCGACGAGGAGAGCGATATAACCTTCTACGAGGCGAGGGAGAGGGAGCTCAAAGGCGATACGAAGTTGGAGGTCGGGGGAGGTACCGCCACCCTCCTGGAGGACAGGGTTATGCTCTGGGACCCCGAATCCTCAGAGCGTCTCCACGAGGGGGGTTTCTACGGGAAGCCCGGTGGCGGGAGGCTCCAGCTCTCCCTGGTGGAGTCGGCTTACCTTCTTGAGAAGGGCGCCCTCAAGATCGTCGATCGGTCCGGGATGGACCTCAACCTAGAAGAGTTCGAAAAGAGAGCGAGGGTCGTCGAGGAGGACTTCGATATGAAGCACCGGGTCTACCGGGACCTCCGGGAGAAAGACCTGGTGGTCAAGACCGGATTCAAGTTCGGGAGCCACTTTCGGGTCTATAAGAGGGTGGAGAGCTCAAAGAAGGTCCCCCACTCCGAGTACCTCGTCCACTCCATCCCCGACGATCACGTATTCCACCTCCCTGTCGTCTCCCGGGCCGTCCGGCTCGCCCACAGCGTCAGGAAGGTGATGATCTTCGCTCGAGAGGAAGAAGGCTTGGTGAGGTACCTGGAGATCGGACGGCTGAAGCCCTGAGCTTGGATGAGATCACTGAATATTATGTTCTTTCGGCGGCCGGGAATCCGCAGGCTCTTTTCGTCCTTGCGTCCTGCTCATCCTCCGATGGTCGCCACCCCCGACCATCGAGATCTGATCCGGAAGGGCGACTGCCGTCTTAAAGAGGGAGAGCTCGATATCGCCCTCAAATCCTACCGAAAGGCCGCCCGGATCCACCCCTCCAGCTCGGCGGAGAAGAAGGCGGCCCTCGTCCTGGGTATGATGGGAAGGTATATGGAGGCGATCGGATCCCTCGACAGGGCGGCAAAGATCGATCCCCAGGATCCGGAGGCTTGGATCTTTCGGGGTTTTCTCTTCTGGAGGCTCCTGAGGTGGGAAGAAGCCCTGGCGAGCTTCGAGCGGGCCATCGTCCTCCGTCCGGAGGACGGATACCCCAGATACTATAGAGACATCGCAGCAGAGGAGACGGCTAAAAGAAGAAGACGGCGAACCTGATGGTGATGATCCAGGATCTCCTCGATCGCAGGTCTATCCGGCGGCGGCGGATGGACTCGGCGGGATTCGAACCCGCGGCCTTTACCTTGCGAAGGTAACGATCTACCCCTGATCTACGAGCCCGATACTTAAACCAAAACGGGGAGGTTTAGAGGAGTCCTACCCCTTCAACTTCTACCGACTGGACGCCCTCTACGGACGCTATGGCGACCTCCAGCTCCTCGGTACCTGTGACCCCCTCCGACAGGATCACCGCCACCATCAGAGCCTTCAGGCCGAAGGCTATCGGCTCTTCGGCGAAGCCGTGAAGCCTTGCTCCCTGCGGAAGGACCGCCTTGATGGCATCCTTCAGCCTCTCCATATCCACATCGGTCCCATCGGGCATTACCTTCAACTTTGCGGCAACCTCTCCCACAAATATCACCTTAGGGCCCCAAGAACCCGCAGTTGGGACAGGTATAGGGGTTGCTCTGCTTTCTGCATCTGCTGCATCTCAAAATTATCTCCCCACAGTTGGGGCAGGGGAACCTGGCGCCGACAGGCCCGATCAACGTCACTCCGCATGACATGCATCTATCTGATTTTTCCGTCATGTTACTCTCTCTTCCGTGCTCTGATCGATCCTCGGGTATAAACTTTCCCTTACGTCAGGACCGGATCGACCAACACCTCCCCCTCTTATAAGGGTTCCGCCCTTCCCCGCCTTCAACCTCGCGATGAACCTGTCGGGGTCCCTCCCGTCGAGGACGAGGCAGCTTCGTCCTGAACTCTTCAGGATCCGCAGGGCACCCTGATCGATACACGTTCTCTTCCCGATGAGAGATTCTGCGGAGATCTCCTCTTCGATTTCACCGTCCAGGATCACCCCTTCTACGTCGGTGGCCTTGACGAAGTCGGCCTCAAGCCTCCAGGCGACGAGGGCGGCGACGGAGTCGGATGTATAATCCCAGCTGTGCTCAAGCTCCCGGTCGTCTCGCATCAGAGGACGGCTGGGGAGGAGGACCCAGACCCCGGACCCGGGCCTTCTTATCTCATCCGTCAGAGCCGCCCCCGTCCTGTCCGCAAGAAAGAAGGCGTACTCTTCCATCGCCAGTATCGCCATCCAGTGAGCCGTCTCTTCGCAGATGTCGTATCTATTGGATAGATCTCTCACTAGGTCCGCCATGGGGCCGCCGCCAGGAACTACCAGGAAAGAGACCCCCTCCTCTGAGAGAGAGACAAGCCTCCTGACGATATCTCTTGAAACGTCGATAAGACTTCCGCCGATCTTGATTATGGAGAAGTTCATGGGAGAGACTGGGCCTTGCATGTATTTCTGGCCAACGGATCTTATGGTTTGATGAGGAGATCGAAGGTGAAGAAGAAGAGCGCAAAAGCCGATATTGGATGTAGGGTAAAGGAGGGAGATTAAGTCCATCGACTTTTGCCATCCTGGACTACGTCATTTGTCGAATATAAGTCTTTCGGTTGGCCACTGCCTTTAAGTCTATATAAACGTTCTGGTATTCATGAAGACGCCGTCCCTGGCCGCTGACGCCCTCATCCTCTTTCGAGATGGTATAGTTCTGATCAGAAGAGAGAACCCGCCCTACCGGGGGAGCTACGCCCTCCCCGGAGGGTTTGTGGAAGTGGGGGAGACGGTCGAGGAAGCGGTCCGGCGGGAGGCGAAGGAGGAGACTGGGCTGGATATCACCCTCCTGAAGCTGGTGGGGGTCTACTCGAAGCCGGATCGAGACCCCCGGGGGCATGTAGTCTCGGTATGCTACCTCGCCTGGGGGAGGGGGGAGGTCTCGGCGGGGTCGGACGCCTCGTCCGCGGAGGTCTTCAGCCCCGAGGTCCTGCCGCCCCTCGCCTTCGACCACGCCACTATCGTCAGGGACGGGCTGGAGAAGCTTTAAGACCTCCGTTGAGAGGAGGTGGTCTTGAATGGCCGACGATATCAGGGAGATCATAGAGAAGTACGCCCTTCAGAACGCCGTGAAGTACAGGGCCGCGCCCCAGGCGGGAGCGGTGATGGGAAAGCTGATGGGCGAGAGGCCGGACCTGCGGGGGAGGGCGAAGGAGATGGCGCCCATAGTCGCCTCGGTCCTCTCAGAGGTGGCGGGAGGGGGGCCGGAGGAGTGGGAGAAGCGGCTTATGGAGATCGCCCCAGAGCTTCTCGCGGAGCTCGGCGGAAAGAAGGAGCCGGATAAGGGGCTAGCCGCCCTCTCCGGGGCCGAAGGCGGCGTCGTCATGAGGTTTGCCCCAAACCCCAACGGCCCGCCGACGGTCGGGTCCGCCCGGGGGATCATCATCAACTCCGAGTACGTCAGAAGGTATGGCGGAAGGTTCCTCCTCCGCTTCGACGACACCGACCCCGTCAACAAGAGGCCGATGCCCGAGGCTTACGGCTGGTACATCGAGGACTGCCGGTGGCTGGGGGCGGTCCCCGACGAGGTGATCATCGCCAGCGACCGTCTCCCCCGGTATTACGAGGTGGCTGAAGAGCTGATAAAGAGGGGCGGAGCCTACGTATGCCGGTGCGATCAGGCGACCTTCAAGGCTCTGAAGGATGGTGCAAAACCCTGTCCTCACAGGGGCACCAGCCCCGAGGAGAACATGGCCCTCTGGGGTGAGATGATCAACGGCGGCCTGGGACCCGGCGACGCCGTCCTCAGGATAAAGACGGATATACTCCACAAGGACCCGGCGTTGCGGGACTGGGCCGCCTTTCGGATCGTCACCGCCGACCACCCGAGAGTCGGCGATAGGTACAGGGTCTGGCCGCTCCTCGACTTCGAGTCCGCCGTCGAGGACCACCTCCTGGGGGTGACCCACATCCTCCGGGGTAAAGACCTGATGGACAGCGAGCGGAGGCAGCGGTACCTCTACGATCACATGGGCTGGAATTACCCCAAGACGATCCACTGGGGGAGGATCAAGATCCACCAGTTCGGCTCCTTCAGCACCTCCGCCCTCCGGCGGGCCCTGGAGGCGGGGGAGTACTCCGGCTGGGACGACGCGCGGATGCCGACGGTCCGGGCCCTCCGGCGGAGGGGGATCCGCCCCGAGGCGCTCAGGAAGTTCATCATCGAGCTCGGGGTCGGGGAGACGGATATCAGCATCAGCATGGACTCGGTCTACGCCGAGAACCGGAAGATCATCGACCCATCGGCAAGGAGGAGGTTCTTCGTCAAGGACCCGGTAGAGATGGAGATAGGGGGCGAGATCCCCGAGGTCGCGACCGCCCCCTTCCACCCGACCCTGGACCTGGGTCTTCGCGAAATACCCGCAGGGCCCAAGCTCCTCGTCTCCGCCGACGATCTCGCGGACCTGAAGGCGGGGGTACGCTTCAGGCTCAAAGACCTCTGCAACGTCGAGGTCGTCTCCACAGATCCCCTCCGGGGACGGGTCATCGGGACCGACCCCCACCAGGCAAAGGAGATGAAGCTACGGATCATCCACTGGGCTCCCCCCGACGGCGTCCCCGTCCGGGTGATGCGCCCCGACGGCGTCGACTCCGGTATAGGTGAGGTCGGGATAAGAGAAGACCTCGACAGGATCGTCCAGTTCGAGAGGTACGGCTTCGTCCGGATCGATTACGTCTCGCAGGACGGGGTAGTCGCCTACTTCGCCCACCGTTGAAGGTTCGCGAGGCGTTGAGGCTGAAGGTGGAGCTTTCGGGGGAGGCGCTCCCTCCCCCATCTCAGCGCAAAATAGTTATTGCAAAAGAGATAGTCTGTCGATTTAACTTCCGATAATAATGAGGAACCAATTTGAAAGTGAGAGATATAATCAAGCTCCTCGAAAAAGACGGATGGCATCTCATGAGGATCAGAGGGAGCCATAGACAGTATAAGCATCCATTTAAGAACGGTCTTGTAACGGTCTCCGGCAACCTCAGCGACGATGTCGCAAAAGGAACCCTAAATAGCATATTGAATCAGAGCGGCCTGAAGGAGGCGGAAGAAGGTGACCGAGTACACGATAATAATCGAGAAAGCAGGGGATAATTTCTCTGCCTACTGTCCCGATCTGCCCGGGGTCGTAGCTACGGGAAAGACCCCCGAAGAGACGACTGGGCGGATGAAAGAGGCGATAGAATTTCACATTGAGGGCCTGATCTCAGAGAGGATGCCGGTTCCTGAGCCGACCACAACCGCCCGATCTATCAAAGTGGCTGTATGAAGGATGGCTCCTGCCGATAACCGCTCGAAAAGAGTTCTATATAAATAATATTCTTCAGTATTGCTGGTCTGAGGAATTATATGAAATCAAGAGAAATCGCCCTCACGGGCCTCCTGATAGCCCTCGCCTGGTCGGTCCACTACCTGATGAGGTTCACCGGCTCGATCACCGGCGAGCTGCAGTTCGGGATATCGATATCCGTCTACTGCCTCATCGTCCTTCTGATCAGGATGTCCCTCTCGGAGGCTTCCATTGTGGGCCTCGCCGCCGGCCTAGCCCTCGCCACCGCCACAGCAGCCCCCTTCCCCCTCGCCAACGTCCCTGCCCACATGGCGGGGATCGTCTCCTGCAAGATCGCCGCCGATAAACTTAGGGGTGAGGACGGCTCTCTGCGGCCGGCGGCGGTCTCGGCCGCTGTCGTCATGGCGACGGCCGCAAGCTTCGCCGCCTTCGTCCTCGCCAGCTACTACGGGATCCTCTCGTTTCCGCAGCTGGCCCGGGGAGGTGCCGGGATAGTCGAGGCGATAGCCGACGGGAGGATCGGCCTCGTCGCCTTCGTCGCCCCGTCCTTTATGAAGGTGGGGGTGCCGACGATGGCGTCGAACGCGATCCTCTCGCCGATCCTCTACGCAGGAGCCGTCTGGATCAGGTCGAGATGGCGGCCTTAGAAACCTCGACTGGTGGAATGGTGATGGTGGGATGGAGGAAGGTGATAGAGGGATGAGGAAAGGTGAGGGAGGGATGATGGAAAGAAGGGGCGGGGCTCCGGTGAGGGCTGTCATCCCAGGGGAGGAGGAGTGCGAGCACTGTGGAGGAGAGGGGAAGATCCTGGTCAGAAGGGCGATCTGCACCGAAGCCCTTGAGGAGACGAAGATCTGCCGCAGGTGTGGCGGCGGTGGCCAGGGCCTCGGCCGCGCCTTATCCGGCGGATGGCGGCGGATCTTGAGCCGCCTGCGGCTCCGATAGTCGCCTCAAATCCGATCCTCGATCAAGTTCTTGGATATCGTAGCCATCTCCGGGCGGTTTGCGTCTGGAATGCCCGGCTCTCTCCGGCCTGGACCCTTTTACAGATACCCCAGCCCCGAGGCCGCAGCCACCAGGAAGGCCACCAGGGCGGCCGTCATCCCCGCCTTCAGCATCTTCTGGGCCCTGGGAGCGTCGCCCTGGAAGATCCTCGCTAGAGCCACAAGAAACAGCAGGTCGGCGACGGTCACGGCGACGAGGTAGGCCCTCCCCAGGGGGGCGAGGTAGCTTAAGGCGATCGCCGCGACGACGAAGAGGGCGGCGAGATAAGAAGACCTCCTCTCTCCGATGACTATCGGAAGGGTCCTGGCGTCGCTGGCGCTGTCGCCGGCGACGTCCTCGATGTCCTTCTCGATCTCTCTTGCCAGGGTCGCGAGGGCCGCGAGGCTGAAGAGGAAGACGGTAATTCCGACGTCCCCTCCTGCCGCCCCGCCGAAGAGGAACGTCGATCCCGTCAGGTACCCGACGGCGAGGTTTCCGGCGAAGGGCGTCACCTTCAGGTTCCTGGCATAGAGGTAGAGCAGTATCGAGTTCGCGACGGCTATGGCGAAGGCGAGGGGGTTTATGAATAGGGCGGCGGCGGACCCGGCGGCGAAGAGGACGATCGACCAGCCCCTCGCCCGATCCGGGCTGATCCTCCCGCTTGGTATCGGCCGGCGGGGCCTGTTGACGGCGTCGATTTCCCGGTCGAAGTAGTCGTTGACGGCGTTACCCGCCCCCGTCACCGCGAAGACCGCAAAGAAGACCAGGGCGATGGTAAAGGGTTCGAGGCTGCCTCCAGCCACCAAAAGGCCGATGAGGGCCGCGATCCCTGCCAGTAGACAGTTTCCGGGCCTCATTATAACCAGGTATGCCGGCGCCATTCTCCTCCAGACCCTCCTTTCGGCTATGCCTTAACACCATCTATGGATAAATTTATGCTCCTATCGTCGAGGGCTCAAAGAGCGGTACCCTTTGGACCGAGGCCAAAGGTCTTAAACTCTGAAGATATATAAGTCCCAATATGAATAGGTCACGAGAATCAGGCGGATCGACGAGCTGTGAGAGGTCAGAGGGGCGGGCGTCAGGCGCACCCTGGTCCCGGGGGAGGTGATCCGTTGGCGGTCACCTTCGACCCGCAGACTAGGCTGGACCACATGGCAGGCTACCTCGGTAGGTTCCATCTCAACCTCAGCTTCGAGGAGGGGAGGGTCCAGCTCCTCCGGCTCCGGCTGACCGGATACAAGCTCGCCGCCGAGATCGGCGACGGCGAAGGGAGGAGGAGGGTCGACGATATGATCAAGAAGGGCTATCAGAGCCTCGGGGATCACTGGGGGAAGGAGTCCCCCGACCCCTACGACGACCCCTGCACCGCCCAGTACGAGATCCTGGCGGAGCTGCGGTCTTACGTCTATCGGGACCTCTCGGAGCCCTTCATGGCTTTCATAAGGTCGGAGTTCAAGAAGATCTTCGTCCCCACCATGCGGCTACTGACGGAGCTGTGCAGATCCGAGAACAAGTACACCTGGGACCAGGTGAAGGTCCAGCTCCAGGAGATCATGGCGGAGATCAATGTCGACGTCGAGTGGAAGGTCTGCGATGAGTACATGGAAGGGTACCTGGCGAAGGTCTCGGGGATTCTGGAGATCGGTGACCGGAAGGCGACGGGAGGAGATTGACCGGATTTGAGGAAGCTCTTCTCCCCCGGCAGAAGAGACAGGATCGGCTGCTGAGGAGCATACACCCTTCCATCTCCGCCGATCTTCTGAGGCCGCCTCTAAGCCGCCTTCATTTCCCTTCAGTTTGCCATATCGATGAGAAGCTCCAGCCTCTCGGCACCGGCGAGGGGATCGGAGTTCTGGGAGGCGACCCACTCGCCGAGCTTATCGAGGGCGGCGCCGGACCTGATGAGATCCTTAGACGCCAGGAACCCATCCCGGAGGCCTTCGGCCTTCCCGGCTAGGAGGAGGATGGGTGCAGCGTTGATGCATACCGCCGTCTCCCTGGGACCCTTCTCCATCCCGGAGAGGACCCGCAGAAGCTCTACCGCCTCTTCGACCCGATCTTCCCGGGGCAGTAGATGCCTCAAGTCCACAGGTTCTGCCCCTAAGTCCCTCGGGGATACCTCGAAGGTCGCGATCCGTCCGTCTTCACGAAGCTGCGCGACGATCGTCCTTCCCGATGGAGATAACTCGTCCATGCCATTTTTGCCGTCGGCGGAGAGGCCGTGGACGACCATCGCCCTGGAGTAGCCGATCTTCTTCATCGCCTCGGCGATTGGGACGACCAGCTCCTTTGAGTAGACCCCCCGCAGGCCCCGGCGGGGCATCGCCGGATTTGCCAGGGACCCGGCTATGTTCAGGACCGTCCCGAAACTGATCTTTGCGAGGATCCGGCCTAGGCCCAGGGGGTGGACTTTGGGGCTCATGCCGTTGAAGATCCCTATCCCCGCCCTCTCGATGCTCGCCACAACGATCTCGGGGTCCGCCTCCACCTCCACCCCGAGGATCTCCAGGATGTCGACGGTGCCGCACCGGGAGGTTATCGCCCTCGCCCCGTGCTTTGCCATGGGAACCCCGGCGGCGGCGGCGACGATCGACGCCGCGGTGGAGATGTTGAAGGTCTCGACGGCGTCCATCCCCGTCCCGCAGTTCTCGAAGAGCTCCCCGGATATCCTGGGGGATGCCTTGAAGGTGTCAAGGCCGTAGATCGCATCCCAGCCTCCGGCGATCTCGTCGGAGGTGGGACCTTTGGCGGTGATCGCCGCCAGAAACGCCCCCTGATGAACGTCGGGCTGCTCGTCGGTCAAGACCTGAGAGAACATCTGCCTCGCCTCTTCTCTCGAAAGGCTTTCTCCGGCTATCAGCCGGTTCAACCGCGACCCAAAGAGCTTCGCTCCATCATCCAAATCCTATCACTCCATCCAAATCAGTCCGATCCGTATGATTACTACCTCCATCCGGACCGGATCGCTATCCAAAATCGGTCACCACCGCCTTCAGCCCCCGGCGCTCGCCGGTGTGCTCCATCCCCCTCATTATCTCGCGGAGGTAGACCCTCTCGGTGATCAGCCGGCGGACGTCGATGCGCCCCGCGATCAGCTCCAGAGCCTCCCGGTTCTGGGCGGGGTTACATCCATAGGAGCCGACGACCATATGTTCCCGGTAGTGGAGCCGGTTCAAGTCCAGCCTCGCCGAAGCGAGATTCGGGGGTAGCCCTGAGAAAAGAGATATCCGGCCTCGGGGGGTGAGGAGAGAAAATAATTCGGAGTCGACGGGAACGTCCCGGCTGGCCAGGATTATGACGTCGAAGCCCCTTCCCGCCGTCAGGTCCATCATTAGATCGTAGAGATTGTCCCTCATGGGATCGACGACGAGATCCGCCGAGGATCGGGCGATGCGGACCCGGTGATCCAGGGTCTCCGCTACGGCTACCATCGACGCCCCCCTCAGACGGGCCAGCATGGCGTGGAGGAGCCCCGCTGGACCCGCCCCAAAGATCAGGACGGAATCTCCGTCGCCGACCCCCGCCAGCTCCTGGGAGTTTATGCAGCAGGCGAGTGGCTCCGCCAGGGCCGCCTCCTCGAACTCGACTCCGTCGGGGATTAGGTTGACGGAGCCGTTATCAACAGATTCCTTCGGGACCAGGAGATATTCCGCAAACCCGCCGTCGAGGTTGAAGCCGATGATCCTGATCCGCTCGCAGAGGTTTTCTGCCTTCTTCCGGCAGGAGGGGCAGCGTCCGCAGTAGACCCCGGGGTATATCTGGACCCTCTCGCCTACTTTTGGGCCCCGACCGTCCCTCTCGAAGACGACCCCGGAGATCTCGTGGCCCAGGATCCGGGGGCAGACGAGATCCCTCTGGCCGCGTTCGTACATCTTGACGTCGGTGCCGCATATCGAGGAGGCCTCCACCTTCAAGAGGAGACCTCCGGGGGGACATTTCGGATCCTCGACCTCCCGCAGGTCCATCCTTCCTGGCGCCTCCAGGACGGCGGCGATCATAAAAAAGTTGCTCCCACAGTTATTATAAAGCTCTCCATAATTCAAACCTCCATCAATGTGAGTTAGCTCTCCTTCGACGGCTTATGGAGGCTTATTCAGGTATTTAACAGTTTCGTATTATTCACAAAGATTGATCGGAGATAAAGCTGACTTTAGTTATATCAAATTCGTATTCGAATTTTGGGATTATTTCGATGAGCCCGACGCCACCAGAGGCGGGGTTAAAGAGGCAAAAGAGCTGCAAGCCGGATCTCGGAGGGGAGAAGGGACGATAGAGGAGAAGACCGCCGGATGGGCAATAGCAAGCTGGTGAAGTCCTGAATAAGACCCATGGATGGGCAAGGTGAGGCCGGAGAAGTCATGGCGAAGAAAGAAGCCGTAAAAGGGGCGAGGCGACTGAAGGTGGAAGATGCCTTCAGACCGGTGCTGCCGTATCCTCCAGGGGGTAGATCTCCCTTATCTCTCCCTCCCTCATCGCCGGAAGGCCGATCTCCTCCAGGGCTCCCAGGATCTTCAGCCTGTCTGCGGAGCGGAGGGACTTTCGGTCGAGGTAGGCCGCCACCGCCCCGGACTTTCTCATCGCCTCTTGGATGATGGGAAGGTCGAGCCCCTCTACCTGGTACTTTGAGAAGAGGTGACCGAAGGCTATGCCCGTCTCCATCATCAGCCGGTTCTGCCGCGTCGCATAGTGCCCGCCGCCGAAGCCTACGAAAGCGGGAAAGCTTTGATCCCGGAGGTTCAATATCGACCGTGCCACGGCTTTACCAGCCTCAGGGTTTATCCACTCCTCCTGGGAGCTTCCGATCTCGGCGAAGAAGGAGGGGATGGAGAGGTCCGTGGGGCCGTGGTGGGTCGCCTCGATGGTGATATCAAAACCCTCCAGGGGGTCCTCGGTCAGCCCCAGGATGAAGGACTTGAGGGCGGATGGGGCCGCGACCGATAGCTCTCTATCCCGGCCTCCCATCAACGCCTCCCCGCAGTTTCCCGAGAAGTGGCCGCAGAGCCTGGGGACGCCGTCTTTGGCCTGGTGCCTCGAGGCGAAGACTATGAGGTCGGGGGATAGGCCGATCCTCCCAAGGGAAGCCTCCAGGTGCTCCAGGTGGATCAGCTTCCCTTCAAAGACGACGAGGCTGTAGTCTCGCAACCTGTGAACCGGCCCGCCATCGCCCTTCCAGGGGGCGAGGCTCAAGAGGCTATCGACGATGTTGATGCTGGCGGGATCCGTCGATGTGGCGACGACGACGGTCTCGCCGGTCATAGGTCGGTCTCGACCTCAAGCATCGACTTCACCATGGGTGCGTAGTCGATCTTCCTCTCCTTCAGATCCCGCAGGGGCATTATGACGTAAGATGGCCTCTGTGTAATGAGCCCCGCCTCGCTGAGCCCCTTCACCTCCTGGTCCATCCTCTCTTTCATCTCGACGTAGCACTGGGACAGGAACGAGCCGAAGATCTCCCCGGGCTGGATGTAGCTGTAGACGGCGGCTCCGATCCTCCTGAACGAAGAGTAGACCTCCATCATATCCTCGGACGTCGCCTTTGGCCTGACGTTGATCTGGTAGAAGATCATCAGCTCGCAGCCGATCTTATTCCAGTTGACGTTCGCCTGTCGGCTCAAGAGGCCGCTCTCGAAGAACTTGTTCCTCTTCCCGGATATGGTGGGCCTGGAGATCCCCGTCCTGCGGGAGAGCTCCAGATCCGAGAGGGTCGGATGCTTGACGAAGGCGTGGAGGGCGAGCTTGTCCTTCTCGGTGAGCTTGACGGAATCTGTGAAGACCTCCTCGATCGGCGGCTCCTCCTGCAGGTCGGTCCTGCCGAGGTTGAAGGTGTTATCGACGGCGAGGGCAGAGTCCCAGGATACCCTGGTCAGGGCGAAGGGGTAATGATGGCATCGGATCTCCTCGACGACCCCCGCGTCCCTGTAGTCGTCGATGACGGGATGGAATATCCTCTTGAAGTCTGTAAAGCTTTTGGAGTAGATCATCGATACGGAGTCGGTATCCGTTGCCGAGTGAAATACGCAGTGGGGGTGGTCGACCCACTCCTTCAATCCCGGCACGTTCCCCCTCACCTCCGCGGTGGCGTTCGGCTTGTAGGCGGCGAAGACGGCGGTCATCATCTCTGCGCCCACCCCCATCCCGGTGGGTACGTTCAGGAGCTGGACCATCTCCCATTCCCTGAACTTCCTTTTGCTCTTGAATATGGTAGATCGATCAACGCCGATCTTTACGGCGAGATCGATATCGCTGAGCCCCGGGTACCTCGCAAGCCCGTAAAGGACCAGCCTCTCTTTTGATGTAAGTTTCAGCTGCATTGCCGCTTTATCTACATTTTTTACTATTAATAGATTGCCTTTTTTGCATTTTGAATTGAATACCGCCGCATTTGATTGAAAACAGGGTGACATTTTTAGCATGGGATCTTTGGGGGGAGGTCTATAGAAAAGACGGGCTATGGTCCAGGAAAGCGATCCGCTTTCTCTCCCGGACGAGAAAAGGGAGATCGTGGCCTGGAACCACCAGATCCGCAAGATCTGCCACCCGCCTCATGCTCTCCATGGCGAGATCCCTGTCGATGTGGAGGCGGGGCGGGAGGTCCTTGAGGTAGTTTGCGAAGAGGGGCAGGGCGTCTCCTGCCATCACTATCCGTCTATCCGATTCGCAGACGACGGATATGCTATCCAGGGTGTGGCCCGGCGTCTCCAGGATCCAGACCCCGGGGGCGACGATATCCCCCTCCTTCAGACCGCCGTCGCCAACCCCGGACAGAACGGGGGCGCGGGTGAAGAGGCTGTTATTTCCAGAATGGTCCGGATGGCCGTGGGTGTTGATCACCAGGTCAACGTCGTCAGGGGAAAGACCATGGACCGCCAGCCGCTCCCTTATGATGTCGGCCTCGTCCTCTCTTCCGGAGTCGACGATGATCCTCTTCGACCCTGCCAGGACGAGGGTGACAGAGGAGCTGGCGTCGAGGACGTTCCCCTCCTCGTCCCTCTCGATACGCCCCGGCTTAAGGAGGACGGCTCGGGGCAGGTCCAGAGGCTTCATCTCCGGCGAGACGCGCCATTTCCCCATCCGTATCTCCTCCTCTCCCCTCCTCTCTTCAGGCGCCCTTCAGTCCAGGAGGGGCGATAGCTTCAAGAGGAGCCGGTCGACCTGCTCGACGGCGGTCCCTATGTACTGGTGGGGGTCGAGGAGCCTGTCGATCTCCTCGGGGGAGAGGTGGACCGCCACCGTCTCCTCCTCCGCCAGGACCCAGGCCAGGGTCTTGCCCTCCTCGACGGCCCTCATGGAGGCGCTCCTCATGATCTCGTGGGCCTTCTGCCTCCCGACGCCTCTCTTCGCCAGCTCCACCATCACCGACTCCGCCATGTTGAGGCCGGAGAGGAGGTGGAGGTTTCTTTCGACCTGGTCAAAGTTTATCGAGAGCCCCTCCAGGATCCGGGCGGTGAGGGCGAGGATGTGGTCGGTGAAGATGAACGCCTCGGGGAAGAGGATCCTCTCGCAGCTGGAGTTGGTCAGATCCCTCTCGTCCCATAGGGGTATGTTCGCGAAGGCCGGCTCCATCTGAGCCCGGACGATTCTGGCGAGGCCGCATACCTGCTCGGACTTGATGGGGTTTCTCTTGTGGGGCATGGTGCTCGATCCGACCTGCTTTTTGCCGAAGACCTCGGAGACCTCGGCGATCTCGGACCTCTGGAGGGTCCTGATCTCGACGCAGATCTTCTCGAGGGTCGAGGCTACAAGCCCCATCCAGCAGATCATCTCGGCGTGGCGGTCCCTCTGGACGACCTGGTTGGAGACGTCCACCTCGAAAAGGTCCAGAAGCTCCATCACACGTTCCTGGATCTTCATGCCGTCGGCGCCGAAGGCCGCCTGGGTCCCCACGGCGCCGCTCATCTTCCCGACGGCGGCCCGGGGCTTCATCTGGGCGAGCCTCTCCAGGTGGCGGGCCATCTCCGACGCCCAGACTGCAAACCGCAGGCCGTAGGTGGTGGGAACCCCGATCTGGCCGTGGGTCCTCCCGGCGCAGACGAGGGCCTTGTGCTCATCGGCCCGGGCGAGGAGGACCCCCAGAACTCGTTTAACCTTCTCCTCCAGGACGGAAAGGGAGTCCTTTATCTGAAGGCCGGTGGCCGTGTCCAGGATGTCGTTGGAGGTCGCCCCCAGGTGGACCCACTCGCCGGCCCACTCGCAGGATTCGGCGAGGGCGTGGACGACGGCCATCATGTCGTGGCCGATCTCGTCCTCTATCTCTTTCGCCCGGTCGGGGCTCGCCTTTGCCGCAGCGCGCGATATGTCGTCGGCCGCACCTTCCGGGATCAGCCCCAGCTCCTCCTCGGCCCGGGAGAGGGCGGCCTCGACACGAAAGAGGCAGCGGAACCTGTAATCCTCCGACCAGAGATCCTTCATCTCCGGGTTTCCGTAACGATACTCGATGGGATGGATCGCCATAAGTAAAGCTCCAGAAGGGGATAAGGGAGGAGATAAAAGAGGTTTTGGTACCAGCCCTCCGATACCAGACCCCGGCCTTTTCCTGTCGTCGGCGGTCGAGGGCGCACCTAGATCGTTCAGGCCGACGGCGCCGACGCCCCCCCCTTCAATCAGCTCCCGATCAGCGGGAGAAGATAATCTAGCACTTCCTCTCCCAGAGGAAGGCGTCCCGAAAGGGACGTCCCTCTTCGAGACGACGAAAAATTTCTCATGGGTCAGACCATCGATCCCGATCGAGAGGTCAGACCCGCCAGATCATCAGCGCGCCAGCTTCGAAGCGATCTCGGCGACGTGCTTTCCCTGGAACCTCGCCCCGGCGAGCTCCGTCTCGCTCGGCGTCCTCTCCCCCGCCCTCCCGACTATTGTGGAGGCTCCGTAGGGGGACCCCCCCGCCACCTCGTCGATCCTCCTCTGGCTCTCGAAGGTGTAGGGGAGGCCTACGACGACCATCCCGAGGTGGAGGAGGGTCGGTATGAAGTTCAATATCGTCGACTCCTGGCCGCCGTGCTGGGACCCCGATGAGACGAATACCGACCCCGCCTTACCGACCAGGGCGTTCCTCTTCCACTGGTCGCCGAGGGAGTCGAGGAAGATCCTCATCTGCCCCGCCATGTTCCCCAGGTACGAGGGGGTCCCGAAGATGACGGCGTCCGCCTCCTCCAGCTCACCGGGGGTGCAGACCGGGACCCTCTCGAAGCCCTTCCTCGCCTCCGCCGCCGCCCCCCTCCTCTTCAGCTCCGCCTCCGAGAGGGTCTCGGGGACCCGGCGGAGAGCCACATCTGCCCCCTCCACCTGGCGGGCTCCCTCGGCGACCGCCTCGGCCAGCTGGTGGGTGTGGCCGTTCATGGTGTAGTAGACTACCAGTACCAACAATTGATTCTACCTCCAGGCTATTATGCGGCTGCAAACTATTTCTAATTTGTTGGCGCGAAGGGGTTTGGGAGCGGAGAAGGGGCGATGGACCCTTCCAACAGGCGGCTAAGGGTAGAGACCTTCCAGGAGGATCTTGTGGCCTATGCCGATGAGGACGAGACCCCCTGAGATCTCGATCCTCCCCTCGAAGAGGCGGGCAGAAAAATTCTCCGATGTAAACCCCGAGAGAAAGAGAGGGGGAAGGTGACGGCGCCGATGACCGCCACGGGACAGACGACGTATGCCTCCAGGAAGGCGAAAGAGACTCCGACGGCGAGGGCGTTGATGCTGGCGGCGGGGGCTGGCCGAGGGCGATCAGAAGGGCGGATGTGCCGTCCAAGAACCTCTCTATCCACCAGGAAAGCGGTTCATCTATAACCTTTCTCCCCGGACGACGACAAAAGAGCCCCGGCCGTATCCGGGGATTGGAGGCTGGAGGGAGGTCATCTCCTCGGGCTGCGAGAAGAGGGTCTGGGCGAAGGCGAGCTCCCAAAACCCCGCTCCTTCCAGGAGGGCGGCCATCTCCTCGGGGGAGAGGAATCGGGCATCCCCATAAAAGCCGGCTTGATCTTTACCCCTCATTCCCTTTCTCCCCTCCTTCTCTCCCTTTTTCCCTTTCTTCCCCTCCACCCACCCCTTCTCCCCTTCATACCGCCTGGCTAGGGGGCTATCGCGGTCGATGAAGCCGACGACGATCGACCCGCCAGGGGCGAGGACCCGGGCGGCCTCCCGGAAGGCGGCAGCTTTGTCCCTGAGGAGGAAGTCGACGGTCACCATCAGGAGGAGGTCGAAGGGACCGTCCCGGAAGGGGAGCCGCTCGGCGACGCCCCTGACGCAAAGAACGCCCCTACCGCGCGCTACCTCCATCATCGGAAGGGATGGGTCGAGGCCGACGGAGATGCCGAGGGGGGCGGCGAACCTCCCCGTCCCGACCCCCACCTCCAGCCCCAGCCGGAAGGGTGGGGTCAGGTATCTGACGGCTCCAAGCTCCGATAGGTAGGCGGCCCGGTTCCTCTCAAACCATCGGTCGTAGCGGTCGACCTGGTGGTCGTAGGGGTCGATTCCCTCAATGGCTCATCACCTCCTCGCCCCGCTCCTTCTGACGATCAGCTCCCTAGATGCCGCCTCCCGGAAGGCCGACCGGCGGCAGGTGGGGCACAGGTCCATCCACGAGGGATATGAGCTCTCCGCCTTGATCTCGTCAGTAAGCTTTCCTCTTATGTAATCCAGCTCCCTTCCGGTGGCAAACGGCGTCCTGCACCTGCGGCACCGGACCATCTCGAAGACGAGGGAGAAGCTCTCCTCTCCGGGGAGGGCGTCGGCCAGGGGCGCAGAGATCGCTCCCGTCGGGCATATCTCAGCCAGGGACTCGGCGATCCTCGCCTCGAACTCCTCGAAGGCCTGCGGGAACCTTATCGTCCGATTCGGCCCCCCCTCAGAGAGGGCGAGGGCAGATGATATCTCGGTCCAGAGGCTGGAGCAGGCCCGACAGCCGATGCACCTATCCTCGTCGACAAAGAATAACTTCCAGGGACCTTTCTCTGGAGCGGTCATGCCCTTTCCCTCCCGACGGCATGGGATTGGGCGATCCTCAGAGCAGCCCTCCTCCTCATCTCCTTCGTCTCCTCAAACCGGTCCCCGAGGATCAATGCCTCCGTCGGACAGGTGAGGACACACACCGGGACCTCTCTATCAGGGCAGAGGTCGCACCTCTGGATCATCGATACGGTGTCAAGATCGACGGCTCCTAAGGGGCAGGCGATGATGCACAGGCCGCATCTCGTGCACTTCTCGGCATCGAAGGCGACGGTGGACGCTTCCTGAGCCAGGGCCCCGGATGGACAGACGATGGCGCAGGGAGCGGCGTCGCATTGGTGGCAGGCGACGGGGACGCAGGCCCGGTCCCTAACCGCCTCCACCGATATCCTCGCCTCTCCGTGGACCCTCTCGCAGGCGACCACGCAGGCGTGACAGAGGATGCACCTATCTGAATCAGCGTAGATCTCCAATCTATTACACCCCCTTCATCTTTCCTATCCTGCAGGCTGCGACCTTGAACTCCGGTATCCTCGCCTCCGGGTCGATGACGTCGCTGGTGATGGTGTTCGTCTGCGGGAAGTGGAAGGGCATGAAGATGACCCCGGCCTCCTGCCGGGTGGTGACCCGTCCCCTCGCCCAGACTTCGCCCCTGCGGGTCTTCACCTCCACCAGGTCCCCGTCGACGATCCCCCACCGGTCGGCGTCCTGGGGGTTCACCTCGACGAAGAGCTCGGGAGCCCTCTTCATAAGGGAGATGGACCTCCTCGTCATCGAGCCGGCGTTGTAGTGGAGGCCGATCCTTCCGGTGGTGAGGAGGAGGGGGTAGTCGAGGCTCCTCTCCTCGTCGGGGGGGAGGTAGTCGACCGGCACGATCCTCGCCCTCCCCTGGGGGGCGCAGAACTCATCCCGGTGGAGGATCGGGGTTCCCGGATGGTCGAGGAAGGGACAGGGCCAGATCACCCCGCCCCTCCCCTCGGCCCGCTCCCGGGTTATCCCGGCGTAGCTTTTGACCATCTTCCCGATCTCCGCCAGAACCTCCTCGGGACCGGCATAATCGAAGGGAAGCCCCAGAAGGTTTGCGAGACGGACGATCGTCGAGAGGTCGGACCTCGCCTCCCCCGGCGGCTCGATGGCCTTGGGCGACCACTGGACCCGCCGCTCAGAGCTGGTGTATGACCCCTCCTTCTCGGCCCAGGCCGCCGCTGGGAGGACCAGGTCCGCCATCTCGGCGGTCTCGGTCATGAAGATCTCCTGGACGGCCATGAAGTCGAGGTTAGCTAGCTCCTTCCTACCCCGGGACGAGGCAGAGTCGGAGTTGACGATGTCCTCGCCCACGACGTAGAGGAACCGCAGGTTCCCGTCCCCGGCGGCCACCGGCATCGTCTCGGCGGTCATCCCCATGCCTATAGGTAGCGAGGTGGCTCCCCAGGCCTCCTCGATCCGGCGGATCCCTTCGGCGTCGTTGACGGATACTGACCCAGGATAGAAGTCGGCGAGGACCCCCATATCGCAGGCCCCCTGGACGTTGTTCTGCCCCCGGAGGGGATACAAACCCGCCCCGGACCTCCCCAGATGGCCGCAGATGAGGGCGAGGTCGGCGCAGGCGGAGACGTTATTTGTGCCGTGGGAGTGCTGGGTGATCCCCATGGAGTAGATGATGGCGGAGGCGGGGGATCTGGCGTAGATCCTGGCCGCCCGGACGATCGCCCCCGTGGAGACCCCGGTGATATCGGCGGCCCTTTTTGGCGTAAAACCTCGAACCTTCTCTTCCAGCTCCTCAAAGCCGACTGTCCTCTCCCCGACGAACTTCCTGTCGTAGAGCCCCTCCTCGATGATGACGTTCATCATCCCGTTCAGGAGGGCGACGTCCGTCCCCAGGTTTATCTGGAGGTGGAGGTCGGCGAGCCAGGTGGTGGGGGTGAGCCTGGGGTCGGCGACGACGATCTTCGCCCCCCGGTCCTTCGCCCTGAGCGCCCACCGGGCGACTAAGGGGTGGTTCTCGGCGAAGTTCGACCCGATGACGAAGATGCAGCCGGAGTTTTCGAGGTCGGATATGGGGTTTGTCATGCATGCGGCGCCGAAGGCCCTGTTCAGGGCCGGAATCGTCGGCGAGTGGCACCTTCGGGCGCAGCAGTCGACGTTCTTTGAGCCCAGGAGCCTGGCCATCTTCTGGAAGAGGTAGTTCTCCTCGTTGGTGCACTTGGCAGACCCGAGAAAACCGAGGGCTCCGGGGCCGTGAACCTTTATCGTCTTCTTGATTTCCTCAGCGAGCCTCTCCAGGGCCTCATCCCAGGAGATCCTCTTCCAGCCTCCCTCGGTCCGGAGGAGGGGGAACCGGAGCCTATCGGGGTGGCTCAAGATCTCGAGGGCGGCGTTCCCCTTGGGACAGAGCGCCCCCTCGTTGGTGGGATGATCGAGCATGTACTCGATCCCGGTGCCGCCCTCTTCTAGCTTGATGTAGAATCCGCAACCGAGAGCACAGTACGGGCAGACCGTGGGCACCAATTTTTCGTCGGCCATCTGGTTTTCTCCTCGAATATCTCATAAAAAAAGGCGGGGAGGGATTCCCTTCACCTGCTCCCGCCGGCGGCTACGCCCCTCGCCATCTTCAGGGCGGACTCCACCCTCTTGGCCTCGGAGAACTCCTCCACCTCTTTGAAGACCAGAGCCCCTGTGGGGCAGGCGGCGGCGCAGGCGGGTACCTCCAGGTCGGGGCACCGGTCGCACTTGATGGCGACCCTCTCCACTCTATCCCTCCCGATCATCCCGTAGTTGCAGGCTGCGGCGCATGTCCAGCAGCCGATGCAGGCCTCCGGGGAGTGGGTCACGACCCTCGTCACCTCGTCCTGGCGGAGGGCGCCGGTGGGGCAGACGGCGACGCAGGGAGCCTCCTCGCAGTGGCGGCAGGCCATGGGGACGGAGATGGCGTACTCGGGGACGAACTCGACGTAGACCCTCTTCCTCGGCGCCGGCTTTTCGGCTACAGCCGATAAGAGGCTCTTTGTCCCGGAGTGCTCGACGGCGCAGGCGATCTCGCAGGAGCGGCATCCCATGCACCTTTCAGGCCTCACCAAGATCTCTTTCATATTATCTCAACTCCTGGATTTAGGGGCCGGGCCTATGCTCCCAGGCCGAGGCCCGCCCTCTTTTCTGCGATCTTCTCGATCATCAGCTCCGCCGCCTTGAAGGGGTCTGGCTCCACGGCGAAGGATGCACCGACGACCCCCTCCGTCCCTTTGGTGAGGACGTTTGTGACGACAGGGCTTCCCAGGATCGGCGGTACCGTCCCCAGGACTGTGTAGACCCCGGAGGCTATGACGTAGGCGCCGATGCTGACCGCCTTCTCGCTCATCCATTCCGGGGCGGCGCCTGCGGCCGGAAGGTCGCTGATGTCCACCCCCAGGTGGTTGGCCAGGGCCGCCGCCAAGACCAGGATCCGGCTGATGTCGACGCAGGAGCCCATGTGGAGGACTGGCGGGACCCCGAGAGACTCACAGACAGCCCGCAGGCCCGGACCCGCCTCCTTCGCCGCCTCGGGCCGGAGGAGGCCGGCCTTGGCGCAGGCGATGGCGTTGCAGCCCGTCGTCACCACCAGAACGTCGTTTTTGATCAGCTCCCGGACGAGGTTTATGTGGCCATAGTCGTGCTGGACTTTGGGGTTATTGCAGCCGACGACGGCGCCGACTCCCTTGACGGCGCCGGAGACGATGGCGTCGATGAGGGGCTTTGGGGTCCCGCCAAGAGCACCAAGAATCGCCTCGGCGCTGAAGCCGATCATGCAACCGCTCTTCTCCTTCGGTATGTTCACCCTGGCCCGGTCGCGGTTCGGATAGTTCTCGACGGCGGCCCTGACGATATCTCCGGCGATCTGGAGTGCCTTATCCTCATGGAACTCCATCCGGACCGTCCCGGGAAAGTCTGCCTTGGGGGATGTGGAGATGAACTTGGTGTGGTAGCAGCCTGCGAGGTTTCCTAGGGCCGGCATGACGCACTGGACGTCCACCACCATCGCCTCGACGGCTCCGGTGATGATGGCGAGCTCCTGCTGGAGGAAGTTTCCTGCCGTCGGCACCCCGTGGCGCATCAGAACCTCGTTTCCTGTGCAGCAGATCCCGGAGATGGCTATCCCCTTCGCCCCCATCTTGTTCGCAAGAGCGATCATATCGGGGTCTTCGGCGGCGGCGACGATCATCTCCGAGAGGATCGGCTCGTGGCCGTGGACTATTATGTTCACCTCGTCGGCCTTCAGGACCCCCAGGTTCGATTCCGACATTATCGGCGTCGGGGTTCCGAAGAGGACGTCCTGGACGTCGGTGGCGATCATCGAGCCGCCCCAGCCGTCGGCGATGCTCGTCCGAAGGCCGTGGAGGAGGAGGTGGACCGGGTCGTTGTCGACGCCTATGTGAGTTCGGTGCATGCACTCGACGATCTCCCGGTCGATGCCCCTCGGTTCGATCCCCGCGGTCTGCCAGACCTTCTGCCTCTTGGCGGGGGCTCTCCGGGTGAACTGAATCGGTCCTGTCTGCTTTCCAAACTCCGAGAGGAGGACGTTCGCGAGCTCCAGGGCCACCTCTTCGGGGCTCCGATCTTCGGTGGATATATTGTACTCGGCGGCGAGGGCGGCTAGCTTCGCCTCGTCCTTTATCTGATAGCTCGGGGCGTTCCCCTCGGCCATCTTCTTGAAGGCCAGGACGGCGTCCCGGGCGTGGTCGGAGTGGGCCGCGGCTCCGGCGGCGATCATCCGCAGGAGGTTTCTGGCTACGATGATGTCCGCTGTGGCGCCGCAGACCCCCTTATCTGCCCCCTCGCCGAAGGGATCGATCCTGCACGGCCCCATGTTGCAGTTGCGGCAGCATACCCCCAACTGGCCGAAGCCGCATTGTGGCTGCTGCTTATCGAAACGGTCCCAGGCGGTCTCGATCCCTGCCCGATCTGCCTCCAGGAGCATCGCCCGGGTGGCGGGATCAATGCTCTTATCGTGGACGTTCTTAGCCATTCTCATGACCTCTCTCGCCTTCAGGAGATTTGAAGCTGTATGACAGCATCTAGCATAAAGGGGTATTTAACTTTTGCCACAATTTTATTTTATTTTTACAGGTGCATATCTTTTGAATGTGATGTATCATATAGTGATAATAAGTGTTTAATGTAATTTTTATGATAAACAAGTTTGCTTTTAACGCATAACTGATCGCTCCGATCCGTTTAAATCTCGTTGAACAGAATATGTCGTCAGAGTTCAAAGATATACACTGATGTCTGGCCATAGATGGTCGCTGGTCATGTACCTTCACCAGGATCGTATTAAAAGTCTTTTGCCATCTCCCGTATCCAAAGCCCTCGGTTATCCGCTAGACCTCCTCTTGATACGTCTTCTCAAAACCCCCGATGCTCGTCGCCGAAGATTCTCGGGTGACAGAAGAGATCGGGGGCATGATCCGGGAAGGTTTTGACGAGAAAGCTTAAATGGATTCGCGAAAGAGATATGCATCAAAGAGCGAAAAGTGGGTGGTTAGTCATGAAGAACGCGAGATTAGTTCAGATATTGCTGCTGGCTACGGCCCTATCTTTCGGGCCGGCGGCAGCCGAAGATATAACTCCCGACGATATCATGGTGGAGATGAATGAGACGGTGATCATCACAGGCATCAGCCACGTGGTCGATGACGAATGGGTGGAGGTGGCGAACCCCGGGATGTTGAGCCAGGACTTCACCTTCTGGACCCTCATCGACGAGAACAACAACACCTACTCCTTCCCCGAGGGGTTCGTCCTCAACCCGGGGGCGACGGTCAAGGTCCATACGACCCTGGGGAACAACACCGAGACCGATCTATTCTGGGGGCGCGAAGACCTAGTCTGGGATGATGGAGAGGTGGCGACCCTCATCGACGCGAACGGCGAGATCGCGGCCCGGTATCCAGAAACCTCCTGATCGACGTTGGGGAATCGGCCCATCGTCGACGTTCTGGCGGGACAAGCAGGTTTCCGCCAGCTTCTCTCATTTCTAATTATTCTGTTCGAAATATGTCATTACATTATCATTAAATCAGGTCAAAGCCGATTACAGTTACATATTTATGTGATATTATAACTCCAAAATAAGAGAAGTCCTAGGGACGTTATTTCTCCTATGCCGTCGATTAATCTTCTAAACCATACGCAGACTAATGTAGAATATTTGAGATAACTTTATATCTTTTGAACTTAAGTAGGTATCCGGAGGTGTTATGATATGAATTCGAGTTTGATGGTGCGAGGGCTGGTCCTCATCTCGGCGTTCTTTATCTTCGCCGCCGGCCTCTCCCTGGCAGAGGACGTGGACGCCAAGATAGAAGATTGGTCGGAAGATGGTAACGGGGTTGTCATCACCAACGCCAGCTGGGCTGACGAGTGGGTAGAGATAACGAACTATGGCGACTCCGCCCAGGACCTCACGGGCTGGAGCCTGAAGGATGAGCAGAACCACACTTACGCCTTCCCCGAGGGGTTCGTTCTGGCGGCTGGGGGCTTTGTGTTGGTTCATACCGGCGTCGGCGACGACTCGGCCAGCGACCTCTATATGAACCTGGGCAATCCGATCTGGAACAACGGCGGCGACGTCGCCACCCTGATGGACGCCGACTGGATGGTGATCTCTCAGCATCCGGAGCCGGAAGTGGATTAGAAGTATGGAGTCAGATAAAGAGCCGGATCATAAGCTGATGAAAGGCGCAGGATAGATCCGGTTTTAAATACTTCCGGAGTTTTCTGGGGCCTGGGACCTGGCGGGTCCCCCCGCCCGTCTCATTTTTATCGTCTTTATCTCCCGGCCTTGAGGTTGACGGAGGAGATCGAGCTTTCATCATCAGAAGATATAGGACAAGAGCCTTAGCCGCCCATTCTAATAGAGATCCCTCAAGCCCCGTATCATCGGGAAAGCCGTCCCGCCAAACTCATGGGAAGGAGAACTCATCCTCGTTTGAAGACCGTCCTGCCGTCGTACCTGATCCTGAGGATCCGGTGGTAGGGTATCATCGTCTCTCCGAAGGTGAAGAAGGACCGGCCAAGGGAGATCTCGCTCCCCCGGATGGTGATCCTGTCATCCGTCGCCCCCCGGTGGAGGACGTCGATCTCGCACTTCTCCATATCAAGACCCCGCCACTTGATCTCGTTCAAGATCGGCTTTGGGTGTCTTCCCTCCGGCTCGAACTCCGCCAAGATCAGATCCCCATGAATCATCTTCTCTAAGTTATCTTATCTAAGTCATCTCCTTCTCCTTCTTTCGCTCCTCCTATTTTTCACCAGCCCTTGAGAAAGCCTTTTAGGGAACCGGGCCTTTCGTCCTCTCATTGCCTTTACATCGGACTTGATCGCCATGTTCCCCGAGGACGCTTACAATCTGGACTTCTTCAAAGAGGAGGGGTTTATCCGGAAGAGCTGCGATAAGTGCGGCGGCCGGTTCTGGACGAGGGACCCCTCCAGGACCACCTGTGGAGACCCTCCCTGCGACCCCTACACCTTCATAGGGTC
>DAXT01000007.1:56878-65475 GCA_002506535.1 Methanothrix harundinacea
ATCTACCTCACCATAGCCTCCATCGCCGACTTTCAGCCCTTCATCACCTCGGGGGAGGTCCCGCCCCCCGCAAACCCCCTCACAGTCTCCCAGCCCTGCATCAGGCTCGACGACCTCGACTCCGTCGGGAGGAGCGGCCGCCACCTCACCACCTTCGAGATGATGGCCCACCACGTCTTCAACACCCCCGAGGAGGAGATCTACTGGAAGGATAGGACCGTCGCCCTCTGCGACGAGCTCCTCCTGGGCCTCGGAGCCGACCCCATGGCCATAACCTACAAGGAGTCGCCCTGGGCCGGGGGCGGGAACGCCGGCCCTTCTGTCGAGGTGATGATGGGGGGGCTAGAGCTCGCAACCCTCGTCTTCATGGACATGAAGGTATCTGCCGGAGGCGAGTACGAGATTAAGGGGGAGCGTTACGAGAAGATGGAGAACTACATCGTCGATACCGGCTACGGCCTCGAGAGGTTCGTCTGGGCATCCACGGGGACCCCCACCATCTACGACGCCATCTTCCCCGATGTCGTGGAGCACATATCTGAGCTGGCGGGAATCGAATCTGCCGTCTCCGACGAGGAGCGGGCCCGGATCCTCGCCCACAACGCCCGCCTCGCCGGGATGGTGGATCTCGAGGACGCGAGCCTGCGGGACCTCCGGGGTAGGATCGCCTCCGATATTGGGATCTCGGCGGAGAAGCTCGACGAGATCATCGCCCCCCTGGAGCGGATCTACGCCGTCGCAGACCACACCCGGTGTCTCGCCTACATGCTCGGCGACGGGATCATCCCCTCCAACGTCAAGGCCGGCTACCTCGCCAGGCTCGTCATCAGAAGGACGATAAGGCAGATGAGAGACCTCTCCATCGAGGTCCCCCTCTCCGGTCTGGTGGCGATGCAGCTGGCGAAGCTCGACTACGACGACCTCGATGAGAGGCTCGGGACGATCGTCGAGATCCTCGACCAGGAGGAGGAGAGGTACGCCGATACCCTGGAGAAGGGGCGAAGGCTTGTGAAGAGGATCGCCGAGGGGCGGGGGAAGAAGGGGGAGACGATCCCCCTCTCGGAGATGATATCCCTATACGACTCCCACGGGATACCCCCGGAGATCGCCAAGGAGGCGGCGCTGGAGGCGGGGGTCGAGGTTGAGCTGCCCGACAACTTCTACTCAAAGGTCGCGAGCACCCACATAAAGGCCGAGAAGGCCGTAAAGGATGAGGTGAAGATCGACCTACCCGAGACCCGGCGGCTCTTCTACGAGCGGCCCTCCGAGAGGAGGTTTGGCGCCCGGGTCCTCGAAGTCGTCGACGGTAACGTCATCCTCGACCAGACCCTCTTCTACCCGGAGGGGGGCGGCCAGCCCGCGGACCACGGCCTGATAAGGAAGGAAGAGAAGGCCTTCAGGGTCGTCGACGTCCAGCCGGCGGGACGGGTCGTACTCCACAGGATCGCCGATGAAGAGGCGGAGGCGGCAGCCGCCGAGATCCGGCCTGGCGACTCAGTCGAGGGGGAGGTGGATATTGGCAGAAGGACGGCCCACGCCAGACACCACACCGCCGCCCACATCGTCCACGACTCGGCGAAGAGGGTCCTGGGAGGCCACATCTGGCAGGCGGGAGCCCAGAAGTCGGAGGACCGGGCGAGGCTGGACATCTCCCACTACAAGCGGATCAGCCGAGACGAATTGAAGGAGATCGAGCTATTGGCCAACAGGATGGTGATGGAGAACATCCCCATATCGACGGGATGGCTCGACCGGACCGAGGCGGAGAAGAGGTTCGGCTTCGAACTCTATCAGGGGGGCGTCCCCCCGGGAAAGTCCATCAGGGTCGTCCAGGTGGGAAGCGACGTCGAGGCCTGCTCCGGGACTCACTGCACCAACACCGGTATCGTCGGCCCCATCAAGATCCTCAGGACCGAGAGGGTCCAGGACGGGGTCGAGAGGATCGAGTTCGCCGCCGGCGAGGCCGCCGTCCGCAGGGGGCAGGAGAGGGACGACCTCCTCTTCGGAGCCGCCGAGGCCCTCAGCGTCCCCGCTGAGCAGCTCCCCAGGACCGCGGCCCGGTTCTTCGAGGAGTGGAAGGAGCTCAAGAAGGAGGGGGCCCGGCTCAAAGAGGACCTGGCCCGGGCCCAGATGGAGGGGCTCATCGGCAGGGCCACAGATGTGGGCGGCCTATCGGTCGTCGTCGCAACCCTGGAGAACGCCGACGTCGAGGAGCTGATCAAGGCGGCGTCGATGATCTCGGGGAAGGACTTCGTCGCCATCCTCGGAAGCGATAAGGGCGGGGCGAAGATCGTCGCCGCCGTCGGGAAGACGGGTTTGGCCAGAGGCCTGAAGGCCGGCGAGATCGTCAAGGCCGCGACCAAGGTCGTCGGCGGCGGTGGCGGCGGAAAGCCCGAGATCGCTCAGGGTGGAGGCCCCTCGGCGGAGCGGCTCTCGGAGGCGCTGGAGGCGGGGCTGGCGAAGGTCAGGGCCGCCTACCCGGCCTGAAATCTATTTTTCGGTCTCTCGACCTTCACCCGAAAAAATCGGCCCCCCTACCCACCGCGTCCGCAAAACAGCGACAGGATTCGCGAGCCCTCAGAGGTCGATCCCCTCGACGCTCAGAAGAGACCTCCATCCCCTTATGGGCGGCCATTCGTCCTCGTGGAAGGTGAAGATCCTCTCCTCGGCGTCAGCCTCACCCAGCTTGATTATAATCCGATTCGTCTCGATGGTGTAGCCCTGAGGCCAGTCGGGGTTCAGCCCCTCGGCCGTCTCGATTCTGATCGGCCCGTCGGAGGAGAGCTCCAGATAATCCTTCCCCTCCAGCTCTGCCTCCAGGTCCTCGATCTCCACTATCCTCTCGGAGGCGTAGGCGATCTGGCCGAGGAAGGTCATGGTGCTGCTGTTGAGGGCCCCGTACCCATCGGATCCGGGCGCGATCTCCTCCGACGTCCCGTTCGCGCGGTGGATCGTGTACAAGAATGCCGCCATAGCCGAGGGCTCGTCGAGTTGGACCTCCCCGTCATCGCAGAAGTCCTCTTCGGTCCCACTGCAGATCGCCGTCGAGACGAGGACCAGAACCGTCCCGAGAATGGCGATCCTTGAAAGTTTCCCCTTCGCTTTCATCATCGCTTTCATCTCCATTTCGAGATATCCTTTATCATCCAAAAAGAGTTGGGGACTCGGAAGACCGAGTCCCTCTTCGACCTCGACGCTCTTATCCGGGATCCTTTGACCCGGGAATATCGACTCGGCTCAGTTTCAGGGTTCTAGGTCGCCTGTGCGAGGGGCGTCGTGCTCAGGCGAGGCGTCAACGACACCTCCCGGATGGGTGCTATCGTCGATATCGTCCTCGACTCATCGTCCTTAGTCCCCTTTCCCGGCTCCTGGATGGTGCTCCTGTCGACGGCCCTGCTCCTGTCGGGCTTCTGCAACGGCGTCGTTCCGGCCTTCGTCTTCAATGCGTACATGAACTCCTGGAACTCAAACTCTCCATCAGGTCCAGTGGCATATCCTGAAAAGACGTAGATCGGCTCGGTCACGTCCTGCCTCTCATCTCCTGAGGTCTCGTAGTAGGCGAGATGGACGTCGGTTACCACGGCTTTATCAACGTCGGCGATCTCTGTGGTCAATCCCTTCTCCTGGAGAAGTTTGAAGGCCTCTTCAGGGACAAGAAGCTCGTAGGTCCTGTCAGCTCTTCCGGGGGTGGCGGAGGCTACGGCCATCCTATCGCCGATAACCCTCGATACTTTGGTGTAGCCCTGGACCTGGCCGCCATCGCCCAGTAGTACCGTGATCGTCGAGCCAGCACCCTCAACCGGGAGGCCCTCTAGGGTTCGAGAGTACTTTGCAATCCCCATCATGTTTTCAGCCCGGCCCGTCGGACCTCTCTCGCTCAGCTGCTGCCGGGTCAAAAAGGACAATCCCGAATATTGATATCCATCAGGTAGGAGCCTGTTCTGGCTGGCGTAGGCGTCGGCGGTTCGTTTCAGGACATTTGCATCAGGAAGCCCCTTCTCCGGATCGGCAAAGGCGTTCTTGTAGTCGAGGAATAGAGTCTCCGCGCCGGAGGCCTTCTCGACAGATACGTATTGCCTCTCATTCAAGATGACGAAGTTGGACCCTTCGTCCAGGACCTCTCCTTTAGCTCCCCTGGAGCCAGCCACCTCCGAGGCGTAAGCCCGCGTCACGTCGGGGCCTTTCATGGCATAAATCCCGAGGGTGTCGGGAACGTCGGGAAGCTTCGCCTCAAGGACGAATTCCGGCGTGGTATCGAACCCCTCCTTTTCGGGAAGCGTCATCGTCAGGATGGAGCTGTCAGTGCAGAATCCCGATTCATGATTCGGGATCAGGGCGTAGGCACCTATCACCAGAGAGAGCCCGACCATAAGGTAAGTGTATTTGCTTATCTTCATTTACATCACCACTATTTCGTCAGCGTCCACACCCACCATGTCTGTCCTGGACTTGGATCGGAAGCCACCGAGCCTTTGCCCCATATGTGGTCGTTGGCGGTCGCCTGGGTCGCGATAACCCTTGCCGTAACGCCGCTGGGCTGCTTTTCGATATGCTGCTGGAACCAGGCACCTTTGACGGTCCATCCGCTTAACATCAGCTGAGCCCAGCGGTCACCGGCGTTTCTGGCATAGACGGTGTTCTTGTGGCTGCACATCATATGAGCGCCGTTGGCCCCTAAAACCGTATAGGCCCAGGTCCCGAGGTTTGAGTCCGCAAGAACCGAGCAGGAATGAGCGCCTATCCATTCCAGGTCTAGGTCTCCCCACCGGGCGTCATCTATCGAGCACTTGTTGTCGTCGCAGCAGTCATTGGGGAAGTATATCCCGCTTGGAGATCCGTGACCCTCGAAGAAGGCGAGATCGGCCGCATCGGCGTATCTATCATCCCATCCTCCTTTCGTCACGTCTTTCCAGTCTTTCTCGAAGGCAGCGTTGTTTCCCCAGAGAAACTGTCTGTGCCATCCGGCGGCGTCCATCCTCGAGGCGAAGTTGGTGGCGGAGTCATAATTGACGCCGAGACCTCCAGTTGAGTCGTAAGAGACGCCATACTCAGCCGCTTCCCCTGTCCACATCAGGCAAAGGATAAGGGTACAGCTGATCAGGTAAGGCTTCAAACCTATCGTGCAAATCCCTCAATGCTTCTTAAAATCGATCATAATTAAACGTGTTGGTCAAAGTATAATAAAGATATTATAGAATTAACCTATTTTAAAAAATATTACTATAATATAGTTCAGTATTAAAATGCAAAACTATTGTTTATATAAATACCGATCAGCCTGCTTCAGGATCCGCCGCTGCCAGTCTGACATTTGTATAAACAAAACTAACATTAATATATGTGAATATGGACTGTATCTCCATTTTTCCTATCCTGAGTCGCTCAGAAGAGTCGTTATGGACCGCTCTCATCTTTGTGCCGCGTTGTAGGTGAAGGGGTCCCGGTTCCGCCAGGACCGGGCCATGTAGATCAGGTCAGCCTGCATCTGCGAGTCGTCGATCCCAAGCCTCTTCATGAGTATTCGAACTTCCCGGCGGCTGTAGCTGCTGCTGCAGAGAAACTCGGCGACTATCTCCATCAGGTCCCTATAAGAAGGCTGAGCCTCACGAGCGAAGACCTCCGTGAGGAGGGAGAGGACGGCGGGGCTCACTGAGTCGGAGTCGATCCTTATCCCCGTTCTTTTGCTCACAATATTCTCAAGGCTTCTCAGGTCTTTAGCATCAAAACTTCCTTTTTGCAATAGCATACACCCCCGAAATCGATAATTTCGGGTTGTGTGGTGCGGGCTGACATCTCTGCAGGCCCGCACAAACTATTCTTCAATGTCTTCAGGTTATTTATAACTTTCTAATATAAATTTACAATATCTTATATTATCTATAATCATTAATTGTCGCAAATCCCGCGATCGGTGGAAAAGATAACTATTTCTACGCCGAGACCCTCCAGGCGGTTGTGGTCCGAGACGTAGAGCTGCCGACGATTCCCGGCCGGAAGTCAGCGGTGCTGGTGGTCCTGGGGCTGGCCGCCTACTTCGCCTACCTCAGCCACCTCGGTTTCGACGAGGTGACCGCGAGCCTCGCGGAGGTGGACCTCGCCATCTTCGGCCTCGCGTTCCTCTTATCCCTTCTCGACGTCGTCTTCAACGCCCTCTCCTGGGAGGCGGTCGTCCGGGAGCTGGACTACCGGATCTCCCTATCCGACGTCTTCTTGATCTACATGTCCAGCATATTCTTGAACAACCTGATCCCCTCGGGGTCCGTATCGGGGGAGACCGCCCGTCTTTACTTCTTGAACAAGGTCGCCGGGAACGCGAGGCTGGAATCCAGCACCGCCAGCGTCGCCGTCACCAGGATCATCACCGCGGTCCCCTTCCTCCTGGGGATGGCCTTGGGGCTCGCATACCTCGTCATATGGTACGAGATCCCCTCCTGGGCCCTCACCACATGCCTATCGATGATCCTCCTGATGGCTTCGGTGGGCCTCCTCTTCCTGGGGGTCTGCTTCTCCGAGAGCTGGCTTTTAGGGATCGCAAACCTCGTCATCGACCAGGCTGAGAGGTTGTTACGCAGAAGCGTCAACAGGAACTTTTACTGCGGCATAACCCGCCAGTTCCAGGCGAGCATCTTCCTCCTCAAAAATAGAAACGGCCCCATCATATTGAGCACCTTCTGGGCCTTCTGCGGCTGGCTTTCCCTCAACCTCGTCGCCTTCGCAGCGTTCCGATCTTTAGGGGTCGAGATACCCATCTTCGCCATATTTGCGGTATATTCGGTGATCATGGTCTTCCAGAATATGCCCTTGATTCTTCCGGGGGGCCTGGGGATCGTAGACATCCTCATGATCGCCCTCTTCACGGCGGTGGGGGTGTCGCTCCACGATGCTGCGGCGGTGACGATCCTGGCGAGGGTCGCCCAGCTATGGTTTCACACCCTCCTGGGAGGGATAAGCACCGCCTACCTCCTGAGGAAGGTCGCAAAAGGCGGGGATAAACTGTCCGCTTCTAGATCTCCGGCGACCGGTCCTTGAGAGGATCCTGGGGCAAGGAAACGATATCATCCAGATGACCTCCCAAAGGAGGCGATATATAAACGGTATCTAGAGCTCATGGAAGGATATCGAGGAGGGAGATATCGGGGATATCTGCGTTCATCCCCGGATCCTCTCCCGCCTCTTCATCCCTCGATCTCGGCGTGATACTCCTGGAGGGACTTGACCCCGGACCTGCCGTTGATGAAGGCCGCTATCCCCTTCGCGGCCGCCGAAGCGGCGGCGGGGGTGGTGATGTAAGGAACCCTGTATTTGATCGCAGCCTTCCTGATGTAGGAGTCGTCGTACTGGCTCGCCTTTCCTATGGGGGTGTTGACGACGAGGTGGATCTCCCCGTTCTTGATGGCGTCGTCGATGTTGGGCCTCCCCTCGGTGAGCTTCAGGATCTGCTCGGATTCTATCCCGTTTTTGGCGAGGAAATCGCGGGTGCCACCAGTCGCCCTGATGGCAAACCCGAGCTTATAGAACTCCCTTGCAGCTTCCAGGACGTTCGATCTGTCCTTGGAGGCGACGGTGATCAGAACCGCCCCTCCCTTCGGTAGGACCTGTTTCGCCGCCTCCTCCGCCTTGTAGAAGGCCATCCCGAAGGAGCCGGCCATGCCGAGGACCTCGCCCGTCGACCTCATCTCAGGCCCCAGGAGGGGGTCGACCTCTGGGAACATGTTGAAGGGGAATACCGCCTCCTTGACCCCGAAGTGGGGGATCCTCTTCTCCCGCAGGGAGAGGTCCGCGAGCCTCTTTCCCATCATCAGCTCCGTGGCGATCCGGGCCATGGAGACGTTGCAGACCTTCGATACGAGGGGGACGGTCCGGGAGGCCCGGGGGTTCGCCTCCAGGACGTATACCACGTCCCGGGCGATGGCGTACTGCATGTTCATAAGGCCTACGACGCCGAGCTCTCCCGCGATCCGCCGGGTGTACTCCTTTATCGTATCCAGGTGTCTTGCAGGGATCGTCACCGGGGGTATGACGCAGGCGGAGTCGCCGGAGTGGACCCCGGCCTGCTCGATATGTTCCATCACCGCCGGAACGAAGGTCTCGGTCCCATCGGAGAGGGCGTCAGCCTCCGCCTCCAGGGCGTTCTCCAAAAACCGGTCGATGAGGATCGGCCGCTCCGGCGTCACGTCGACGGCGGCGGCGACGTACCGCTCCAGCATCTCTTCGTCGTAGATGACCTCCATCCCCCGGCCGCCGAGGACGTAGGAGGGCCGGACCATCAGGGGGTAGCCGATACGGGCCGCCACCTCCAGCGCCTCATCGAGGTTGCTCGCCATCCCCGACTCCGGCATGGGGACTTTCATCTTCTCCATCATCATCCTGAAACGGTCCCGGTCCTCGGCTAGGTCGATGGCGTCGACGCTCGTCCCTATGACCCTCGCCCCCGCCTCTTCCAGCTCTCTAGCTATGTTCAGAGGGGTCTGGCCTCCGAACTGGACGATCATCCCCTCGGGCCTCTCCTTCTCGTAGATGCTGAGGACGTCCTCGACGGTCAGGGGCTCGAAGTAGAGCTTATCGGAGGTGTCGTAGTCGGTGGAGACGGTCTCGGG
>DAXT01000017.1 GCA_002506535.1 Methanothrix harundinacea
GATGTTTGAGTTATTCGAAATCCTCTGCATATAATTACGTGCCATGTTTCCTTTTAAAATCTCTGTCCCGTATCCAGACTCTTTTACTCCCCACTCATTTATAAATACTTTCATGACCTTAAAGCCCAAGGATGGCGCCGACCTGCCCCACCTCCCCCCTCTCCTCAGAACATGATCCCGCAGTCGTACTCCACCAGCACCTGCGACCCCTCGCCGAGGATCAGGTGGGGAGCCTCCCTCTCCATCAATATCGACCTCTTGATAAAGCCGCCCCACATGGTGAAGACGACCGCCTCGACCTTCACCAGATCTCTGCTCATGGAAACGGTCGGGGCGAGGTCGAATTTCCCGAGATCCGCGAGGAGCGTCTCGATCGTCGATTCGTCTGGGCCGAATCCGCCGCCCAGGCCCGCCCTGGCGTCCTCCAGGTCGCAGACGATCCGATCGTCGTTGTAGGCGTCGTGCCAGAACTGGTAGAACTGCTCGCCTTGAATGCGCAGCAGGGCGAGCTGGAAGTACCCCTCCGGCGACCCGTCGGCGGCGATGTGGCGCAGGTAGTAGTCCTCCCTATCCGCCCGCTTTGCCAGGTCAGCGGCGGCATACTCTGAGTAGTTCCGGTAGGGGGGTGCTTGGGCTTTACGGGCGTAGAGGACGGGTCCCCCCCCGATCCCGGCGTAGTGGTAGACGTAGTCGAGGACGTATCCGCGCTGCGGGGAGATCCGGTCGAGGACTTCGAAGTAGAGGTTCGCGTCGAAGTCGCCTTCGCCCTTCTCGGCGTCCTCGGCGGCCAGATGGCCGGGGAAGCCCAGGGGCTCCTGGAGCGCCTCGAACTCTCCTACGACCTCTTTCGAGTCGGATGGAGAGATAGTCGTCACCAGGAGCCACGACGGCTCTGCGATCGCAATGTCGTCATCCGCCATCTCGCCCTGGGAGCTGGAAGGCTGCAGGGATATGGCGAGGATGGAGAGGACCAGAAATATCTGCACGAGGGTTTTATGGATCATCATATATCATACCGCCCCGAATTTTTTAGATGCCTTTTGAGATATTCTCTTGAGTCGATCTAGTCGATCTAGTCGATCTATTACTATTCATATTATTTAATGGTATTTCGCCCCGGATCACCGGGTGGATAAGGCGGCGAATATAAAGCCATGATGATCTATCGCCATAGGTGAGATTATGGATCGGAAGATGACCGGCCTGAACCTGACCGCCTCCCTGAACCTGACCGCCACGATATGGGAAGAGGAAGGTGCCTACGTTTCTAAATGTCCCGAGCTGGAGGTTGCAAGCTGGAGCGGGACGCCCGCGGAGGCGCTTCAAAACCTGAAAGACGCGGTGGATCTGTACCTGGAGAACGCCGGAAAGCTGGGCCTCTTCCCATATTCTAGAATCGGATAAAAAATAGTTGGTCCCGGGGCCCCTCTCACCTCAGGATCTCGTGGAGATGGAAGAGGTGGGGCCCGAGCTTCCCCTCGAAGTTCCCGGCGGAGATCTTGACGACCCCGGGGACGGTGCAGGCGGCTTTTATGCCTGAGCGCATCGACCTCTCGATCGCCTCCCGATCGACGCCGTTGATGACCACCTCGTAGGAGGCGCCGATCTCCGGCGGGAGGGTGCATACCCCCTCGTCCTTGAGGGTCGGGCAGAACCTCTCGTTCGTCGAGGCCTTCAGGAACTTGTATCGGCTTCCCACCTTCGAGCCGCTGGCGACGACACCGCCGGGGAAGGGGGTGATCGTCCCCTCCTCCTCCCTTATGGCGTCGACGGCCGCCTCGGCTGCCATGAGGGCGGAGGCCTGGTTCTCGGCCATGATGTAGAAGTTTCCTCCCGCGATCCCGTCGACGGCCCCCATCTTCTCCTCGACGATGAAGTCGCCGGACATCACCGGTATGATGCAGACGCCCCGGTCGCAGTAGGACGCCTCCTTCTGGAAGCCGTCTCCGAAGAACTTCAGCTTCGCCCCCGTATCGAACTGCTTCTCCGCCTCCGGGATGCCGTTGAATACCGCCGTCGTCGGAGCCGTCAGGACGCACTGGCCGATCCTCGATAGGAGGGAGTTCTCCAGGTTCTTATATCCCATGTTGCAGATCTGGATGAAGACCCCGGGCCTTCCGTCGGGGGTCTCGCTCCTCTTTGCCACCCGCTCGATCCCCGCCTCCGCCGGACACATGATGACGGAGGTCCCAAAGCCGGTAGCCTCCCTCGCCGCCTCCATCGCCCAACGTTCCGTTATGGCCGTTATCAGAACCCTGGCCACCTTTATCGGAAAGCCCTCTGCAAAGGTCTCCTCAATCTCTACGCCGTTTATCTCCATCCCGTCCACCTCAAAACCATCAAAATCTGATCCTTCCCTTCAGGCGACCTCATCCCGTCGCCGGGTTGTACGCTGCCAGTTTGAAGCAGCCGCAGCCGTCGCCATCCTCTTGGCCGGCGTCATCGTAGGCCGCCGCCGAGCATACCGGCTTTTCGTAGTCCATCTCGAAGGCACCCTTTGCGATCTCCCCGGCGCTCTTGCCTTGCAGAGATACCTCCTCAAAGTCCGTCTTCTCGTAGGTGGCGACCATGAAGGCCGCGTCTACGGAGAGGTCGAACTCCCTCACCCTGATCTCGTCTTTTCGGGCGATCCCAAGCCAACCCCGGCCCTTCATGACGACCCCGGCGATCCGGGGGGTATCCAGCTCGTCCCTCTCGTGGCCGTAGGCGGTGAGGCTGAAGGCTATCGCCTCCAGGGGCTTCGTTCCGTCGGTGATCTTCTCTGCGATCATGTCGGCGTGGGTGCCGTTGGCGACGACCGCCGCCTTGCCGGCGATCCGGATGCAGTTGTAGGCTATATAGGGATTCCTCTCCAGGTCCTTTGGGTCCACGGGCGATACCAGGACCGAATCTCTCAGAACCCGGGCCCTCCGGTTTGGAAAGGAGCGGGACGATACCCGGTACCCGGCCCAGGCCCGTCCTCCCGTCCTCCCTATCACCACGATCCTTCCTACGTACATATCTCGTCTCCGAAAAATAGATCAAATAAGGGTCCCTGGGGGCTGACGGGACCCAGTCCGCCCTTCAGTCGAGGAGGCCGAACTTCGCGGCGTTGGCGTCGGCCATCGCCTGGATCTTGGCCAGAACCTCCGCCCCCCCCTCCGCCTTGAAGAGGTGCTTGTACCTCCCCTGGGTCTTGAGGTAATCCTCGACGGGCCTCTTCCTTCTCACCTTCTTGACCCCCACCAGGACGCCGTCGACGTACTCGATTAGAGGCAGCAGGCACGTCTCGACGGCGAGCCTCGACTGCTCGATGGCGTCCCCTTCTCCAAAGCTCCAGCCGGTGATGCAGGGGGCGTTGACCTGGATGTAGGCGGGGCCGTCGGCCGATAGAGACATCTTAACCTTCCGGCGGAGGTCAACGGGATAGGCGATCGACGCCGTGGCGACGTAGGGGACGCCGTGGGCCACGGCTATAGCCGCCATATCCTTCTTTGGCCGGGGGTTACCGAGGCTCATCTTTCCCGTCGGCGTCGTCGTCGTCTTGGCGCAGAAGGGGGTCGATGCGGACCTCTGGACACCGGTGTTCATGTAAGCCTCGTTGTCGTAGCAGACGTAGGTGATCCTGTGGCCCCGGTCGAACATCCCCGATATGGCGCCGAAGCCTATATCGAAGGTCGACCCGTCGCCACCGATGACCAGGACGTTGGTATCGGTCCTTTTGAACCTCTTCAGGGCCACCTCCACCCCGGAGGCGACGGCTGCCGCGTTCTCGAAGAGGGAGTGGATCCAGGGGACCCTCCAGGAGGACTCCGGGAAGGGGGTCGAGGTCACCTCAAGACATCCCGTCGGCGAGGCGACGATGGTGTTGGGGCCGGCGGCGTCCAGGACGAGCTTTATCGCCGTGGGCATTCCACATCCTGCGCAGGCCCGATGGCCGGGTGCAAACAAACTATCTTCCATGGTAACCCTCCTGGAGACACTCCTGCTTGACGTCGAAGATCTCAAACTCCGCCTCGATCCCGGCGTCCAACACCCTCGACGTCTTTTCGACGATCTTCCTTATCTGCTTGATCCCGATGTCCCGGCCTCCGAGCCCTGCTGCGAACCCGACGATGGGGGCTCTTATGGGGCTGTTGTAGAAGGCGCCTTTGAGATCGGTGAGGAGGGCGCTCTCGTAGCCGATGGATACGTCCTTCTCGATCGTTGCGATGACCCTAGCATCTTTCAGGGCTATCTTGAGCTCCTCCTCGGGGAAGGGCCTGTAGCTTCTGATCTTGACGAGGCCGACTTTGACCCCTTCGGACCGGAGCTCGTCGACCGCCTCTTTGGCGGTTCCGACGACGGACCCCATGGTGACCAGGGCGACCTCGGCGTCGTCCATGGAGTATGTATCGATGAGGCCGCCGTAGCCCCGGCCGAAGATCTCCTCAAACTCCTTAGATACCTTCTCGATCTTCTTTTTCGCCCTCTCCATCGCCTGGTACTGGAGGTACCTGAACTCGGTGAACCAGCTCGGGTCGGCGAAGGCCCCGAAGGTCTTGGGGTCTTTCGGGTCCAGGACGTACTCCGGCCGGTAAGGCGGGAGGAACTCTCTGACCTTCTCGATATCGAGGAACTCCACCGGCTCGTAGACGTGGGTGAGGATGAACCCGTCCATGCAGACCATGGAGGGGGTGAGGATCTCGGGGTCCTCCGAGATTTTGAAGAGCTGGGGGGTGAGGTCCATCGCCTCCTGGACGTTCTCGGCGTATATCTGAATCCAGCCCGCCTCCCGGGCCGCCATGGCGTCCTGCTGGTCGTTCCAGATGGATAGGGGTGCGCTTAACGCTCTATTCACCGTCGTCATGACGATGGGCAGCCTCATCCCCGAGACGTTAAAGAGTACCTCGAACATCAGGGCAAGCCCCTGGCTCGTAGTGGAGGTGTAGGTCCGGGCACCAGCGGCGGACGCCCCGATTAGAGACGAGAGGGAGGAGAACTCCGATTCGACGTTGATGTACTCGCAGTCGAGCTTTCCGTTGGCGACGAACTCTGAGAGGTGCTCCACTATGTGGGTCTGAGGGGTGATGGGATAGACCGATATGACGTCGGGAGAGCAGCACCTGACGGCGTCGGCAATCCCGTAGGATCCTTCTACCACTTTCATCATCTACTTCTCCTCCAGGATCATGGTGATCGCTCCCCGGGGGCACTCGTGGGCGCAGAGGCTGCACCCCTTGCAGTAGTCCAGATCCGGGACGAAGTTGCCCTCTATCTGGTGGATGCAGCTCTCGGGACAGTAGATCTCGCAGAGGCTGCACTTGATGCACTTGTCGTGATCGAAGATCGGGACGAAAGTCCTCCAGGCGCCGGTTTTTGTTATTTCGGTGCTCCCCGGCTCCACCACCATTCTGACTTGGCATCTGGTCAAGAGCTAACCCCCTCGTAAGCGGTCTTTATGGCGGCGAGGTTCTTCTCCCCCAGGGCTCCGCTGAACCTGCTCAAGATCGCCTTGTTCATGCTATCGAGGCTGATCTCCCCGGTGGCGCCGCAGAAGGCGCCGAGCATCGTGGTGTTGACGATGGGCCGTCCCAGCTTCTCCAGGGCTATCCTGGTGGCGTCGATGATTACGACCTCCGCCTTAGTCTTCAGCTTGAGGTTTTTCGCATCCCTGTCGGTGTTGATAATTATCATCCCCTCCGCCTTCAGGCCGCTGGCCACGTCGACGACCTCCAGAAGGGTGACGTCCTGAACTATGACGTAATCGGGCTCATATACCTGGCTTCGTATCCGGATCGGCTCGCTTGCTATCCGGGCAAAAGCCATGACTGGAGCCCCTCGCCGCTCCACACCAAAGGCGGGGAAAGCCTGGGAGTACTTTTTATCTTCAAACGCCGCGATCGCGATCAACTCTGCGGCGGTGACAGCTCCCTGGCCACCCCGGCCGTGAAATCGAATCTCCTTCAACCGGCTGACCTCCTCGTCGTCGTGAGGCGGCGACAGGATATAGCCTTTTCGGAGATAGAGTCGCCGGCGGCGCATCACCACATTTTTATAGCCGACGCGCGCCTGATTGTAAGAGTTTCCCATGAAGGATGGTGGAGATGAGAAGAACGGGAGGGGTGAGGACGAAGACCAGGAAGAGCTCCTCTTTGCTGTCAAGGCGGCCGAGCAGAGCCTCACCGGAGGCGTCAGCCACCATATGGGAGAGATACTGGGATTTGTAGAGGGGATGGCCCCCTTCCTCAACAAGGAGACGCTGATCAAGATCAAATGCGCGATCTGCGACCATTTCTCTCCGTCCTTCTTTCCGGGCGAGGGGGAGTACACCGTAGTGGAGTTGCGGGAGTACTGCCACGCCAAAGAGCAGCCTCTACACCACCTCAACCTCTTCACCATAGCCAAGTGCGCCGAGCACTCCAGAGAGGCCCAGAGGCGGCTCTTGGAGCTGGCCGGATCCGTCGTCGAAGAGGACCTGCGCCCGGCCTTCTCCGGCAAGAAGCTCTATGATAGAAACGCCTTTGCCAGCTACCATCTGGAATACAGGACGGTGCTGGAGAGGGGCAGAGTCTGCATCGAGTTTGGCCATCAGGACGACGCCGGTTTCGTGGGGGGCGGGATCAAGGTCTGCATTCTGATGAGGATCGACCCTGGATTCGGGAAGGACTCCGCCAAGATAAAGGCGGTCCAGACCTATGGACGGCCCGTCATGGTGGTGACGGCCGCCCGCCAGGTGCGAAGACAGATGGAGATAGACGAGGTTCTGATGGCGATAGCCAAAAAGAGGGAGATGGAGATAGTCTTCCTCTGATCTCGTCTCTCGATCACAAGTACTAAATAACTAATTGAAGGATGTTCATTACAATGGTCGATTGCATAGTGCCTGATACGAGCGTGGTCATCGACGGCAGAGTATCTGCCAAGGTGGCATCCGGCGAGTTTCTCGGCAAACGAATTGTAGTACCGGAAGCGGTGGTGGCGGAGCTGGAGGCCCAGGCGAACCACGGCCGCGAGATCGGCATCAAAGGGCTCGAAGAGCTGAAACGCCTCTCGGAGCTGGCAAAGTCGGGGAAGATCGAGCTGGAGTACGTCGGCGTGAGGCCGGACTTGGACCAGATCAAGCTGGCGGGAGGGGGGGAGATCGACGCCATGATAAGGGACGTCGCTCTGGACATCGGGGCCTTCTTCATCACCAGCGACTCGATACAGTCGAGGGTCGCCGAGGCGATGGGGATCAACGTTGAGTACGTCCGACCCCAGCGGGGCGAGATCAAGCCGATAACCCTGGATAAGTACTTCACCCCCGATACCCTCTCCGTCCACCTCAAAGAGGGCGCCGTTCCCATGGCAAAGAGGGGGATGGTAGGAGAGTTCAGCCTCGTCAAGATAGGCAACCGAAACCTCAGCGAGCGGGACCTGCGGGATATGTCCAGGGAGATCTACGAGAGGGTCAAGTCCGACCCCAAAGCCAACATCGAGATGGAGAAGATAGGAGCCGCCGTCGTCCAGCTCGGCCCCATGAGGATCGCCATCGCGAAGCCTCCCTTCTCCGACGGCCTGGAGATAACGGCGGTGAGGCCCGTCGCCAAAGTCGATCTGGAGGACTACAGGCACAGCGACGAGCTGAAGACGAGGCTCAAGGAGGCCCACCGGGGCATAATGATCGCAGGCCCCCCGGGCTCCGGGAAGTCCACCTTCGCCGCGGGGGTCGCCATGTACCTCCAGAAGAGCGACTACATCGTCAAGACCCTGGAAGCCCCAAGAGACCTCCAGGTCCCGCCGGAGATCACCCAGTACGGCCCCCTGGAGGGGTCGATGGAGGCCTCTGCCGACCTCCTCCTTCTGGTAAGGCCGGACTACACCATCTACGATGAGGTGAGGAAGACGAGCGACTTCCAGGTCTTCGCAGATCTGAGGATGGCCGGGGTCGGGATGATCGGGGTAGTCCACGCCAATAAACCGATCGACGCCCTCCAGAGGCTCATCGGAAGGGTAGACCTGGGGATGATTCCCCAGGTGATCGACACCATCGTCTTCATCGAGAAGGGGGAGGTGACGAAGGTGATGGACGTAGAGTTCATGGTGAAGGTCCCTTCGGGGATGATGGAGGCGGACCTGGCTAGGCCCGTCATCGTCGTCAAGGACTTCGAGACCGGAAAGGCCGAGTACGAGCTCTACACCTACGGCGAAGAGATCGTCATCATGCCCATCTCTCCGGAGGTGAAGAAGCCCGCGTCCTGGGACCTCGCCTCCCTCCAGGTCGAGAAGGAGATGGCGACCCACCTCAAGGGCCCCTTCGAGGTGGAGATGATCAGCGACTCCTCGGCGGTGGTGAAGGTCCAGGAGAACGAGGCGGCGAAGATCATAGGAAAGTCGGGAAAGAGGATCGAGCAGATCGAGAAGACCCTGGGTATTCACATAGACGTCCAGACCTTCAACGAGAAAGAGGAGCCTCTGGCGCCCCACATCGAGGACACCGGCCGATACCTGGCGATATGGGTCGGCGGAAAGCCCGGCGAGAGGGTCGAGATCTTCGTGGGAAAAGAGCCGGTATTCACCGCCACCGTAGGCCGCCGGGGCGACATCAGGATGGTGAAGTCCTCAGACCTCGCAAAGCAGATCATGCTTAGGCTGAAGCACGGCGAGAAGCTCGAGGCCCGGAAGGTCCGGGATTGAGGTCCGGCTTTGCAGCCCAAGGAGAAAGAGAGGGAAGAGGGATCGAATCGTGGCCCAGGATGAAGAGACGAAGACGACAGCGGCCGCCGACCTCGCCGGCCGGCCCCTCAAGCTCGCAGAGCTTGTGGACTATCAGACGGGGGCGGTAGTCAGCAGGACCCTCGTCGACAAGAAGGCAGGTACGGTGACCCTCTTCGCCTTCGACGGGGGGCAGGGGCTTAGCGAGCACACCGCCCCCTTCGACGCCGTGGTGAACGTCATCGACGGGGAGGCAGAGATCACCATCTCCGGGGAGGCGATGACCCTTTCGGCAGGCGATATGGTGATAATGCCCGCTGGCGCCCCCCACTCCGTCGCGGCCGTCGGGCCCTTCAAGATGATGCTGACGATGATCAGGTCGTGAGGACGAAGATTCACCGGCGCGGCGGCGAGCCTCGCCCCCCGCCCCTCCGTGAAGGTTGCGCCCCCGGGGATCGCAGGTTGCGTCGCCTGGATGGAGTGCGTCCTCGTCGAGGAGATCCTCCGGGAGAGTTTCTCCCTGGTCATAGGGTGGGTCGTCTGCCTGGTGGGAAACGACGACTTCTTCGGCCCTGGGGGGCGGGATGGACTTTGAGAGGGCGAGGCTGATGTCGATGATCCTGGGGGACGACGGCGCCTTCTACACCTGCCCCATCTCCCGGAGGTAGCCTATCGGGGGACTGGGTCAGTTCGAGGAGGCGGTGCCCTTAAACCATCGCCACAGTGCGCTCGACTCCCCCGCTCCCCCCTCGCCCGCCCCTCCCCATCACTTCCTCCAGCCGACGGTGGCGTCGGGGATGCTGTCGACCTCTGAGAAGTATGGCTTGATATCCAGCAGCGGCGTCCCATCCAGGGCGTCGAGCCCCCGGACCCGAAGCCTCCCGCCGGAGACCCCGAGAAGCTCGACGATCCCTAGGCCGATGGGGTTTGGCCGGTTCGGCGACCTCGTCGCGAAGACGCCGTGCTCTTTGCCGTCGTAGGGGGGGAAGGCCTTGAGCATGGATCGATCAGCCCGGTCGAGCCAGTAGAGGAGGAAGAGGTGGGTGCACCCCTCCACGTCCGAGAGCCCTGGCAGGAACTCCTCGAAGACCTCCACCTCGCATACCTCCTCCGAATGCCTACCCTGGAAGGGGGCCTCGGCCCTGGTCTTGAAGGGGGAGTGAATTATGCCTATCGGCTTGAGGTTCATGGCGAAGGGGTTTGTATCTGGAGGGAAAAAAGGGTAGTGCTCCCTTAAATGATTGAAATTCTGTGACATAGGTAAGTCAGCAGCTTCAAAAACGACCAGCCGTGGCCTATCAACTCGCATTCCTTAGCTGGGCTGGCGCTATCGAAGCCGACCTCTGACGTTTCCAACTTCGGGCTGAAAAGCGACCTCCTGGATGTGGTCCAGGGCGAACTCGTAAACCCGCTTAACTGAAATGGCTTCTTGGATATGCTGGCCTTTCGAGACTCCATCTGATAGTCGCAATCTCCAGACGAGCATTTCGTGACATACATACTCCTCGTCCAGCCACCTATCATTCAGTGTAAATATTTGTATGACTACCGGCTCTGCGAGCTTCGAGCATAGATATAATGCTTCCTATATAGACGATTTAGACGATTTTTTGATGAGGTGGCAGCCAAGAATTCTCAGCCGATAGCAAATGAATGCCTGTATCCTGGACGGCTACTGGGGGGGTGCATGTGGAATGGGTAGTAGTAACTGAATGGGTAATAATAGCGGTAGGCATGATAGTAGCTGCTTGGGACGTAATAAGTGCGGTAGTGACTGCTTGGGAGGTAATAACCGTAGGGGAAATAAGAGCTGCTGAAATATGGATCAGAGGGAGAGAGCCAATCGTCCAGGGGATGGGTCCAATGCGGAGATTTCATTGAATGACCCGGATCGCCACGTCCAGAGGTCTGTTCGCGTCCCGGAGACTCCGCGGCTGCAACAGCGCAGAGCAATCCGATTGCTAATAGAGGGAGTACAGTTCTTGCCCTAATAAATACCACCAATGTATAATAGGGGACATAAAGTATTAAAGCATTTCGATACTAATAAATACATATAGCCAAGAAGCCGAGATGTTTCGGACTACATAGCAAGCCATTCAACACGCCATTAAAACAATACTCTAATATCAACTTCATGCACTGTATTAATCTAATTCTGTCGGAATAACTACAAGTTAGAGATTTTTTAAGCGGCCTGCACCCACGACCATCGAGGGCAGACCGCCGAGCCCTTCACCTCCTCCAGCCGACGGTGGCGTTGGGGATGCTGTCGACCTCCGAGAAGTATGGCTTGATGTCCAGGAGCGCCGTCCCCTCCAGGGCGTCGAGCCCCCGGACCCGCAGCCGCCTGCCGGAGACGTCGAGGAGCCCGACGATCCCCACGCCGATGGGGTTTGGCCGGTTCGGCGACCGGGTGGCTAAGACGCCGTGCTCTTTGCCGTCGTAGGGGGGGAAGGCCTTGAGCATGGATCTATCGGCCCGGTCGAGCCAGCGGAGGGAGGAAGAGGTGGGTGCACCCCTCCACGTCCGAGAGCCCCGGCAGGAACTCCTCGAAGACCTCCACCTCGTGAGACCTCCTCCGAATGCCTACCCTGGAAGGGGGCCTCGGCCCTGGTCTTGAAGGGGGAGTGGATCACGCCGATCTGTTTGAGGTTCATGGCGAAGAGTTCTGAAGTATAATTATGTTAAAACTTCGCCTCCCACCGACCTTCAGCGCCAGAAGCCTTGTCCAGGCATCCTCAAACCTCGAAATACCGACCCTCTCTCGGAGCACTTCTCCTACGGCAGCGCCGGCCCGCCCCGGCTGTACGTCACCGCGTCCAGAAAAGCCAGCGCGTCGAAGTCGGTGAGGCTTTGTGGTGTCAGCGGAAAGTAGGTATGGTTCTTCGCGCTACCCGACCGGATCGGGAGGGCCTCGATCTGCGAAGATGAAAACTCCTCACCGGAGGTGGGGATGAAGAGACCCGGCCCCGCCGAAGCGGCGAGGATCGCCTCCTGGGCCCCGAATTCTGGCTCGCCGAAGCCGAGGAGTTCCACCTATGGGTCGAGGCTGGCGACGACCCGGTCGATGGCGTCGTTGAGGCTGGACGGATCGAGGGAGAACGGGATCGCCTCATTTAGGATCCATTCGTCGAGGGCAGTTTGAATCATGGCAGGGGGGGGGTGGGGGGTCAACTCCTCAATTTATTATAATAGCTCATCAGAGCTTATCACCGATATTCCTTTATTTCTCATCTCTGAAACGACGGCACCGATGCTTCCCTCCGGCAGATCCACCCCCCGCGTGGCGTCGATTATCACATTGCATTTGAATCCATATCGAAGAGAATCCATGGCTGAATAATTAACGCAGTAATCTGTGGCGAGCCCGCATATGAATATCTCTCGTACCTTCAGGGCCTTCAGGTACCCAGCAAGGCCGGTTTCAGTATTTCTGTCGTTTTCAATGAATGCAGAATATGAATCGACCAGGGGATTCATCCCTTTTCTCAATATCAGACAGAACTTACTTAAATCTAGGTCGTCATGAAATTCAGCTCCCTTTGTCCCCTGTATGCAATGATCGGGCCAGAGGGTCTGAGCAATTCCGCTAATATTGATCTGATCGTATATATTTTTCCCTGGATTGTTTGAAGCAAAGGATACCTGATTTTGAGGATGCCAGTCCTGAGTGGCGACCACGAGATCGAATCTGTCCATAATCCTGTTTATGAGAGGGATTATCGAGTCGCCATCTTTGATCTGGAGGGCTCCACCCGGACAGAAGTCGTTCTGTACATCCACGACGATGAGAACTCTTCTACCGCCTTTCATGGCATAACCTCCAGGAGATCAGAAATTCGTTCCGCCGCATAGTCAAAGGTACTCCCCCCCCGCAGACTGCAGAATATCCTATAAAAATTCCCTTGGGCTCCGGATTCCCAGCCGGCCCGGAGCCTCTCTTCCGACTTCACTCGATGAAGATCGCGGGCCGCCCCGGTTCCGCGTTCCTGCTCTTTTTCATCGGGTCGTCGCCGGGCTCGTCCGCCGAGAGGACATTGACGGGGCAGCCGAAGGCCCGCTCCAGGTACTTCCGCTCCTGGGAGAGGGTCGCAAACTCGTCTATCTGGAGGGGGTCGGAATTGAGGGCGTGGGCCCCCTTCATCAGCCTCTGGGCGTACTTGGGCGCCTCCTTCTTGAAGGGTGCCACCTCGGGAAGGGCCATCGCCGCCTTCATGATGGAGCCGACGTCAAGGCTACCCGCCTCCTTCTGCTCCAGGGCCGCCTTCAAGACCGCCCTCTTCCACGATGGGGTGGTGAAGAGGGTGACCCTCTCGGGCTTTTTGCTCGTAACCCGGAGGATCTCCTCGACGTCGGAGAGGGTCCTCTCCAGGAGGTCCTCGGCCATCTCCGCACCGGGGTCGATTCTGCCGGGGTCGGCGACAGGCCACGTTGCAAGGGAGATGTACCCCTCCCTTCCGGCGGCTTCTCTTGGGCCGGCTGCGGTCATCTCCTCCCAGATCTCCTCGCAGACGTGGGGGATGAACGGCGCCATCAGCCTCACCCAGACGTCGAGGACGGACCGCAGCCGGTTTTTGCCGCCCCGCCTCTGGTACCACCGCAGGTCGTTGATCATGTGGTAGAAGGCGCTCTGGACCGCCCGCCGGGTCTGGACCGACTCCAGCGCCTCCGTCGTCTCGAGTATCCTTCTTGTGAGCATGCTCTCCATCCACCGGTCGATCAGCTCCGGATTTGCCGCCTGGTCGATCTCCGGATCGCTGACGATCTCCCTCGCCAGGTTGTAGAACCGGAGCACCTGCTGCCTCGTCGCCTCGACGCCGTCGTTTCGCCAGTCGGCGTCCTGGGTGTGCTCGGCGTTCGAGAGGATGTAGAGCCTCGTCACGTCCGCGCCGTTGGCCTCGACGGCCCGCCGGAGGGTGAGAAGCGGCCCCTTGGACTTGGACATCTTCTTCCCCTCCAGGGAGACGAAGCCGTTGACCGCCATCGCCCTCGGCCAGAGGGAGGGGGGGTATATGGCGACGTGGTGGTAGAGGAAGAAGAGGAGGTGGTTTGCGACGAGGTCTTTTCCGGAGGAGCGCAGGTCGACGGGGTACCAGTACTCGAAGTCCGCCCGGATATCCCGGACCGTCTCGACGGGTATCCCGGTGAGGTCGGCGACCCTGGCGGCGTCTCCGTTCCCGAGGAATATATAGTCGAAGAACTCTGGGACGAGGCGATCGATCGCAAGGCCGGCGTTGACGTACTTCGCCAGGATGTAGTAGGACATGTAGATGGTGGAGTCGCCCAAAGATTCGATCAGCCACTCCTTGTCCCAGGGCAGGTTCGTCCCCAGGCCCTTCCTTCTGGCGCAGGCCTTGTCCTTCAGCCAGTCTATCTTATTCTCAAACTCCGTCCTGATCTCCTCGGGGATGAGCCTCATCCCTCCCAGGCAGTCGAGGACCCTTCCCTTCCAATCGGGGTCGGAGTAGTTGAGGAACCACTGATCTCTCACCATCTTTACGACGCACCGGGTCCCGCATCGACAGATGACGGGGGTCTCGCTGAACTCGTAGAAGACCTCGGCGACGTTTCCATCGATCAGGTCTGCCAGGAGCCGGTCTTTGATCTTGGAGACGGCGACCCCGGCGTACTTGCCGGTCCTCTCCTTCAGGACGCCGTTATGAAACTCCCGCCGGTAGACGAGCTTTGTCGCCTCCTCGGCCCGGGGATCGTTCTGGTCGACGACGCCCAGCTCCTCGGAGACCTCGACGGCCGGAAACTCGCCGTAGTCGGGGACCTCGATGAGGGATATGAACTCGATTTTGCGGAGGTCTTCGGTGATCCCGTAGCCGCTGAGGTCTCGATCGTATAGGTCTTTCAGCGCCAGGTAGTCGAAGGGGGCATGGGCGGGAACGGACATGACGATACCGCTCCCGTTGTCGGGGTCGACGAAGGAGGCCGGAAGGACGAGGATACCGTCTTTTGTCAGGGGGTTTTGTACCCGTTTGCCGATGAGGTCGCTTCCCCTCACCTCCCCGATCCTCTCCACAGATCTATCGGTATGGATCAGCTTCTCGTACGCCTCCTGGCTGACGATCCAGGTCTCGTCGCCGATCCGAGCGACGGCGTGGACGACATCGGGGTTGACCCAGAGGTTTGTCACCCCGAATACCGTCTCAGGCCTGAGGGTGGCGCAGGGGAGGATTCTGTCGCCGAGCCTGAACTTGATGAGAGCGAAGTCGATGATCGTCGCCTCCTCCCCTTTGAGGATGTCGTGGTCCTCGACGGGGTTCTCGTCGTTGGGACACCACCGGACGGGGTGGCTCCCCTTGGAGACGTACCCGAGATCCCGGAGGATGTAGTACTGCCACTCTATGAATTTCTTGTAGGCGGGGTCCGTCGTCGTGAACTCCCGCCTCCAGTCGATGGAGTAGCCGATGGACTCCATCGCCGACCTCGACTCCTTCCGGAAGTAATCGACGATCGCCTGGGGGGCCGTCAGGGTGGCGAAGACCTCCGGCGGTATGTCGTGGTGCTCCGTATAGACCTTCTCGATCTCTGGATCACGATTCTTTACAAGCTCTGAGAGGCCGACGATGGGCGTCCCGGTGACGTGAAACCCCATGGGGAAGAGGACGTTCTCGCCCTTCATCCGCCGAAATCGGGCGACGACGTCGCCGATGGTGAAGGTTCGCGTGTGGCCGGCGTGGAGGTTTCCGTTGAGATAAGGGTAGGGTATCGTTATAAAGAACTTCATCTCATCTTTCGGCTCCGCCGAGAAGACGCCCTCCTGCGACCATCTCCGCTGCCACTTCGATTCGATCTTCTGGGCCGAATAATCATCGAGCAAATCCATATCCTCCTTCTCCCGTCAGAGGGACCTCTCCTCGGCCATCATCTTCTCCATCCTCTCCACCGCCTCGGCGATCCTCTCCGTAGGCTGGGTGACGGAGAACCGAACGTACCCCTCGCCGTAGTCGCCGAAGCCGACGCCTGGGGTCGCCACGATCCCGAGCTTGTCTATCAGCTTTCTCGTATAATCCTTCGATTTTCCGCCGGTCCAGGCCCAGAGGTAGAAGGTAGCCTCGGGCCTCTCCACCTCAAGGCCGATCTTAAAGAGCCCTTCATAGAGGAGCTCCACCCTCTCCCTGTAGGTCTCCCGCATCTCGGGAGCGATCTCTTTCGATTTTCTGAGGGCGACGATCCCGGCGTCCTGGACGGCGCCGAAGTTGCCGGAGTCTATGTTGCTCTTGACGTTTCCTATCCCCCGGACGATATCTTCGTTTCCGACGACGAATCCCGCCCTCCAGCCGGTCATGTTGCAGGTCTTGGATAGGGAGTGGAACTCGACGGCCACCTCCCGCGCCCCATCCACCTCCAGGATCGATGGCGGTCTCCCCGCGCCGAAGTAGACCTCGGAGTAGGGGTTGTCGTGGAGGACGATGATGTTGTTATCCGTTGCGAAGTCTACCAGCTTCTTAAAGAATTTGATGTCAGCGCAGGCTCCCGTGGGGTTATTCGGATAGTTGAGGAAGATAAGCCTCGCCTTCCGGGCGACGTCGGAGGTTATGGCGTCCAGGTCCGGAAGAAACCCGTTCTCCCTCTTCAGGGGGAGGATGGCGGGGACCCCCCCGGCAAACTCTACGGCGGTCTTGTAGACGGGGTAGGCGGGGTCGGGGACGAGGGCGAAGTTTCCGGGGTTCAGGAACGCCATGGGGGCGTGGGCGATCCCTTCTTTGGAGCCGATGAGGGCCAGAACCTCCGACTCGGGGTCGAGGTCTACGCCGAAGGTCTCATTGTACCATTCGGCGACGGCGGTCCTAAACTCGATCTTCCCCTCGTAGGAGGGGTACTGGTGGTTCTCGGGGTCCTTTGCAGCGTTGCAGAGGGCTTCAATAATAATTTGCGGGGTGGGAAGGTCCGGGTCTCCTACCCCCAGGTCGATGACGTCCACACCTTTCTTCCGAGCCGCAAGCTTCGCCCTGTCGATGGCGGCGAAGGGGTATGGTGGGAGGGATTTTATCCGATCAGAGTACATGGAATATTATCTCCATCAGCGGTATGCATCCACGGCGTCGCCACCCGCCGGAATTGATGAAAATTCCGGGGCGGCGTCTCTTGGCGAGATAGTAACTTTCACGTTGTATATAAGAGTAGAGGAGTCGATGCTCGAGATCGAAGACCTGGCCCCCTGGCTCCCCGGGGAGGTTCTGGAACTTTATAAGAAAGAGGGGATAAGAGAGCTTTATCCACCCCAGGCCGAGGCTATAGAGAGGGGGCTATTAGAGGGAAAGAGCCTCCTGGTCTCGGTCCCCACCGCTGCAGGAAAGACGATGCTGGCGGAGCTGGCCATGCTGAAGGCCGCCCTCTCGGGGGGCAGGTCCCTCTACATCGTGCCGTTGCGGGCTCTCGCCTCGGAGAAGCAGGCCGCTTTCTCGCGATTCTCCGATCTGGGCGTCAGCGTTGGCCTCTCCAGCGGCGATATGGAGCGGCGGGATGAGTACCTGGGAAGAAATCAGATCGTCGTCGCCACCTCGGAGAAAGCCGACTCCCTCATCAGGAACGGCGCCCACTGGATCCGGGACCTCTCGGTTTTGGTCGTGGACGAGATCCACCTCCTCGACTCCCCCGACCGGGGGCCGACCCTGGAGATGACGATGACGAAGCTTTTGAGGCTCAACCCGAAGATCCAGGTCCTCGGCCTATCCGCGACGGTGGCCAACGCCCGGGAGGTGGCCTCCTGGCTCAACGCCGATCTAGTCGAGAGCCGGTGGAGGCCGGTGGAGCTGAAGGAGGGGGTGATCTGCGACGGCGTCCTCCATTTCCCCGGTGAGACCGTCTCCATCCCATCGCACCGGGACGACCTCGTCGACCTCGTCCTCGACACCATGAACCAGAAAGGCCAGATCCTGATCTTCGAGAGCAGTCGGCGGAACGCCGAGGCGACGGCATCTAAGCTTGCTAAGGTCGTCTCCCGGCCGGAGACGGTCCAGATCCTATCCAGGCTATCTGAGAAGATACTGGCTACGGGGGAGAGCGAGACGGCGAAGAAGCTCGCCGAGGCTCTTCGGGGCGGGGTCGCCTTCCACCACGCAGGCCTCCTCTCCGAGCAGAGGGCGATCGTCGAGAGGGGTTTTCGGTCCGGGGAGATCAAGGTCATAGCATCGACGCCGACTCTTGCCGCGGGGCTGAATCTCCCGGCGAGGAGGGTCCTCATAAGAAGCTACAAGAGGTACCAGGGGGCGAGGGGGATGGTGTCGATACCCGTCATGGAGTACCGGCAGATGGCCGGCCGCGCCGGCAGGCCCGGCCTCGACCCCCGGGGAGAGGCGTTCCTGATGGCGAAGAGCGAGGCGGAGACGAGGGACCTCCTGGAGCATTACGTCCAGGGCGAGCCGGAGGAGATATTCTCGAAGCTCGCCATGGAGCCGGCCCTGAGAACTCACCTCCTCTCCACCATGGCGACGGGCTTTGCAGAGAACGCCGACGACCTGAAGAGCTTCATCGCCTCCACCTTCTACGCCTGCCAGCAGGACGCATGGCACCTGGACGCCACCATCGAGAAGGTCCTCGAATTTCTAATCGAGAGCGGCATGATGGGAGAGGACCTCCGGCCTACGCCCCTGGGGGAGCTGGTATCGAGGCTCTACATCGACCCTCTCACCGCCAGGATCGTCGTCGATAACCTCCGGGCGAAAGAGAAGATAACGGACCTGACGATCCTCCATCTCATCACCATGACCCCCGATATGGACACCCTCTACCTTCAGGCCTCCGATGGCTGGGTCGAGGAGTTCATCCACCAGCACTACGGCGAGCTATGTTTCGAGGAGAACTTCGACTGGATGATGAGGGAGGCGAAGACCGCAGCCCTCCTTCTGGAATGGATATCAGAAGAGGAGGAAGAGAATATCGCCGACAGGTTTAGGGTGGGGCCCGGGGATATCAGGAGGGTGGCGGAGACCGCCGAGTGGTTGATCCATTCGGCGGGCCGGCTATCTGAGCACCTCGACCTGGGGGCGACCTTCAGGATATACCAGCTGGAGAAGAGGGTCCACTACGGCGCCGGCCCCGACCTCCTGGGCCTCCTGGACCTGAAGGGTGTCGGGAGGGTGAGGGCGAGAAAGCTCCATCGGGCCGGCTACACCAGCCTCGAGAGGCTGAGGGGGGCGGAAGAGGCCGATATAGCCGGGATCCTCGGCCCCAGGATCGCCGAGAAGGTCTTCTCGCAGCTCCGGGGCGGCGATAGGGGGGAACTGTCATAACCGCCTTCGAGGCGAGACCTCAGATCTGCGGGAAGATCGTCCCTGAAGACGACCGGGATTATAGATGAAGGTAAATTTCGGAGGGATCGTCCCCCTTTCAACCCTGGACTGGACGGGGGTGGCGGCCGCCGTAATCTTCATGAGGGGCTGCCCCCTGCGCTGCCCCCACTGCCACAACGCCCATCTCCAGTCCGGAGAGACGCTGGAAGATATAAATAAAATAAAAAAGAAGATCGACGAGGCCGGCCCCTTCATCAGCGCTCTGATCCTCTCGGGGGGCGAGCCGCTGGTACAGCTCGCCGCCTGCAGGGTTCTGGCCGGTCACGCGAAAGAGATGGGCCTTCTCGTCGGGGTGGAGACCTCCGGCTACTATCCTGATCGGCTCGCTTCTCTCATAGACGACGGATTGATCGATATCGTCTTCCTCGACGTCAAGGAGGCGCTGCAAGACCCCGAATACGAGAGGGCGACCGGCCGAAAGGGCGTAGCGCCCCGGGTCGCCGAGAGCCTCCGCCTCTGCCTGGAGGCAGAAGTCCCCCTGGAGGTGAGGACGACGGTCTTTCCCAATATGCCGTCCTTCGACGGCCTATTGGAGATCGGATCGCTCTTAAGGGAGGTTGGGATCGGGTCGTACACCCTCCAGCAGGGGCTCCCCAGCGAAGGAAAGGAGCCCTTCGACCCCGTTCCTATAAAACTCCTCACATATATCTCCTCGACGCTGAAGGAGAGGTTCAGCCTGGACGTCACCATAAAGAAGGGCCCCCTATCTTCGCGGTCCCGGCCCTATCAGACGGAGCTCTCCCAGATATGCCAGCTCCGGAAGCTCCACCACCGGTCCAGCCCCCCATCTGATCCAGAAAGATTAAAGTTGAGAGATCCGCTGAATATGACCCCTGACGATCGAGAAGGTGAACGGCGAGCATGAAGATCATAGGCTTTGTGGGGATGCCCGGCTCGGGCAAGTCGGCGGCCGCAGACGTGGCGCGTGATTTGAAGATACCCGTCGTCGTCATGGGGGACGTCATCCGGGAGGAGGCGGCGCGGCGGAACCTCGAACCCACCGACAGGAACCTCGGGGCGGTGGGTAACGACCTCCGGGAGAAAGAGGGCCCCGCTGCCATCGCCGCCCGGTGCCTTGAGAAGATCCGCGAAATGGCGGCCCCCATGGTCGTCGTCGAGGGGATCAGGAGCAAATTCGAGGTGGACCTCTTCAGGAGAAGCTCGAACGGCTTTCAGCTCATCGAGGTATTCGTCCCCGACGAGATCCGCCTCGCCCGTATAGCCTCCCGGGGCAGGTCCGACGACGCAAACGACCGCGACCTCGCAAAGGCGGTGGCCGACCGGGACGCCCGGGAGCTCTCCTGGGGGATGGGGGAGGCGATCCGGGCGGCGGATCTGCGGATCGAGAATGCGGGGGGCGTCGCGGAGTTTCGGGGGAGGGTGAGGGAGGTGCTGGAGGGGGGAAGGGAGGGCAATGGTTTAGTTTCGAAGTCCTGCGGTTGATCGGAATCCTCCTCTTTATGAACTTGAGAGCTATAGGTGCCTCGTCTCTCTATTATATTGGCAAAAAATAGATAAGGTTTGAACGCAATAGATCTATTAGCGCCTTTGCGCTGAGGAATAGCCGAGATGCAAGAGAAGAGAATTTCCGATCTGTCGATATCCCTGGCAGCGATCCAGGCGATCGTGGCGACCGTTTCTTTGGCAGCCTTGGCGCTATTCGTCGTGGGCTGGATAATTGGCGTCGAGAGAGTAAAAACTCTTCAGGATTTTCTGAGCGCATCCAGCAGCTTAATTCTCTCTCTATTAACAATTTCCGGCAGCGCTCTCGCTCTTGCCTTTTTGGTTTTGTTTGTCCGCTGGCTCTCAAAAGACGAAGAGGGCATTATGATCTTGCCCTTCGAGGTACCAGCGGGGGAGGAGAAATACACTGGAAAAGCCTTATCTCACCTCTTGACCGCCGAATTGCTGAGAATCCGTCGGATTCATGAGACGGAATACGAAGGCGTCATTCCAATAGTATCGGAAAACGTAAAGAATGTTCCTATCGTAAAACCTTCAAGCGAAAACGTGACCGCAGAAATTGCCAACATAGGGACCCTTGAAGCAGGTACTGCTTCCGTTCCTTTGGGGCAGATTTTAGTCTCAATCAAAAGGCTTTGGCCCTGGGGAACGAATAGCATGGTGATCTCCGGATGCCTGCAAAAATATGGCTCTTCAACAAGCCTAATTGCGTGCTTGGAGGATCAAAATTTGAAGGTTTGGGAGGCTAGAAATATAAAAAAAGGTAGAGAAAACATCGGAGATGAGATCATTCCAGGCCTCACCAGAGATCTCGCCTACATGATCGTTTACGATCTCTCAAGAGAAGCTTCTGCTGAAGGAAAGAAAGAAGAAATCTCCTCCGACAAAATGATCGGGGAATTTTCCACAAAATTAAAGATCCGAGATGTTACCTCCGACGAAAAGATCACTGCTAAGACTTGGCAGGGTTTTAGGCATTTTTCAGAAGCTCTAGATGCTTATCATAAATACGATCTGACCCATAGCCATGATTATTTGAAGCAAGCTAAGACAGATTGCATCAAAGCTGCAGAATCAGAAATTAATTATGAATTGCTCATTAAGCTCATGTATAATTTAGGAATAAATTATACTAATAAAAAAATGTTTCTCGAAGCTGAAGAAGTATTGATCAAAGCCAAAGAAATAAAAGAAGATGATATCGATGCACTTTTTGGGCTAGGTTATATATATCTGAACCAAAACAAAAATAAGGAAGCTAATTATTACTTCAATGAGGTAACAAGAATAGATCCAAACGCAATGGGCGCATGGGTCAATAACGGCAACGCTCATGTAGGCCTGGGTAATCACAAAGAGGCGATAGATTGTTATAATGAGGCCCTAAAGCTTAATCGGGAATTCGCTGACCCTTGGATTGGCAAAGGAGGCGCCTTTATAGCTCGTGGAAACTACCTAAAGGCGCTGGGGTGCTACAACACAGCTCTTAAACTCGACCCGATAAATTCTCTCGCCTGGAGCGCCAAAGGTGACGCTCTTAGCTTATTAGGCAGAGATGAACTTGCTAAAAAATCCTATGAAGAAGCGGCCAAACAAAGGATAAAATCCGCGACGCTTTTCATAGCCCTCGCCCGCCTCTACCGCAAGCTCGGCCCGGAGGCCGATAGCATCGAAGCCTGCAAAACCGCCCGCGATCTCATTGATACGGAGACCGAATACAACCGCGCCTGCTTCGAGGCGGTCTGCGGGAGCCCCGAAGCCGCTCTTGCGCTATTGAGAACCGCCCTGGAGAAAAAGCAGGGAACCGCGGATTGGGCGCGCCGGGACCCTGACTTCGAGTTCATCCGGGACGACCCCCGCTTCGCCGCCCTGCTGGACGAGTTCTCGCCGGGCGGGAAGAAGGGGCCATAGTGAGGGCTGCGCCGCCCGGAACCGCTATGCAGCGCCGCAGTCCTGCAATTCGCAACCAGGAGAGCCGATCAAACGTTTCCACTATATACCATCAAGTACCATCAAGAGTGATGATCAGGTCTTTGAATGGTGATCAGGTTCACTTCAACCCCAGGAAGCCGTCAGAGGCGGAGAGCGGCTTTTTTCCTCTCATGATCCCATATCCCAGGAGCATGGCAAGGCCTGAGCAGAGGACCACGATCCCCATGACCAGAAGCTCGAAGTTGAGGGCGGTCTCGATTCCAGCAACCCCGGCCAGGTTTGGCGAGAATATCAGGGAGGCTCCCGCAAGGGATAGGAAGAGGCCGCTGGACAGTCGCCTCTCAAGCCTCAGGTCGATAGACTCCTCTTTGATCCGATCCGCCCCGCCCCTCTCAAGAAGGTACATCTTCTTCTTGTGTTCCAGGTAATAGACGAAGGCGAGGAAGGGTATCCCTTCCAGGATGAGCAGGATGATTGGCCAATCGGTCACGATTTTCACACCCTTGCGGGATATACCATTTTCCCGTAAATAATCTTTTCGCACAGGAAGTCAGATATGTAATAACAATAGATGTATGGGAAGAATTGATGTATGGGAAAAATTCCAGGATTCAGCTTGGGGTCGGCGAAGAAAATAATTAATATCCTTGACGCTCAAACCTGGTGAGGAGGGTGAAAAATGGATAAAGACTATAGAAGAGCGGCTCCATTCTTGGCCGTCGTATTCGCCGCTGTCATCTTCTCCGGTTGCATCCAGTCCAGCCAGGAGATCGTCATCGATGAGGAGGGTATGGCCCTCGTCAACTTCAGCGCCGTCGCCGACAGATCCCAGGCGGGATCGCAGCTCACCCAGCTATCATGGCAGGTCGAGCAGCTGATACCTGAGCTTAACACCAACTATTACAGCAGTAGCCGCACCTTTGAGGAGGATTATACCGAATACATCGTCTACGAGTGGACAGCCAGAGAGACCGTGCCGGTAACCGATATACGGGGCGCGACCTGGAAGGTCGAGAACGGTTCCTACGAGTTCGGCCTCTCTCTAGACCGGATCTTCAACCCCGAAGAGATAGTCAGCTCCGAGAAGAACGAGGTGGTCATGACGATCACCCTGAAGATGCCCGCAGATATCATCATCGCCAACACCCCCCTTCGTCGATGGAGATACGGCCAGGTGGATGATTACAAAAGAGCTCCTCTCTCAGAACAATACGATCCTTATAGCGAAGACAGGATGAGGATCCATGAACCGAAATCTGCAGGGGCTATGGCCCCTGGCAGATAATATCAAAATATCAAAAAAAGCTCGGAGGAGAGGATCTTGTGCCCACCTGCTCACCGGCTTTAACCAAGCCCTTTAATATCTTGGATTGGAAAGGACTTCACTCCTTTCAATCTTTGCCAGGCCGCCGCACCATCTGCTTTGGCACCCTTGAACTTGGCCGCGGGGCCACCTTCTGGCATCCACGAAGGCCGCATTCCCAGGTGGGCAACGTTATACCACGCATTTATACTATTTAATCATTATGGTCTGAAGGTTTGTAGTCGGATCGGAAAGCTTGAAGGCTCACAGGGGGGCGGATCCGCGGGCGGAGTCCTCAGAATAGATCCTCTGGAAAGGGGTACTAGATGCTGCAAATCGCAGGATGGTGATGATCATCTTCTCCAGCATGGAGCCGTCCATCCTATCCTCCAGGACCCGGCTTTTGCCCTTTATTTTTGGAATAGTCGGCAAGTTTAATTAGGATTGATTTCAAACAAGAGAATTGTGATTCGGATTTGCCCGGGCGGCGGAAAGCCATCCGTTATGATTCGGCAACCATTTTTCCCCACCGCATCACGCCTGGAGAATCGGGGTGATTATGATGGCATACCTATCGTATTCCAGCATCGATATCTTCGTCGACGAGGCCGGATGGAGAAGGTTTCGGTATCATCTCATTCTACTCGCATCTGCCGCTCTGCTCCTCCTTCTCGCGATCTACTGCGTCCCTGAATGCCCTCCCGTCTGAAGAGAAGGAGACGGCCCGGCTCTCGTCTCAGACGAACCCCTTGACCATATAAGGTTCTCGAAGCTCATAGCCGTGGCGGCGGTAATAGGGTCGAGCCCCGATGCCGCTGGTGATGATCAGCGAGTCGTATCCCGCCCCCAGGGAGATCTCCTCCGCCTCGGCGAGGAGGCTTGATCCCAGGCCCCGGTGCTGCCATCCCCCCCTCTCTCCCAGGGGGGTCATGGGGCCGTAGACGTGAAGCTCCCTGACCCGGGCCTCCTCTTTCAGCCTCAGCCTCAAAAAGGCCGCCAGGGTCCCGTCATCCGTCTCATAAGAGAGGAACCGCTCCTCGCCCTCGCAGGCCCGGTATACCAACTCTTTTTCGGATACCTCCGTCTCTTCGGATACGCCCCGAAGCCCCGCCTCCCTGCACCTGATGCACCGGCAGGACCCTCCCCTCGCGAGGAGCCTCTCCTTTGCCAGCTGGCGCAGGTTGCTCTTCCTGACCCCTGCGGCTATCGCCGGGGCTGGTATGTCCCTCTGGACCCGCTGGAGCCTCACGTAGGGGGGGATCATCTCCTTGATCCGGGATAAGAGCTCCGCCGCCTCATCGTCCCCCAGGGGCTCGTACTCGCCCCGGAGGTAGAGGTCGTATAGCTCGGTTCCCTCCACCACCAGGGCGGGATAGATCTTGAGGTAGTCGGGCCTCCAATCCTCCCCATCGAAGAGCGCCCGGAAAGAGGCGAGGTCCCGATGAAGGTCGGAGCCGGGGAGCCCCGGCATCATGTGAAACCCCACCTTCAGCCCCGCATCTCTGAGGGCCCGGTTCGCCTCTACGGCGTCCCGGACTGAATGGCCCCGCCTCATCTTCCCGAGAAGATCGTCGTCGGTGGACTGGACCCCCAGCTCCACCTTCGTCCCGCCCAGAAGGAGCATATTTCGTATGGAGGTCGGACCGCACCAGTCGGGCCTCGTCTCGAAGGTGGTGCCGACGTTTCTGACCCGGGACGATTCGTTAGCCGCCGCGACTTCACGAAAGCTCCTCTGACCCCCTCTGGACTCTGGAAATGTCGCCGTCCCGTCCCTGCCGGGATGGTCGTTCATCGCCTCAAGGCACCTCTTCACAAACCAGGTCTGATAGCCGAGAGGCCTGGAGGTTATCGTCCCGCCCATGACGATAAGGTCGACCTTGTCCACGGGGTGGCCGATCTCCTCAAGCTGGCGGAGGCGGGCCCTCACCTGGAGGTAGGGGTCGTAGCCGTGCTGGATCGCCCGCATCGCCGCCGGCTCCCGCCCGGTGTAGCTCTGGGGCGTCGGACTTCCGTCCCGGCGGCCGACGCCCCCGGGGCAGGGGACGCAGATGCCGTGAGGACATGGAGCGGGAGATGTCATGGCAGCCACCACCGCTACCCCTGATAAGGTTCGAGTCGGCTTTCTCACCAGGAGCTTCAGCCGGGGCCGCTCACTTTCATCGGCCTCGGCGAGGATATCGGCGTTCTTCGGGAGGTCCGATAGGCCGAACTTGCGGCCGGCCTTCCTTTTCCATCTATCGAGATCGGCCTCGCTCGTGATCTCCCCGGCGAGGACGGCGTCGACGATCTCCCGGAGTGCCGCCTTAACCTCTCGATCCGCTCTAAGCCCCCGGTCCGTCTTCACCCCTCGATCCAGTGGACTGCCTCCGTCATATCCCGTCCCGGGGGGGTGGGGGGCGTCTCGGCGGGCCACCCTATGGGGACGATCGCCGTGGGGACGAGGCGGCGGGGGAGGCTCAGGATCTCCCTCACCATCAGCTCGTCGAAGGCGCCGGTCCAGCAGCCCCCAAGCCCCATATCGAAGGCGGCGAGGAGGAGGCAGGTCGTCGCGGAGGCGGCGTCCTGGATCGAGTAGAGCCCTCCCCGGTCGCCGTACCTCCTCCCTGACCGGGCCGGATCCGCGCAGACGACGATGACGACGGGGGCGGCCGCCACGTGCTCCTGACCGAAGGCGGCGGCGGCGAGGGCTGCCTTCAGCTCGGGGCGGGCGACGACGTAGTACTCCCTCGCCCTGAGGTTTCCGGCGGAGGGGGCGGTCTCGGCCGCATCGATGAGGGAGGCGACCAGCTCCCGCTCGACGGGGCGGTCGGCGTACCTCCTCACCGACCTTCTCCCCTCCAGGAGTTCTTTAAAGTTCATCGGCCTTCTATCGCCCCCGGGGATATTAAAATTTCTGATGGAGCCGCAGACGAAGGTCGAGACGGGAAAAGATAAAAGCCCCGAAGGCACCCTTTCGGGAAAGGTGTTCAGATCCATGATCGATATCGCCATTCCAAAGGGGAGCCTTCAGAACCAGACCCTCCAGCTCTTCGCTCAGGCAGGGCTTGAGATCAAGAGGACGGAGAGGGAGTACAACGCTCGGATCGACGATCCCAGGGTGGGGAAGGTGAAGATCCTCCGCCCCCAGGAGATCCCCACATACGTCGCCAAGGGATACTTCGACCTGGGGATCAGCGGGACCGACTGGGTGGTGGAGTCGGAGGCAGACGTCGTCACCGTGGCGGAGCTCGACTACGGCAAGCAGGGGCCGGGGAAGGTGAAGGTCGTCGTCGCCGTCCCCGAGGCCCAGGAGGCCGCCTCCGCGAGGGACGTCATCCCAGGCTCCAGGATCTCGACGGAGTACCCCCACATCACAAAGAAGTTCTTCGCGGGCCTTGGGATCCCCGTAGAGGTGGAGTACTCCTACGGGGCGACGGAGGCGAAGGTCCCGCAGCTCGCCGACGCCGTCGTCGACCTGACGGAGACCGGCTCGACCCTCGTCAAGAACGGCCTGAAGATCGTCGACGTAATCCTGGAGTCTACCTCGGAGCTGATCGCAAATAAGGCGAGCTGGGCCGACCCGGTGAAGAGAGAGGAGATCGAGGCGATCGAGACGATGCTCTTCGCCGTGACGAGGGCGAGGGGGAAGGTCTTGATCGCCCTGAACGTTCCCGAGGATCAGATCGAGGAGGTGATCGCCCTTCTTCCCAGCATGAAGAGGCCGACGGTCTCGAAGCTCTACAACTCCGGGTACTACGCCGTCCAGTCCGTCGTCGACCGATCGGGGATTAACCTCCTTATCCCCAGGCTCAAGAAGGCCGGGGCCGAGGATATCATCGAGGTCGCCATATCGAAGATCGTGCCCTGAGGAGAAGGCGAGGAAGGGAAGAGGAAGGGAAGGGACAAGGACGATAAGAGCGGCGTAAAAGGAAGCTTGTGGTTGGCGGGCGTGAAGGGATTCGAACCCTTGATCTACAGCTTAGGAGGCTGCCGCCTTGTCCTGGCTAGGCTACACGCCCACGACGGCTTTCAGGAGGGGGAAACTCGTATATCAAGGTTTCCGGCGGGGTTCGGTGGAGGGTGACGACGGCGTTCGCTGTCTCGTGGACCTTCGACTCCCTCGCGCCATAGGAGTAAACGATTCAGGCTTCCGTTTTAGCTTATATTCGAATCCTGATGGATTTCTACGAATCGTTATTTTTGATTATTTACTTCCCAATTATTATCTTTTAATATAATCTTTATTAATTCTATTAAGCATAAAAGAGCAGGTGTTATTAACAATAATGATATCTGCAATATGATTATTGGTAGTAAAATTTTAATCGAGTCTGAATCTATCGAAATATCTACGTAATCTAAGTTGAAATTTGCAGATGTACCGATGGATAGACCTACTAATGAGATGACAACAATTAAGCCGTATAAATACGAGAACTGAAGTATTACTCGATTGGCGGATGTCTTAGATCCCATTAACCCTTTGTTAATGGACGCCCCCCACATAGCTACAATCGCAAGAATGGTAGCGAATACTTGTGCGCTTGTGCTATAATACCAATGCAGATGATCTGGATTCAACTGAATTAGGTCGGAAAGGAGTGTAATAGAAAACCAAGCTATTCCAGCCATCCCAATAGAATTGTATTGATAAAGAGAGAAGTTTGTCGATTTATCAAAGCTCCTTTCTGTAAAATATATAATAAATATAAAAACTATAAAATAAATATAGAATTGAAAGAATGGAAGAGATCGGAAGGCTATCGGACCCGTTATACCCAAATAGCTAATTAACGGATAATCAGGGACATAAAAAGTTTTGCTTTCATATAGAAATCTATAAAATTCAATGAAAAGATATACAATAATGACAGGCATCAAATTGAATATTAGATTGAATATTAGATAGAATAATAATTTTAATTTGAATAATAATTTTAATTTGAATAATAATTTTAATAATTTTCTAATTCGGGTATTCTCTATTGAATCAGCTATATTATTACATTTGGAGATAAAGGTAGATTTAATATACTTCATAGTAGATCTTATTCTATTTAATACCCGACGAAGAACTAATATTCTATCTAATAGCCAACGAACAAATATGTATATAATCGCGAGTAATAAAATTATTTTAACTAAATTAGATATATTTTTTCTATAATATTCGTCGTCGTTGATAATTAAAGAATCTATTTCAATAATCTCTCCATTTGTTCCTCGAAATTTTGGATGAACTTCTTTACTATAATTTATATCGCCATCCATGACTCTAACTTTGAATAGATTATAGGTTTGATATTCCGCAGGTGGAAAATAATTTACCATATCTAACGTGTGGTTTGGATTATCAACTAGTGGTAACGTATAGTTTTTAATTGTCCATTCATATTTTAATTCGTTTATAGGGGTCTCAATGTCATATCCATCACAGATCAAATTAAAACCAATTGATCTATTTTTTAAATATAATTTATTATTATATATTAGATTGATCGAATCGGCCTCTATGGGTTCGCCGATTGGCACGAGGTCAATATATGCCGATGTAATATTTGGGCGGTTGTTTTTTATTTCAAGTTTAGAGAATTTTTGTGACCCAATGTTTCTACCATCTGGGTAGGTAATTTTAAATGAATTCGGTTTATGGATTGTAGATTCTCCCACTGGAGCATTACTATTTACTGAAGCAATAAAAGAGATATTTTTTGATTCTCCCGGATTGAAGTTATTTTCGTTTATATGATATTTTCCGCCTACCTGTGAACGGACGCCACCAGATGTATTTATATCTATTATATTAATATAATTAAAAAACTCCAATTCTATTTTAATCGATGACAAGGTTCTAGAGCCATTATTTGTAATGATATAGTTTATTTCTATATTGTTGTTTCTAAACACCTCAGTTTCATTGATCACCATAGATACATCGATACAGTTAGGGGAGGTTCCTTTGCTCGTCGAAAAATGCTTCCCAATAAAATTGGGCAATCCTTGTCCTATACAGGAATTGGATAATAATAATAATAATAATAATAAGCATATTAATAATATTTTATACAATTTCTTCATATTTGGATTTCACATCCAGGTCTAATTTCACATTTATTCTTTTTAACATAATTATTATAATCATCATCAACATTCGGGTTATGGATCCTTAGATCTCTACTATTTTCGCAAATAATACTTTTTAAATTATATCGTGGAATACCATCTATGTCATTGTAGCAAATTGACATGTTACTACTCGCATTAATACCTATAGAAATGTTGCCTTTAAAATAATTAGCTATAATTGAACCATCCGCAACGTTATCCGTGATTAGATCACATCCCTTATAATCAGTTCTCGTTGTGTTGAAGAAATTATTATTTATTTCTAAATTGAAAGTATCCTTTGCATAAATTCCGATACTGGCCATACAATCATTATTTTTAAAGTTTATGAAATTATTTGATATTATTTTAGTATTATTGCCTGTGACATTTATTTGATTACAAAAATTCATCAGTGATATATTCTGAATTACGCAATCTTTAGAAGTTATATTTATTCCTAGATTATTATTTTGGCTCATACTACTGGGGAAGACAACAACCTTATCCCTAGAAGCTCCAATTAATTTTAATGGATAATCTAATAACAAAGTGGTATTTAGAACATAATTGCCTTCTTTTATTATTATATATCCAATAGATGCATCTCTAGAAATATTAACTGCCTTTACTATGTCGTCACCATCTCTAATAATCAATCTGGGGATCAATTCCAGTTTACAGCTTCTAGACTTATTGCTCTGATCAATTGAGTCATAGCAGACGATATACCATGAATAGTTTCCAGGATTCGAAAAATTGTATGCAAACTTATCCATAGAAACACTGTATTGCTTGTTAATTTTGTTGTGATTTTCATATATGTAAATCTCACAGCCTTCTACAGCTCTATCATCTTCGACCTCATAGTAGAATTCGATAGATTTATTCTCGAATATAATAGTAGAATTCTCAATACTAGCGTTAATATATTCTCTATCAATCGACGAAACGTATTTAATTATTGGTGGGAAATCTCTTCCGATAAAGAACTCTAGGTTTTCTGAATAAGCAATTTGTGACCCATTATCAACGCATTTTATATAAGCCGTATAATTACCCAATAACTCAAAATAAAGAGATATATAATTTTGTGTTTCATCGAGCGAATATGTTTCCGTTTCATTATTGGGGCCAGTAATATGGAACATACTTTCTACAAGTTCAAGATCGTCAAATAACTCATAATTGAATCCAACACTGACATTATTTAACGCTTGTGGTATATAAAACTCATTAATATCACCTTCCAATTTGAGTGACGCACTTGGCGGTTCATCTCTCTTTATCGAAATAACTCTCTCTTTAGATTTATAACACTGAGATTGGATTTCATTATCACAACATTTCACGTACCATGAATAATCACCAGGTTTAGAAAATAAATATTTGAAATCTTCGATTTCAGTTCCGTTTATATATAGAACGCAATTCACCAAGCTTCTTTGCTTATCTTCCAAGTGATAAACGAAATCTATTGATCTATTAGTATAATGTAGTGACTTATCAGGCGGTGATGTTAGGTCAATATCAATAATTCGGTGATATTCTATACAAACAGCATCGATCCACCCAGCTCCCGTAGATTTGTGTATATTTCCCCCTTCAAATGATTCCTTTTTAAACCTCCATTCAAGATTATGCTCACCTTCACCAAGTTCAATTTCTTTTGGATGCCAGCTTAAACCATCAGCATCACCACCTAGACCCACCTCTTCCTCATCTACAAGAAATGTAAATTCGCCGATTTTTGTCCTAACGGAGGAGGTGGGTCTAGGTAGGTTACCTTTCCAAGTGTGATATTCCTGCGCCTTCCACCTAAAACTTACATTTGCAGGTCCGATAACTACTTTGGAAATGCTGCTCATTTCTCCTGGTCCGATAACCGTAGATTTTATAGAATTCGAGCTTTTATAACCAGGTGAAGTTTGACTCCAGTCGGTGTATCCGAAGTCATTAATATCTGTAAGGTTTTCAAAATTATAGCACTCTATTTTCGCTGATGAGTTTAGAACTAATCCCGTGGATGCTAAAAGAAAGAGCAAACTAACAAATGATATTATACGATAATAGCGGCCCTCTGAATTACATTTACATCTTATACTCATTTATATTAACCTCCAACTTAGATATCATCGTAACGGCCCGATTAAAGAGCATCTCCTTCAAGCCGATTTAGCTTTCGACCTCCCAATTCTCCTCCTCCAAAGCAATATATATGCCTTTTCGTAAACATAGTAGAATATAGCTATAACTTTAGCAACAATTTTTAACGAATTAGCGTTAAAGCCTTAAAGACCTTAACGATTCCATCAAAAATCGTTTAGCTCTATTGGTTTAAGAATAAAATGACACCGTCATGCACCCCCGCGACACCCCTCAGCCCACACCCTTTCGCAAGAGTGAGGGGTCCCCCACCCCACTCCCCTAACTCTATATCCTCAGCTCCCCCTTCTCGTACAGATCCCGCGCCACCTGCGCGAGCCCCGGCCCCTTCACCTCCTCGCCGTAGGACGGCAGGAGAGCGATCTGCTTATTCGCGAACTTCGTCTTGATCTCCTCGATGTATCCTTTCTGCGAGGCTACCCGCCGGCTGCAGTAGTCGCAGTCGCAGGGGGCCATCACGTGGTTGACTATTATGGAGTCGACGGTGACCCCGTGGGCCTCGACGGTCTTGATGAGCCGCTCGCTCTCCATCACCGCCGCCTTCTCCGGGATCATGACGACGGAGATGGTGGTGATCTCGGGGTCGATGAGGGCGTTTCTCATCGTCTCGGCCTTGGTGCGTAGGCGCCGGACCTCCTTGACGACGGAGTCGCCGAAGCCCGGCTCCAGCATGTTGAAGATCCCCGTCCACCTCGATTTCATGCCGAGGAGGCGGGTGACGACCCCGGTCGTCACCTCAGGGAGCTTCAGGAGGGGGAGGACGAGGGCGGTGGGGGCGGAGTCGATGACGACGACGTCATAATCTCCTTCCATGTAGACGTCGTAGAGCCGGTCCATGAAGATCAGCTCCCCGACCCCGGGGACGGCCCCGAAGTCCTGGGGGCGCACCTCGAACTGGAACATCTCGAATAATGCTCGAAATAGGCTTTTGTAGGCGGCGTAGAACTTCTCCGCCTCGGCGGCGAGGTCCGGCTCCACGGCGTAGAGGTTCTCTGCAATGGGCGTTGGCCTATCGCCGATCTCCACCTCCAGGATGTCGGATAGGGAGTGGGCGGGGTCCATCGAGAAGGCGAGGGTCTTCTTGCCGTTTTGAGAGGTCCATAGCCCCGTCGCCGCCGAGGAGACGCTTTTTCCGACGCCCCCCTTCCCGGCCATGTAGACGAGTCGCATGGATGAGGGGTTGACGGAAGCGGGATTTACCCCTTTTGCTCTTCGCCGGTGGTCCTGGGGGTGGAGGGGGTGGAGGGGGTGGAGAGGGGGAGAAGAGGGGGAAGGCTGCGAAGTTTTAATATGCCATCGATCCGTTCAGCCCCCCCAGAGACGAATTGAGGAACATTGAGGAACGGGGCATGACGAGAAATATCAAGGTCGAGAAGCTGAGCCAGCAGCCGGTCGAAGAGCAGATGATAGAGCTAGTGGAGAGGAAGGGGATAGGCCACCCCGACAGCATCGCCGACGGCCTGGCGGAGTCGATCAGCCGCGCCCTCTGCCACGAGTACAAGAGGAGGGTCGGAGCCGTCCTCCACCACAACACCGACGAGACCCAGGTCGTCGCCGGCAGGTCCTGCCCCGCCTTCGGGGGCGGCGAGATCATCCAGCCGATATACGTCCTCCTCTCCGGGAGGGCTACCCGGTTCTTTGAGGAGCAGGAGATCCCCGTCGACGTCATAGCCCGCAGGACGGCAAAGGAATACATCCGGGACGTCCTCTGCAACATCGACGTCAGCGACCACGTCATCCTCGACTGCAGGATAGGGACCGGCTCCTCCGACCTCCAGGACGTCTTCAAGAGGAAGGTCCCCGGCGCCAACGACACCTCCTTCGGCGTCGGCTACGCCCCCTTCTCCGAGACGGAGACGGTCGTCTACGATACCGAGAGGTTCCTCATGGACCTTAAGAAGACGATCCCGGCCATCGGCGAGGACGTCAAGGTGATGGCGATGAGGTCCGGGGATCTGATCAACCTGACCGTCGCCTGCGCCATGGTGGGAAAGCACCTCGACGACCTCAACGACTACATGGAGACCAAAGAGGTGATCGTCCGGGAGATCGAGGAGAACGTCTGCTCCTGCGCTCAAAGGGAGGTTAAGGTCCAGCTGAACGTCGCCGACGACCCCGAGTCCGGGTCCGTCTACCTGACCGTCTCCGGCACCTCAGCGGAGATGGGAGACGACGGCTCCGTCGGGAGGGGCAACCGGGCCAACGGCCTCATCACCCTCAACCGCCCCATGTCCATGGAGGCGACAAGCGGCAAGAACCCCATCAGGCACGTCGGAAAGATCTACAACCTCCTCTCTACCCAGATAGCAAATAAGATCGTCGAAGATGTGGAGGAGGTCGGGGAGGTCTACGTCCGGATCCTATCCCAGATAGGTAAGCCCATCGACGAGCCCCACATGCTCTCCATCCAGACGACGGTGAAGGAGGGGGCGAACTACTCCAGCGTCCAGTCCGAGGCGGAGGGGATAGCAAACCAGTGGCTCGACGACATCCTGACGATCCAGGAGAAGCTGATGAAGGGGGAGCTGAAGACCTTCTGAGGAATGAAAAAAACTTTATTTTTATATGCCGTCAGAAGTCGAAGAGGGACCTCTGACGGTCGTCCTTCTCAGGCTCCCCAGGCTCCGGGCCATCGAGGTCGGCAGAGGGTTTCCCCTCAGGTTCGGCCTCCCCGGCCGGCTCCGCCTTCTCCTCCTCAGGATCGATCTTCTTCGAGCCCGCCTCAAAGTCCTCTTCGTCGGGAGCGCCGCTATTGGTCTTATCCGGCCTTCCAGGTCGTTCCATCGTTTCGGCCTTTTCTGACTTTGAAGATCCGCCCCAGGCACCTTCAATCTGCGAGACCCTCTCCTCTTCGATGATCTCCTGGGCGGCGTCGTAGAGCTTCGCCACCTTCTTCGTCGTCGGCTTCGTCCCCAGCAGGAGGGCGATCTCCTCGACGGAGAAGTCGAGGAGCGCCGCCACCTTCGGCCCCGTATCTTGATCTTTGAGGAGGAGGCCGAAAAATCCCATCATCTCGGCCCTCGCCATCCGGGCGCTGATGTGGCAGTGCCTTCCTATCTTTTTCGCCGCCGAGTCCCGGACCTGCCTTGCTCCCTTAGTCTGGCCCATCCTCCTCCAGTAGCCCGGCGGCCGGAAGGGGACGTAGCCGCCCTTCTTCTCAGTCCGGGCAGCCTGGACCCCCGCCGTCATCATGAAGGAGGCGTACCGCCATAGGCCGTAGTTCTGCCGCCGCTTCACCCTCCCCAGGAATACGTCGGCCCGGGATAGGCTGTCGTAGCCTGCGGCCAGGTCGGCGGGACCGTAGACGAGGGGGAGGTTCTCATCGATCCAGTGGACTAGGTCTTCGGGGCTCTCATCCAAGGTCCAGGCGATCTGGACCGCCTCTAAGAGGCTAGAACCTCTGAGGATCTTGGCTACTGCATCGAAGATGGAGGACTTCGCGTCCCGTACCCCCGTCGCCACCTCGCCGGGGTCGAGGGCGCCCTCGAGGGCCGCCTGGAGGTCGTTCACCGCGCTCCTGAGGTCTCCTCCGGAGTTATCGGCGATCTCCTCGATCATCTCCGGGGTACATCCCGCCCCCTCGGCCCGGCAGATATCCCGCAGGGCCGAGGCTATCGTCCCCTTCGTGATCCGTCGAAAGGCGATCCCCGTCGTCGCCTCCCGGAGGGGTTTGGTGAGGCCGTAGTAGTCGTTGGCTATCAGGACCACAGGCTGGTCGGTCTCCCTCACCAGCTTGCTCATAGCCGCAGAGCCGCCCCGGTCCGCCGAGCCGTAGAGGTTGTCGGCCTCGTCCAGGATGACGAGCCGCTTTCTTCCCGAGAAGGTCATCATCTTGGAAGCAGCACCAGCCACCTTCTGGATGGCGGCAGCGGTCCTGCTGTCGCTGGCGTTCATCTCGATCTCGTCCCAGCCCATCTCCTCGGCTAGAGCTAGGGCGGCGGAGGTCTTCCCCACCCCGGCAGGACCGTATAGGACGACGGCCCTCTTCTCGGGGATGCCCCTCTCCCAGGACCGGGCCCAGGCCTCCAGATCCGAGATTGCCTTCCCGTTTCCAAGGACCGCCTTCAGCCTCTTGGGCCTGTACTTCTCAGTCCATTTGGTGGCGGTCATGGCGGAAACGGCCTCTTTTTCGATACCATCTTCGTCTCGACTTCCATTTGCATCTCGGGTCGAATCTGCCTTACCAGACTCCCTCGCGACCGGTCAGCTCCTCGATCTCGATCTCCCAGATCACCATCGGCATCTTCTCCACATCCTCCCGGCGGAAGGATTTTCCTGCGTGACCTGCCATCTCCCTCGTTGTGAAGATTTCAAAGAGCCTCTCTTTCGCCGCCGCATCCTCGGATAGTCTGACATCTCCGAAGGCTGTGACGGACCTCCAGCGGCCTCTCTCGACGCAGTCCACCTGGAAACATACCCTGGGGTTCTCCCTCGCCATCTTCAGCTTCCTTCCCTTAAGGCCTGAGTGTAGGAGGATCGACCCCCCGGCGTATACATAAGACATCGGCACGATGTAAGGCCCGTCCCCTCCACAGAGGCCCAGCCTCCCGAACCTGGAATTCGCCAGCAGCTCCTCGCACTCCTCCCCGGAGATCTCCCTTGGCTTCATGATCCCCCTCTCGGGGTGAAAGGTAATTAAATTCTTCTTCCCCGGGCTCGCCAAAGGTTTTTAGCCTCGATCCGCCAAACCAGGGGCGATGTTCACGAAGATTCTGATCGCCAACCGTGGCGAGATCGCCATACGCATCATGAGAGCCTGCCGCGAGCTCGGCATCTCCACCGTCGCGGTCTACTCCGAGGCGGACAGGAACGCCCTCTTCGCCAAGTACGCCGACGAGGCGGTCTACGTCGGCCCCTCCCCGGCCTCCCAGAGCTACCTTCGGATCGACAGGATCCTGGAGGCGGCGGAGGAGACCGGCTCGGAGGGGATCCACCCCGGTTACGGTTTCCTCTCGGAGAACCCCGCCTTCGCCCGGGCCTGTGAGGAGAAGGGGGTGGTCTTCATCGGCCCCACCAGCCGTTCCATCGACAAGATGGGGTCCAAGATCGCCGCAAGAGATATCATGAAGAGCGCCGGGGTGCCGATCGTCCCCGGGAGCGAGGGCGGGATAACCGACCCGCAAGAGGCCGTCGATCTGGTGGAGTCGATAGGCTACCCCATATTGCTGAAGCCTGCGGCGGGAGGCGGCGGTATCGGGATGAAGATCGTCTGGGAGGATAAGGGCCTGGGGCCCGCCCTCGACTCGGCGAGGTCCATCGCGAGGTCCGCCTTCGGCGACGAGACGGTTTACATCGAGAAGTACCTCGCGGAGCCCAGGCACATCGAGTTTCAGATCCTCGCCGACTCCAGGGGCAAGACGATCCACGTATCCGACAGGGAATGCTCCATCCAGAGGCGCCACCAGAAGCTGATCGAGGAGTCTCCGTCGCCGATCATGACCCCGGAGCTGCGGGAGGAGATGGGGTCGATCGCCGTCAGGGCGGCTGAGGCGATAGACTACCGGTCCGCCGGGACGGTGGAGTTCATGTACTCCCGGGGCGACTACTACTTCCTGGAGATGAACACCCGGCTCCAGGTGGAGCACCCCATCACCGAGATGGTCACCGGGGTCGACCTCGCCAAGGAGCAGATCCGGATCGCCGCCGACGAGCCCCTCGCCTTCTCCCAGGACGAGATCGAGATAAGAGGCTGGGCGATCGAGTGCAGGGTCAACGCCGAGGACCCCCTCAACGACTTCGCCCCATCCCCCGGCAGGATCAAGGGCTACAGAAGCCCCGGCGGCCCCGGAATAAGGGTTGACAGCGGCGTATACTCCGGCTTTGTGATCCCCCCCTACTACGACTCCATGATATCGAAGGTGGTGGCCATGGGCAGGGACAGAAAGGAGGCGATAGCCCGGATGGAGCGGGCTCTCTACGAGTACATCGTCACCGGGGTCAAGACGAACATAAACTTCCACGTGGCGGTCCTCCGAAACGAGAGGTTCCGGCGCGGCGACATAAACACCAACTTCCTGAAGGAAGAGGCGATAATGGAAGAGGTGAGGAAGGTCACAGAATCTGAGTATGAGAAAGGGCTCTCCCTCGCCTCGGCCCTCGGCGCCGACACCCGGAGGGTGGCGGCGATATCCGCGGCCGTGGGAGCATACATGGCCCAGCACGAAGCCCCCGCCTCCGAGGAGTAGGTAGCACGAAGAGGGACGAGATGAAGCGGGTCCTGATGGAGAGGCTCGGGTCCTGGACATCCGGCGAGGAGCTCGCAGCCTCCTACGGGATCAGCCGCGCCGCCGTCTGGAAGGCGGTCGGATCCCTCAGGGCCGAAGGGTACGATATTGAGGCCTCCAGAAAGGGCTACAGGCTCTCTTCCATCCCAGACCTCCTCAGGGAGGATATCATCAAAGCCTCCCTCGGGACGGAGCTCCTGGGAAGGGCCGTCATCGTTCATCCCACCCTCCCCTCCACCAACGCCGAGGCGAAGAGGATCGCCCCCTCCGCCGGGGATGGGACCGTCGTCGTCGCCGAGGTCCAGACCGCCGGGAGGGGAAGGATGGAGAGGTCGTGGTCCTCCCCCCCAGGGGGGGTCTGGATGAGCATCATCGTCAAGCCGAAGATCCCTCCGTCCCTGGCCTTCAGGGTGAACATCGCCGCCTCGGTGGCGGTGGCCAGGGCTCTTGAAACCCTCTACTCCCTCGATGTCAAGATAAAGTGGCCCAACGACCTTCTGGTGGGAGGCAAGAAGGTATCGGGGATTCTGACGGAGATCGGGGCTGAGATGGACTGCCTGGAGTACGCCGTGGTGGGGATCGGTATCAACGCCAACATCGATCCAGGATCCCTCCCCGAGGAGGGGAGGGCGACTTCCATCTCCGGAGAGCTCGGCCGGGAGGTTCTCCTGGTGGAGCTCGTCACCAGGGTTTTGGAGGAGATGGAGGGGGTCTATGGGGATATCGCGGACTCCTTCGACCGGATTCATGAAGAGTGGTCGCAGAGGTCCGCAACCCTGGGTCGGAGGGTGAGGATAACGACCAGAAGCGGCGAGTTTGAGGGACGGGCGATGGATCTGGACGCCGACGGCGCCCTCCTGGTGGAGAGGGACGGAGGCCAATTGGAGAGGGTCGTCGCCGGAGATTGCGTCCACCTCAGGCGACCAAAATGAATCATCCGGGAACCGCTCCGGCAGGAGAAAGTCAGCGGAGACTATATGTAACGGGAGATTTTCAAGATGGCAGGGCGAGATAGATGAAGCGGAGGATAGAGGTGGAGGGGATCGCCAGGGACACGCTGTACTTCATCCTCGAGGCCTCCCGGTCGACCCTCCCGGTGGAGTTCGCGGGGCTCCTCAGGGCCGAGAAGGGGGTCATCACCGAGGTGATCATGCTCCCCGGAACCGAATCCTCCAGCAAGAGCGCCCTCGTCCGGCTCTATATGCTCCCCAACATGAGGATCGCGGGATCGGTCCACAGCCACCCCTCCAGGGACATCCGCCCATCCCAGGCGGACCTGATCTTCTTCTCAAAGACGGGAGACTACCACATAATCGCGGGCAAACCCTTCGACGAGGGTAGCTGGACCTGTTACGACAGGACGGGGGAGAGAAGAGACCTCCCCGTCCTGGACGTGGAGGTCGAGGATGAGGATGAGGACTGGTTCGATTAGGGTTCTGGCCACGGGAACCTTCGACCTCCTCCACCCAGGCCACCTCTTTTACCTGGAGCAGTCGAAGGCCCTCGGCGACGAGCTGGTGGTGATCGTGGCAAGGGACGCCAACGTCAAACACAAGCCGAGGCCGATAATACCCCAGGATCAGAGGCTCCTCATGGTCTCGGCCCTGAAGTGCGTCGATAGGGCGGTCCTCGGAGACGAGACCGATATCTTCCGGCCGATAGATGAGCTGCGGCCCGATATAATCACCCTGGGATACGACCAGCACTTCGACGCCGTCCTCCTCAAAGAGGAGCTCGCCACCCGCAGGATCGACGCCCTGGTGGTGAGGCTGGAGGAACACGACCCCTGCCCCCTCTGCAGCTCCCGGATGATAGTCGGAAAGGTTCTGAAGGAACGGTCGTCGGATGGCGATCGGCTCCCTTAGATGCCGTCGACCTCCTTCCCCGGTCCAGGGGACCGGACGGCATAGCGCCAGTTACTTATACGCAACGTCCCACCTTCCCGACAATATGGCCCCCAAAGTCGCTGTCGGCGGCACCTTCGACCCCCTTCACGACGGCCATATCGCTCTTCTGCAGAGGGCCTTTGAGGTCGCCGGAGACGACGGCGAGGTGGTGATCGCCCTCACCTCGGACAGGATGGCCACCAGCCAGCGGACCCGACCTGTCCGGGACTTCGATACCAGGGTTGAGAACCTGAAGGCAGCCCTCAAGGAGAATTTGGGGGTGGAACGGTTCAAGATCGAGATGCTCCACACCGTATACGGCTCAGCGATCGAGGAGGAGTACGACGCCATAGTCGTATCGCCGGAGACGGAGCCGATAGCCTGCAACATCAACGAGATCAGGAGGGAGAACGGCCTTTCGCCCCTCAGGATCGTCAGGATAGAGTACCAGCTGGCAGAAGACGATATCAGGATCTCATCCACCCGGATCTGCGGCGGCGAGATAGACGCTCACGGCAAGATGGTGGTCTAGGGCAGAAGATCTCTCCGGGGGCTCTGGGTTCGAAGACGGACCGGGCAGAGGAAAGATTATTCGAAAACCGCCGCCAAAGGGCCGATGCGACCGTAATCCATATCAACTCACACAATTAAAAGGCAGAGCATGAAGCTTCGCCTCTTCGCGCTCTTTGCGCTCTTCTCATTGTCCGTTGTCCCTGCTGTGGGGGAGAGGTATTCGGAGGAGAATCCGTTATATCCTCTGGCATGGTACAACAAGGGCGTTGCTCTCTCGGAGCTTGGCAGATACGATGAAGCCATCTTATGCTACGATAACGCCATCGAGCTTTCGCCGCAGTACGCTTTAGCGTGGAACAATAAGGGGATCGCCCTCAGCGCCCTGGAGAGGCGAGAAGAGGCGCTGGACTGCTACAACAGGTCCCTGGAGATCGATCCTGATTACGCCCCGGCCTGGAACAACAGAGGCGTCGTCCTTGAGGCGCTGGGGAGAGCCGAAGAGGCGCTCGCTTCCTACGACATGGCCCTGGAGATCGATCCGGAGTTTGCCCTCGTCTGGAACAACAGGGGCGGGATCTTCTACAGCCGGGGAGAGTACAACAGGTCCATCGAATCTTACGAGAGGGCCCTCGGGATCGATCCGGGCCTCAAAGAGGCCTGGAACAACATGGGACGATCCCTCTCCGCCATCGGCCTGCACGACCGATCCATCGACTGTTACAGAGAGGCTCTCAATATCGACCCCGGATACGCCACCGCCTGGAACAACAAGGGGATCGCCCTCGGCAACCTGGGTCGTCACCAGGAGGCCCTCGACTGTTACGAGGAGACGCTCCGGATAGATCCGGGCCACCTCATGGCCCTCTACAACAAGGGGATCGCCCTGGGGGTTCTGGAAAGGTATCAGGAGGCGGTCGACTGCTACGATACGGTCATAACCCTTGATCCGGGGTACGGACCCGCCTGGTACAACCGGGGGGTCGCCCTCGGCGCCCTAGGCCGGTTCGACGAGGCCCTCTCCTGCTACGACGAGGCTATCGCCCTCGATCGAAGCTACGCCCCGGCCTGGAACAACCGGGGGATCGCCCTGGGCGTTCTGGGGCGGTTGGAGGAGGCGCTCCAGTCCTATGAAGAGGCGGTAAGCATCGATCCGGGGTACGGACCCGCCTGGTACAACCGGGGTGTCGCCCTCAGCTCCCTGGGCAGGTTCGATGAGGCGGTCTCGTCTTACGATATGGCCCTCTCCATCGACCCCGGTATGAAAGAGGCCTGGAACAATAAGGGGATCGCCCTCAGCTCCCTCGGCCGCCACCAGGAGGCGATCGAGTGTTACGAGAAGGCCCTGGAGGTGGAGGCTGGTGAAGGGCCGTCCTTCGAGAAGAACCCCGCCGAGCCGGAGCATGAAGAGGTAGAAGAAGGGGCGGAAGACAAATCTGCGGAAGATGAGTCCGCGCAGGGGGATTTGGACCGGGGGTGAGGGGACCTCCCCTAGTCGCCGCCGCTGACGTTTTTGAGCCTCTCGACGCCTCCTATCTCTTCGATCACCGAGACGACGGAGAAGGGGACGAGCCGTTTCCAGGCCTCGTCTCCTGAAAGGATCATCCTCCTTATGGCCGTCCCCGAGTAGACCTCTCTCCTGTAGAGAGGCGGGCGCATCACCTCCACCCCGGCCTCGGCGAAGAGCTGGACGACCAGGGGGTTGTTGGAGTAGACGACCTCGAAGTTGGGGGTCATCGCCCGGACGTGGGATACCCAGACGGCGTTTCTGGCGATGTCCCAGAGGGGTATGACGTAACAGGTGACGTCCAGCCCCCGGAGGGACGGCCAGATCATGCAGATCCTCTCTCCGGCGGTGAAGGGGTTCTCGAGGGTGTGGCTCGCCTGGGCGCTGCCAAGCCCCACCACGATCTCATCCACCTCCCCGGCGATCTTCTGGAGGACCGCCTCGTGGCCGAGGTGGTAGGGCTGGAACCTGCCTATGTACAGACCTCTCCTCATAGGATCTCTTTTCCGATCAGCTTTATCGACCTCTCCTTGTTGGGGCCTATCGGAGAGCCGACGACTATCTGGGTGACCCCCGTCGCCAGGAGGTCGTCGACCCTAGCCCTGCAGTCGGCGGGGGTTCCAGAGACGCAGAAGGCGTTGATCATCTCTTCGGTGACGGCACAGAGGGCGGAGCCGAAGTCGCCCCTGGCTATGGCGGCGGAGATGGCGGCCGCCTCCCCGGGCTTTACGCCGTGGCGCGTTAGGACCGTCTCGGGAGATCCGGCGACGATGAAGGCGACGACGATCTTCGCCTCGTTCGCCGCCTTCTCGCCGTTCTTGTCGGCGCTGAAACTGGTGTAGGCGGCGATCTCCACCTCATCCGGATCTCGCCCCGCCTTCTTGGCTCCCTCCCGGATCAGGGGGACGGCGTACTTGAAGTCGTCGGGGTGGCTGGCGTTGACGAGGACGCCGTCGGCGATCATCCCCGCCATCTCCAGCATCTTGGGACCCTGGGCCCCGATGTAGATGGGGATCTTCCCCGGAGAGAAGGCGAGCTGGGCGCCTTTCATACCGTGGCCTTCCACCCGCTTCTTCGCCAGAAGCTCCCGGAGGGCGCTGACCGACTCCCTGACGGCGGAGAGGGGCTTCTCCCAGGCGATCCCCATGGCGTCGAAGGTCGCCTTGTCCCCGGGACCTATCCCCAGGATCGCCCTCCCGCCGGAGATCTCGTTGATCGATCCGATGCTGGAAGCGGTGACGGCGACGTTCCTCGTATAGGGGTTGGTCACCCCGGTGCCGAGCTTCACCCTGCTCGTGGCGAGGGAGAGGATAGCGAGGGTCGAGTAGACGTCTCGATTGTTGTAGTGATCGGTGATCCATATGGTATCAAAGCCCGCATCTTCGGCGAGCTTGGCCAGATATCCCACCTTCAGGGCGGGCTCGTTGGGGACGAACTCTATTCCGAACAATTTCCTCTCTCCAGAAGTATCCGGTCTTCGGGGGCGAGGCCGAAGAGATCTTTGGCGCTGCCCCCGTTGACGGCAATTTCTGCAAACCCATGGGACCCAATGGTTATAAGGGGTTCGTCGGGCCCCGCCTCGGCGTAGGTTCTCGCCCTCGATAGCCTCCGTCCGGCGAGGATCAAGTCGTTCCAGGGTATCTCAGTGGCGTTCGTTATGACGTTGCCGAAGCCGTCGACGTAGACGACCTCCGCCACCATCCGGTCATCGAAGATCTCGGCCCTGCCGAAGTAGAGGTTCTTTGGGGTCACCCTGGGGCCGAAGTTTTCAGGGCTCGAGCCGGAGGCGAGGGCCGCAGCCGCCGGAGCGAAGACGTCTCTTCCGTGGAAGGTGGGAGCTGCGCCTTCGAAGAGGCCCGGACCTATCATCCAGGCCACCGGGACCCCCAGGGACCTTGCCGCCGGGATATGAAGGCCGTTGTCGGGGCCGACGAAGAGGTGGCCCCCGCCATCGACGACGATCCCGAGCCGATCCGTCCCGACGCCGGGGTCGACGACGGCGAGGGGTGGACCGTCCCCGCCGGGAAGTGGCGGGCTGCGGCCATCAGGGCGAAGGCCCCGGCCCGGACGTCCTGGGGCGGGACGTCGTAGGCGATGTCCACGAGGACGGCGTCCCTCGTCCGGGAGAGGATCGCCCCCTTCATCTGGGCGGGGTATAGGGACCCGTAGTCCGATAGGAGGGTGATTATCGGCCTCTCAGATGAACTCTGCATGATGATCCGATCGTCGATCCGGGGTTAAGTTCTTGCGGAAGGACCGATCCGTCATCGACGATCTCCCGGCGGTGAAGCTCTTCTTCCTCTTCGACTTCGCCCTTCCCGTTGAGGACCGGCCGGCGGTCTGATGGAAAAGTTCAACAGGGAGAAAGGCTTATGGACCTCTCCGGGAGATGAAATAGCATGGCAGATTGTGAACTTTGCGGACTTGCTAAGCCGACTCTGGTACCGGTGAGTGTACAGGTGCACACCCTCGCAAACCCCGAGGGGGCCTACAAAGGGCTATGTAAGGACTGTCTCGCCTCCTGCGAGGCGGCATACCAGCAGCACTTCGGCGAGAAGAAAGAAGAGAAGAAGTAAGCCTCGGCCGCCCATCCTATTTTTTCAAGGTCACCGTGGCGTAACCCCTCGAGGGGCAGGAGTCTTTGGCGATGCAGAAGGAGGAGAAGGTGGTGGTGGTGCTCCTCTTCATGGCCCTGGGATCTTTGGCTGCGGCCTCCTGGGCACTGGGGGATTTCGAGGCCGATGCTACAGAGATGCCAATCACCGTAGTCGCCGAGGGGACGGTGAAATCCATCCAGCCCACCACCGGCGGCCACCTCATCCTGCGGCTCCAATCCTCCGATATCCCTATATTCGTCAGCCGAGAGGGCGGCGCAGAGGAGGTGGCGGCCGGGGTCGCCAAAGGCGACAGGATCAGGGTGGTGGGCGAGATATCCGAGTACCAGGGGCGCCGGGAGATCTCCGTCAAGAGGCCGGCGGACGTGGAGGTCCTCAGATGACGTTGATAGTCGACGGTTCCGTCAAGGTTCTCCAGCTCGACGGCAAGACCCTCTACGCCGAAGACGACGGCTGGCGGTGCGAGTTTGAAGGCGGCCTGGAGGTGGGGCTTGGGATCGTCTTTGAGGCGGTGGACCTCTCCGGCTCCCCCGGCTTCGAGGAGGAGGAGTATTCCTTCGTCGTCGAGGCGGCGATAGTCCCCCGGCCGGAGAGCCTCGACGGTGACGTCGTCCTGGAGGTCTGCGAGGAGGAGAGCCCGAGCCGCGACGGCCTCGTCCTCGATATATATCGCCACTACGGCGGGGTTCCCGTCAACATCGACGCCCTCCAGCCTGCGAGGGCCTCCTGCGGCGCCTCGGCCTTCGTCGCCGACCAGGTTGTCAGGGGCCGAAGGACCGCCTCGGGTCAGATGATAGAGGTCCGCCACTTTCGGTCCGTCGAAGAGGCCCTCGCGTTCACCCGGGAGTTTTACGTCTTCATCTCTCCGATCGTCTTTCAGTTTCTCGACTATCTCCTCGACCAGCCCCTGGGGCGGGGGACGGGGTGGGATATGATCAGAAAGCTCGCCGGTGGGGAGTAGAGAGGGCGGCGGCCGGATCCGTTCGGGGTTCCAGCCTCGCGGGGCTCGGCCGGCCTTGGCGGGGTCCGTTCCTCCGGTAGGGGGGATGGTTTTTGTGGGAAAAATTGATGATGGATGAGCTCCCTTTCAGCTGAACTGACAGGAAGACGGATGAGGAGAGCGGATGTAGACCGCCCTCTTTAGAGAGAGACCTCATCACCGGAGAGCCGATAACCTGCCAGAAAGGGCCTAGCATGATCTACCTGTATTACAGCGACCGGTTCTTGAAGTACAACTTCGGGCCGGAGCACCCCCTAAACCCGATGAGGCTGAGCCTATCCTACAAGCTGATGGAGGAGTCGGGGCTCATCGACGAGAGAACGGAGGTCTTGGAGCCGAACCCCGCCACCGAGGAGGAGCTCCATCTCGTCCACACCCTCGAGTACATCGAGGCGGTGAGGCTGGAGGAGCCGGACCTGGCCTTCGGCCTCGGTTCTGACGATACTCCGGTATTTCCCGGGATATTCGACGCCTCCCGGACCATGGCAGGCGGGAGCATCGACGCCGCCAAGAGGATGATCGAGGAGGACTGCTCCGCCTTCAACATCGCCGGCGGCCTCCACCACGCCTTCCCCACCCAGGCCGCCGGCTTCTGCGTCTTCAACGACGTCGCTCTCGCCATATCGATCCTCAAAAAGAGGTTCTCCCGGATCCTCTACATCGACATCGACGCCCACCACGGCGACGGGGTCCAGCAGATATTCTATCAGGACCGAGACGTCCTCACCTTCTCGATCCACGAGTCCGGAGACTACCTCTTCCCCGGGACAGGGTTTGTGGACGAAGCGGGCTCTGGAGAGGGCCTCGGCTACTCCGTCAACGTCCCGATGCCGATGTACGCCTCCGACCAGGACTACAGTCTCGCCTTTGAAGAGGTGGTGCCGAGGCTCTTCGACTGGTTCAGGCCCGAGGTCGTCGTGGCGGAGCTGGGGGTGGACACCCACTACTCCGACCCCCTCACCAGCCTCAACCTCACCCTGCGGGGCTACGCCCGGATGGTCCGCCGGATCGTCGAGCTGACCGACATATACGCCGGGGGGCGGCTCCTCGCCCTGGGGGGCGGCGGCTACAGCCTCCAGGTCGTCCCCCCGGCCTGGACGGCCGCCCTCCATCTGATGAGGGGGGAGGAGCCGACGGAATATCTCCCGCCCTACTGGGTGGAGCTCTTTTCCAACGTCGTCGGCTACGTTCCCCTCTCCTATCCGGATATCGACCTTCCCATCGGGACGGAGACGGAGAAGAGGGTCTCCCTGGAGCTGGCATCAACGATGAAGAGGCTGAAGGGCGTCTACGCCAGGATCCACCCGGAACTGTTCTGACCCGATCTCCATCGTCTTATCGATCCTCTCGTCGATCGTCTTATCGATAGTGTTATAGCCCGATCACCACGATCTCGATCCGATCTCGATCCTATTATCGATCGTCTTCTCGATCTATTTCTTCAATCTTCGAAGATTAGCCTCATCTCCTTAGCTCCCCCCTCCGCCTCCACCGCTTCAAAGCCCATCTTCTCTATCAGCTTCAGAGCCGGGAGGTTATCCTCCAGCACCTCCGCGGTGAACCCGGCGATGCCGCTCTTCCTGGCGAGATCGGTCATGTAGGAATGGAGGAGCGTCCCCACCCCCTGCCTCTGATAGTCGTCCCTGACCACCACCGCCAGCTCGGCGAGCCTATCCCTCTCGTTTCTGCTGTACTGGGCAAAGCCGATGAGGTGCTCTCTTCCGTCCCGAAAGACGAGTCCGAGGATGACGACGTCCCTTGAGAGGTCGACGGTCACGAACTCCTGTATCCGGGAGTGGGGCATGTCCTTCCTCGCCGAGGCGAACCTCCGGTAGAGGCTCTTGTCGGAGAGGGAGTAAAAGAACTCCTTCAAGAGCGGCTCATCGCTGATCTTGACAGGCCGCAGGAATATCGACAGCCCCGTCCTGGTGGTCATCCAGGCCTCCAGATCCTCTCGGTAAAGGGCAGTGTGGTAGACCTGGTCTTGATAGACGAGGGATAGCCTCTTCGCTTCCTCCACCAGCCACGGCCTGAAATCCGGATGGGATATCCCTATGAGGCTCATCGCCCTCTCCCTGACGGACCTGCCCCGCAGGTCTGCGATCCCGTACTCCGTCACCACGTACCGCACGTCGCACCGATGGAAGGTGGCGCTGGCGCCCGGGCCGAGCCGGGGGACGATCCGGCTCGCCGACCCTCCGTCCCGGGTGGAGGGGAGGGCGAGGATCGATCTGCCTCCGGGAGCCGTGGCGGCACCGCGGATGAACTCGGCCTCGCCGCCAACGCCTCCGCAGAACCTCCCTCCCAGGGACTCGGCCGTAGCCTGGCCGGTGAGGTCGATCTCGAGGGCGGTGTTCAGGGCCGTCATCCCTCTCTGGCGGGAGATGACGGAGAGGTCGCAGGTCCGGTCGATGGTCCTGAAGACGACCTGTGGATTTTCGTCGATAAAGTCGTATGTCGACCTCCTCCCGACGCAGAAGGAGGCGACTGCCTTTCCCCGGTCGATCGTCTTTCTAGAGTTGTCGATCGCCCCCGCCCTCATCAGCTCTGCGGCCCCGTCGGTGAAGAGCTCGGTGTGAAGCCCCAGGTGCTTCTTATTCCGCAGATGAAATAAGGCGGCGTCGGCGACCCCCCCACGCCCCACCTGGAGGGTCGCCCCGTCCGCCACGATCCGGGCGACGTTCCTCCCGATCTTATCCATGACCTCGGGATGTGGCGGGGTCTCGCAGTATTCCAGGAGCGGTTCATCAGCCCTCACGACGCGGTCGATGTCCCGGATGTTGACGATCCCGTCGCCCCGGACCCGGGGCATCTCTTGGTTCGCCTGGGCCGCGACGATCGCAGCCTCCTCGGCGGCGGCCAGGACGGCGTCGACGCTTATCCCGAGGCTTAAGTTCCCGTCCGCGTCGGGAAGAGAGGTCTGGACGAGGGCGATGTCGATGGGGATCGTACCATCCCGGATCAGATCCGGGACGGCCGAGAGGAACGCCGGGGTGTAGTCGGCCCGGCCGGAGGCGAAGGCGGCCGCCATACCCTCCCCTACGAAGAGGGAGTTATGCCTGAAGCTCTTCCCGAAGGGCTCGTCCCCATAGTCGGTCCGGCCTAGGTTCCAGATCTGGAGGATCTCGAGGTCGAAGAGGTCTCCTTCGTGGGCCCGGATGTGGCGGAGGAGGGCACTCACCAGGGCCTGGGGCTCGCCGCAGGCGGTACCGATGAAGATCCTCGCCCCGGAGCGAAGGCCTCCAAATATACTGTCCGCCTCCTGCGGTGAGACGAGCTTATCTTGATATTCCCTCCTCCACCCGTCCCCGTCGACCTCAAACTTCGAGCCCATATCCTTTCCGACCATATATGCTGGATCCCACCAACCTGGTCGATCCGGATATTCCATATGTTCCCAATAATTTAAGAGACCTTCTCTCTTGAGGAGTACTTTCGCCCCGCTTACCCAGAACCCCTATCTGAAGGTGGCGCATATATAAAGCCGTGACAGCCCTGGAGAAGATCGCCCGCCTCGCCGCAGAAAGCAGCTTCGACTCCGTCGGTCCGGCCCCCGGCCGGGCCATCGATCTCGCCAAGGTGGAGGCCCTGGGGAGGGGGACGAAGTACGACCTGTGCACCTCCTCGGCGGCGAAGAGGGAAGGAGAGGACGGCCTCGGCTCGGCCTTGAGGGGAGGGCTCTGCCACTCCTTCACCGGGAGCGGAAGGTGCGTCAGCCTATTCAAGACCCTCTACACCAACGTCTGCCCCCACGACTGCGGCTACTGCCCCAACGCCTCCGTATCCGCCAGGAAGAAGACGTTCTCCTACACCCCGGAGGAGCTCGCCCGGATCACCCTCGCCCTCTATCGAGAGAACAGGATCGAGGGGCTCTTCTTGAGCTCGGGGATGGGGAGGGGCGAGGGCGAGACGATGGAGGAGATGATCGAGGCGGTCCGGCTCCTCCGGTCTGCCCATAAGTTCCGGGGGTACGTCCACCTCAAGATCCTCCCCGGCTCCTCGAAGGAGCACGTCCGGGAGGCGATGGAGCTCGCCGACCGGGTCTCGGTGAATCTGGAGGGGCCGTCGGCGGCCAGGGTGGCGGAGCTCTGCCCTTCGAAGAACTACGAGAGGGACATCCTGGCGAGGCAGAGGTACATCCGGGACCTGTCGGAGGAGGTAAGCCTGCCCGCCGGCCAGACGACTCAGATGGTGGTGGGGGCGGCCGGGGAGACCGACCGGGAGATCTTCGACCGGATCCTCCTGGAGTACGACGTCCTGAACCTGAACCGGGTCTACTTCTCCGCCTTCACCCCCCTCGCGGGGACGGCCTTCGAGGACCGGGAGATGGCCCCCGCCTGGCGGGAGCACCGCCTCTACCAGGTCGACTGGCTATACCGGGTCTATAAGCTGGCAGAGGCGGAGATATCCGCCGCCTTCGACGACGACGGCTTCCTTCCAAACAGAGATCCAAAGGTGGCGATCGCCCGGGCGAGCTTCGAGGAGCCGGTCGACCCCAACGGCGCCACCTTCGCCGAATTGATCAGGGTCCCGGGGATCGGCCCGAAGTCCGCCAGGAGGATCCTCCTCCGCCGAAAAGCCCGTCGGATCGAGAGGATGAGGGATCTGGCCAAACTGGGCGTCGCCGCCCGGCGGGCCGGCCCCTTCCTCAAGGTCGGCGGCAAGGCGGGTACGACCCTGGACCGGTGGGGGTTCTGATGAAGAACGGAGAGCTTCTCCGATATCTCCCCGCCCACCGGGACTCGAACGACCGGCTGATGGCCCGGGCGAGGACGCTCTTGCCGGAGGAGGTGGAGGCCTCGACGGAACCGGAGGTCCTCCGGATCAGAAGGATGGCCCTCGCGGTCCGGGGCGAGATCCACAGGATGAGGGGATTTATCAGGCTCGCCTCGCTGGGGGACCGGGTCCTCTGGGGGAGGATCTCCCCCCATCACGACGTCGGGTTTGAGGTCGCCGACTTCTTCGCGAGGCGGTTTCCGGGAACGATGATCGTCCTCGGGGACGGGAGGAGGTCCTGGTCGTCCCTATACGCCGAGGGCGCCATCCTCCGCCAGGAGGGAGGAGGTCTCGCCGCCACCCTGGCGGAGATATCCGAGATTATGGATCTGAGGTTCGAGGGGGAAGAGGATGGGGGGTGCGAGGTGTCGGAAGAGAAGGGAGGAAAAGATCAAGACGAAAAGGAGGTGGAGCCGCAGCATATAGGGGCTGAGGAGGGGGCCGGGACGGCGGCCGCCGACCTCTGGAGCGTCTACTATCGAAGCCAGGACGTCCCCCGGAAGGCGGGGAGGAGACCCTTCGGCGGGCGGATATCCCGGCGAGCCCTCCGGTCCGCGGGCCTCGATGCCGAAAAGGAGGGCGGGAGCATGAAGCTTCAGGATTTCACTTGAAGATCTCCCCCGTCTCCTTCGACCAGAGGAGGAGGTCGAGGTGGCCCATGGGGATGCCGGTCGCCCGGGAGAACTCCATCATCCTCCCCTCGATCTCCAGGTACCTCTTCTTGGTGAGGGACTTCGGGATCTCATCGATGACGCCCAAGACGACAAGATTCTTAAGGATGTGCCGGTCGAGGATGGCGAGCTCCTCTCCCAGGCCGATGTTCCGCAGGAAGTGGCCCGCCTCCTTGTAGCCCAACCCGAGGACGTTCTCGACGAGCCACTCCCGGGCGGCGAAGGCGTCGGAGAAACCCCCCAGAACCGCCCTGATGGCCAACCGGCCGTCCCGGGTGAACTGACGGCGGGCGGCGACGATCCGCCCCGCCTTCGTCTCGGCGAACCGGACCCTAGATAGCTCCCCCACCACCTCGCAAGCGCTTCCGCAATAGAGGAGGCCGCACCCCCGGAGCCGCTCGACGGCGGGCCAGCAGACCCGGGCGCGGGACTGGGGCGTCAGCAGGCAGAAGGCGAGCTCGGCGAAGAGGTCCTCGTCCGACCCGGCGGCCCAGATCCGCCGGAAGTCGGCGAGGCGGCCAGCGATCTCCTCCTTCGTCGCCTGGTGGAAGGCTGCGAGCTCTTCGATTCTATCGGGGTTCATCGCCCCTTCCCTCGTCGCCAGCCGATAAGACGGTGTCGGAACTCCGGGACGGCCCCCGGATAGGCCGCCCTCCGAGCAGGACTTACCGGCTGTCCTCCCGGAGGAAGCAGCAGCCTCCGCTGGGCAGCCTCCGTAGCCCTGGCGGCTCAGAGCTGAGCCAGCGAATCAAGCTCGCCTGCGGCCGCGGTCTGGGCTAGCATCTCCGAGGACAAATCCAGCCCGGTGACACAGTAGCCGCTGCCTGAGCGATCTCGATGGAGTGGCGGCCCGTCCCGCACCCGACGTCGAGGATGGAGCCTGCGGGCGGCAGAGCCAGCTCCTCGATGAGGAAGTCCACCTATGCAAGGGTGTTCTTCGTGAAGACGTTGTCCATGTAGATCGGCGCATGCGCGTCAAAGAACTCTTCCCATCTGCTCTTCTCTTTCAAGGGATCACCCATCTTTCTTGCAGAAATGAGAGCTTGAGGCTGAGCCGCGGTGCGGTGCGAGGGGCCGCGCCGTTGGCTCCGGCGCTTTTTTGGTGGCTCAACGCTATATAGCTGCCACGGTGCCGTCGTCGTTTCGCAAAGAAGAAGTCCGGGGTCGGCGCCGAAGGTGGGGGCTTAGGCTCCTTGCCATCCCTAGACAATAGAATCCGCTGGAAATGTCTCAGTCTTCGAGGAGATCTGCGATCAGGTCTTCGACGTCGTCAAAACGCCTTCCCAGGCCCAGCTCCGCCTCCCTCTTCGCCTCCAGGACGTCGGCTATGAACTCCTCGCTGAAATCTCCGCGGGAGTCGGAGGCGTGCAAGGGGGCGCCATCTTTCTGGATATTTTCAAGAGCCATCTGCTCCAACGGTGTGGGTCCTCATACAAAATACTGTCCCGATATCTCCGGGCGGCGCGGAAGTCGGATAGCCACCAAGAGGATACGAATCTGCAGATGTTCTTCCTTCGTGAAGTGGTTCAGGATAGCGGCGATGAGGCTCGCTTTACACTCCTTGAAACGACGTTCACCTCGTCTCCTCGACCCCGGCGTATTAGGTTCGAGGAAGATATGCTCATTTTCTTCCCAGATTTCAGGCTGAACTGGGTTTAAGATGGCCTCAATGCGCTGGTTTTACATCCTTCTATTCCTCAATTTTTTTCTCTCTCCGGCACAAGTCTAGTTTCTTCAAATTTTACAGAAATGTCTACGTTTAGGATCCTAATCTGGCCGAGGCCATTGATATTGGAGTATGTGTTTAGCCGACCAGGCTTGACCTCAGGATCTTTCGATAGTCGAGTCCCTATTGGTTTCATGTGACTAGGACGGTCATAATACGTTTCATGAATAGAAGAGATATGTATCATTATTTGCTGATCTTTATCAAAAGTTAACTATTAAATATCTTTTCTTGCAGCATTCTTTTTTCAATATATGCAAAGAACTGAGTTCCCTTCTCGGTGATAGCATACCTTCTGTATTTTGCTCCTGCTACTTTCTCATTTTGCACTATACCATAAGTCTGAATTTTTGGGCAGAGTTTGTTATAGACAAATGATGTAGTCTTGTCGATTCCGTATTCATTTGTTACCCCTCTCATTAAAATATCTTTGAAGGCAAAAGCGATAGAAAGCAACGTCGCTTCATCAGGAGAGTCAGACCACGCTTCGGAGGATTGCTTCAAGTAATTAAGGTTTACCTTTAACGAGGAAAACAGGTCGAAAAGCTCTGAGAACTCTTGCTCTATAGCTGTCGTGCTTGATCGAGATTTGTTGATTTGTTTGGCCTGTGCTGTAAGCTTCTCTTGTAGCTCCTTGTTCTCCGCATGAAGTTGTAACAACTCCTCGGCCAAAGCCTTTGTATCAGGGATCTCCGTTGCACGAACCCAGCCCTTCAAATCATACTCTCGAACTAATTGAGGTATCGTTTCTAGAAAGGCTAGCTTTACATCTTTGTGATCGGAAAAGAAGCACGACATCTTGCTCAGCACCTTTTCCCTAAAAGCTTTAAGCTTATCTGGATTATCCTTTTCAAGAACGCAACTGCCGGACGTTTTACTTCTTTTTTCCAACTCATCCTCATTAATCACAACGGCAAAATGTGGTTTTCCAGAACTTACAGCAAAATCATACTCCATCTCTGTGTAGCTCAAACCGGAACTTGGTTCGATAGAGCCATAACGTCCTCCGATAATAACCATATAAATGTCTGATTCACCGATCCATCGTTGAATTACTTCCCACTGGCTTTTATCTCCAGCGATAAATAATTCCATACCCGCGGGTATGTTGCCCGACTTAAGGATTGCTTCGATAGCTGCTTGTCTCTCTGGGATTAGATCCTGATAAGTGGAGGATATAAAGACCTGTAATTTTGAGTTCATCATTCACTCCTTAGCCAAATGGTGGTGTTTGTATCCATAAATGGGATGTTTCCAAGTCCTTTAAATGTTCCTATCGCCTCGTGAGCTAACAATAAGGACACTGCGGCTTATGAACGCAGAGGATCTCGCCGCATTCAGGGCATCTCCACATTCTTTTCGATTCTTATTAAATATTTTATGCTGCATTTTCGGATGTGTTCGGTGTCGTAGCCTTGACAGCCGGGAAATGGGTTGTTATATCTTTTATATGCCTTCAGAGGCCGCAATTCATTCCGCAGTAAGTAATCAGCTTGAAAGCCAAAACTGACCCGCCCCGTAGATCTCCACCTTCTCACCCCCCCACTCAGAACGTCATCCTCATCTCGAAGACCCCCTCCTCCCTCCTCTTCTCGATCTCAAAGCCCATCCCCTCGAAGAGGGCCATCATCGGCCGGTTGGTGACGAGGACCTCGGCGGAGAAGCCGAGGAGCCCCTGCCTCTTCGCGAGGTAGGTGAGATAGTGGAGCAGCTCGCTTCCGACCCCCTTGCCCTGGAAGTCGTCTCTTACGACTAAAGCGACGTCGGCGGTGTGCATGTCCCGGTTGAGGCTGTACTGGCCGACCCCGACGACCGTCTCCTGCTCCGGCCCGTCCTTCTCCTCGACGACGGCCAGGATCACCATGTCCCGGGAGTAGTCGACGGCGACGACCTCCTGCCTCACCTCCCGGGGGACGTTCCTCCTCGCCGATATGAACCGGCTGTAGAGGCTCTCGTCGGATAGGCTGTAGAAGAACTCCTTGATCAGCGGCTCGTCGCTGATCCTGACGGGTCGCAGGAGGATTTCGAGGCCCTGGCCAGAACGGGTCGTCCTGTGAATCGCCAGGTGCTCGGGGTACTCGCCGCCCTTGCCGGGGACGAAGGGCTGGTCCTGGTAGATCAAATTCAGCCTCTTTGCCTCCTCGATCAGCCAGGGCTGAAAGTCCGGGTGGGCGATTGCTATCAGGTCCATCGCCCTCTCCCGGATGTTCTTGCCCTGGAGGTAGGCGATCCCCCGCTCGGTGACCACGTACTGGACGTCCCCCCTCGTCAGAGTGACCCCGGAGCCGGCGGAGAGGGCGGGGACTATTCGCGAGACCTTGCCGCCGATGGCGGTGGAGGGGAGGGCGAGGATCGACTTTCCGCCCGGCGCCAGGAGGGCGCCCCTCATGAAATCCGCCTGGCCGCCTATCCCGCTGTAGAAGGTGGACCCGAGGGATTCGGCCGTCGCCTGGCCGGTGAGGTCGATCTCCATGGCGCTGTTGATCGCCGTCATCCTCTTGATCTTGGAAATTATGAGGGGGTTATTGGTGTAGTCGATCGTCTTGAACTCGACCGACGGGTTGTCGTCGAGGTACTCGTAGGTCTCGGCCCTCCCCATGCAGAAGGAGGCGACGGTCTTTCCCCGGTCGATCGATTTTTTGGAGTTGTCGACGACCCCCGACTTCATCAATTCGACGATCCCGTCGGTGAGAAGCTCGGTATGGACCCCCAGGTGCTTCTTTTTGTGAAGGTGGGAGAGGAGGGCGTTGGGGGCGTAGCCGTACCCCACCTGGATCGTCGAGCCGTCCTCGATGATCCTCGCGACGTAAGACGCGATCCTCGCGGCGGTGTCGGAGACGACCGCAGGCCGGTACTCCAGGAGCGGCTCGTCGTGGGGGACGAGATAGTCCACATCCTCGACGCTGATGAAGCCGTCGCCGTGGATCCGGGGCATGAACCGGTTGACCTGGGCGATGACGAGGGGCGCCATCTCCAGGGCCGCCTTGACGATGTCGACGGATACCCCCAAACTCATGTACCCGTGGCTGTCGGGGGGCGAGGTCTGGACCAGGGCGACGTCGATGGGGGTGATCTCTCTACGAAACAGATCGGGGACCTGGGAGAGGAAGATGGGGGTGTAGTCGGCCGCCCCCCGGTTGACGGCGTCCCGAGTGCTGTCGCCGATGAAGAAGGAGTCGAGCCGGAAGTTATCCTGGAACTTCTCGTCGGCGTAGGGGGCGACCCCGAGGGACCATACGTGGATCACCTCCGCCTCGAAGAAGGCCTTGGGGTTATTTTTTACGTAATCGACGAGGGCCTTCAGGAGGAACTGGGGCTCGCCGCACCCTGTCCCTATGAATATCCGGTCGCCGGGGTGGATATTCCTGAATATTGCCGCGAGGGGGGCGAACTTCTCCGGCCAGATCTCCCTCTCCCGCTGGTACTTCTGGCCGCTATCGGCTCCGTCAGTCTCGATGAACCCCTTACCCATCGTATTCCTCATCCCCGGATATCTTTAAAAAGTTTCTCACATCCGCCTCGCGATCCCGGCAAACTCCTCTTCGATTCCTTCGAGCTCCTCGATCAGATCCTTCATCTGATCTGATCGACGATCCCCCCAGGCTAGGACCATCGCGGCCCCCTCCATCGGGCCGCAGACGAGGCCCGCATCCTCAAAGCGAAGGGGAAACTCTCGATGGTTGCAGTCCGGTCTCGCCCCCGCCTCCGGGCCGAGGATCTGCCAGGAGAGGACGACCCATCCCGCCTCCGCCGACCTTCTGATCAGCTCATCCACGAGGGCGGAGTCGCCTTTATCGACGTAGGGCGAGTCGACGAGAAGGAGCGCGGCCTCGTCAAGATCGCGTGTCAGCTTGCGAGCGCCAGAAAAGCCGTCGCCGAGATGAAAGTTAATCTTCAGGCTCCGCCCCTTCTCGACAGATCTCCAGGCCTCTTCAACCTCGGGGCTCGTATCCCACAGCTCCGCCCTCAGGGCGAAGCCGCGCCGCCTCGCGAGGTGGAGGACTATGGACGCCGACCCCGGATAGCGCTCAAGGCGCTGAGGGTTCAAGTCGGCCAGGATTTGAAAGTAGGGATGGGTCGCCAGCCCCTCCGGGATCGGCCAGAGCCGCCCGATCCCCCCCTCCCACTCCCCGCCGGGGCGCAGCTGGTAGCCTGGCCGGCCGGCATGGCTCTCGACGTAGACCCGGACTCCGGCGGCGAGGAGGCGGTCTGCCGCCTCGGCGAGGACGAGGTGCTTCCATACGTCGCCGGCGTTCCCGGCGTGGCGGCGGTGGTCGTAGCCCATGGGTCCCTAAAAGGCCGCCATATCTGATAAAGGTCGTGGAGAAGGAGGATTAGATCGGTGGGGGTGTTTGATGGCGATCCGCCGGCTCCGTAGGCTCTGCCATCTCCGCCATCATCTTATCGCCTCCAGGGGGATCTTCTCGCGGTGGACCGCCGTGGCGACGAGGGCGCCGGCGATCCCCAGCTCCCCCAGCCTTTCGAGGTCCGAGGCGTCCCTCACGCCGCCGCCGAGGAGGATGGGATGGGCGGAGAGGCCGGCGGCCTTCTGGAGAAAGATCTCATCGAGCCCCGCCGAGGTCCCCACCCGGTCGAGGGTGAGGAGGACGATCTCTCTGAGGGGAAGGAGATTCAGCCTTCGGATCAGGTCGAGGGGAGGGACCCTGAGGGCGGGGTCCCGGGATAGGACGGCGCCACCGAAGAGATCTATGCTGACGACGACTTCTCGCTTCAAAGAAGCAGCCATGATGAGGGCGAAAGATCCCGTCTCCGTCCCCAGGACCGGCGTGACCGATGGAGGGAGGAGGTCAAGATCTTCGGTCGACGATATCCCGACGTCGGCCATCGTCTCCGCCTCCCGCGCGATCTCGCCGATCAGATCCAGATTATCGCCGGTCCCCATGATCCGATCGAGGTCGGCGACGTAGACCTCCTTCGGTCGCAGGAGGTCGAGGATCGCCAGGGGGTCGCAGGTCCTGACGATGGCGCTCGCCGTATCGATGGGGAGGTATTTCTCCCGCTCGCCCCGGAGGGCGTGGACCGCCGAACCGTTAAATAGGTCCAGTACAAAGACGCAGCGGATCATGATTTGATCCAGCGAGGATGGGACGATATGAGGTTGTTGGTCAGTCCGGTAAACGCCACGGAGGCGCAGGCGGCGATGGCAGGGGGAGCGGACATCCTGGACGTCAAAAACCCCCGGGAGGGTTCCCTGGGGGCGAACTTCCCCTGGGTGATAAGGTCTGTCGCTGCGGTCTCTGCCGGCAAGGTACCCGTCAGCGCCACCATCGGCGACTTCGACTACAAGCCCGGGACCGCCAGCCTCGCCGCCCTGGGAGCCGCATTCTCCGGCGCCGACTACATCAAGGTGGGCCTTCTCAAGATAAGGAGCCGGGAGGAGGCCGCCGACATGCTCGGAAATATAGCGAGGTCGATTAAGGAGTTCGATGAAGGAAAGAAGCTGGTGGCCGCCGCCTACTCCGACTGCGCCCGGGTCGGTTCGATCCCGCCGATGGAGCTACCCGAGGTGGCAAGCCGATGCGGCGCCGACGTCGTCATGGTCGACACCGCCATAAAGGACGGCATGACCACATTCCAGTTCATGACCGAGTCGGAGATCATCGAATTTATCTCGGCGGGCCACGACCTCGGGATGGAGGTGGCCATCGCCGGCACCATCAAGTTCACGGACCTAGCGCTTCTGAAGAGGGCCGGACCGGACATCATCGGGGTCCGGGGGGCGGTCTGCGGCGGCGACCGGTCCGGGGAGATAAAGGAGGAGCTGGTCAGAAGGATGAAGGCAGCCCTATCCTGAAGCTTTTTTATAGAATTATCATCTTCGCCTTGCTGACCCCCGCAACCCTCGCCAGCCTCTTGAGCGTCTCGTCGGAGACGGCGTGGTCGACGTTCAGGACCATGATCTGTTCGCCCCCCGAGGCCTTCCTCCCTACGTGCATCCCGCCGATGTTGATATCGTCCTCGCCCAGGACGACGCAGCAGGGTCCTATGATGTTGGGCCGGTCCGCGTGGGTGGCGATGATCATGCACCCTTCGGTGGGGACGTAGACCCGGTACTCGTTGATCTGGACGATCCTCCCCTCGTTCTTGCCGTAGACGGTCCCGTAGACGGAGACCGACCCCTTCGGCCCCGAGAGGGTGAGGGTGACGATGTTGCTGTAGCCGTTGGTGGAGTCGGTCCTGCTCTCGGTGAGGGCGATGCCGCAGTCCCGAAGCTTCGCGAGGGAGTTGACGAAGTTGGCGGAGTGGCCGATCGTATCGAGGAACCCCTTCACCGCCGATATGGTGACGGGCTTTGTCTCCTTCTCGGCGACGGTCCCGCCGTAGACGATCTCAAGCTTCTCGTAGCCGTCCTCCCCCAGCTGGGCGGCTAGCCTTCCCATCTTCTCCACCAGGTCCATGTAGGGCCCCATCATCGCCATCGTCTCGGCGGATATGGCGGGCATGTTCAGGGCGTTGGGCGGCATCTCTCCCCTCGCCACCGCCAGGATCTGCTCTGCCACCGCCACCGCCACGTTCACCTGGGCCTCGGCGGTGGAGGCCCCCAGGTGGGGGGTCACTATGACGCCACCCTCCTCCAGGAGGGGGTTATCCGTCGGCGGCTCCTTGGTGAATACGTCGACGGCCGCTCCCGCGACCCTCCCCTCGGCGACGGCCTTCGCCAGGGACACTTCGTTGATGATCCCGCCCCGGGCGCAGTTGATCAGCCGGACCCCCGGCTTCATCATCTTCATCTGCTCCTCGTCGATGAGGTTTCTCGTCTCCTTCGTCAGGGGGGTGTGGACGGTGATGAAGTCGGACTCTTTATAGATCTCCTCGAGGGTGGCGAGCCTGATCCCGAGGGAGGCGGCCTTCTCCTCAGTGACGAAGGGGTCGTAGGCGAGGATCCTCATCCCGAAGGACTTCATCCTCGAGGCGATCTCGGCCCCGATCCTCCCCAGGCCGACGATCCCCAGGGTCTTGTTGTAGACCTCGACCCCTGTATACTTCTTCCGGTTCCACTCTCCTGCCTTGAGGGAGTTGTTCGCCTGGGGTATGTTCCTGGCCAGGGATAGCATCATGGCGATGGTATGCTCCGCCGCCGAGATGGTGTTCCCGCCGGGGGTGTTGACGACGATGATCCCCTTCCTGGTGGCGGCCTCGACGTCGATGTTGTCGACGCCGACCCCGGCCCGGCCTATGACCTTCAGCTTATCGGCGGCTGCGATCACCTCCGCCGTCACCTTCGTACCGCTGCGGATGGCCAGGGCGTCGTAATCTCTGATTCTATCTATCAGCTCTTGGGGGGAGAGGTTGGTGATGACGTCCACCTCCATCTCCGTCTCCAGCTTTCTTACGCCCTCTTCCGAGAGAGGGTCGCTGACAAGGACCTTCATGACAATCTCCTCCATCGTCGTGCAGAGATGTACAGGCATTTTACCTTTTCGTCAAGATGATCGAGATATGCGATATAATGATGGAGGAGTTCTCCCATACCACTCCATCATCCCAGGACCACCTCCACCTCGTCCCCGTCCGATAGTCCAAGAGCCTCCCGGAGGTTGACGGGGGCTATGATCTCCAGGAGGGTAGAAGGGTAGCTCGACCTCTCGGGGCGGATGACCGCCCCCTTCACCCCGCCGATCTCTGCAGGAAGGCACCTGCACCCGCCGAAGGACCTCCCCTCGTCGGAGAACCCCTCGATCTCGATGGATTCGGAGTCGTCGAGGGTGAAGGGCCGATCCAGCTTCAGGTTCAAGGTTCCCAGCGACGGCTCAAACCCGAGCTTCTCGGAGAACTGCTTCGAGTACCCCTCCCTGGAGATGTAGTACTTTCCCTCCCCGAGGCCAGGGGCGACCTTCCCTCTGATCCCCACCCTCTCGATTTCGTCAGTGACCGAAGAAAAACCCTCCTCTGATTTTAGACGGGGAGAATAAACGATAAACGATATAAAGCGTCTTCAACCCTGGGGCTGGGCTTGCCGCCCCCGCCCCGCCGGGAAGATTATGCCTCGTCCCGGTCCGACGGGGGCTCTTCAGGCGTACTGGCCGAAGGCGACCTCTGGTATCTCCTTCGTCGTCTCGGAGTGAGAGTCGGCGATCTTCGACCGGGCCCGCTCGAAGTCCCTTTGGCAGACGACGTCCCTCTCTTCCCGGATGGCGAACATCCCGGCCTCCGTCGCCAGAGCCTTCAGGTCTGCGCCGCTGGCGGCCTCTGCGGCCTCTGCGATCCTCTTGAGGTCGACGTCGGGATGGAGGTTCATGCAGGCGGTATGGATCGCCAGGATCGCACGCCTCCCCTCCCGGTTCGGCAGAGGGACGTATATCAGCCGGTCGAACCTGCCGGGGCGCAGGAGCGCCGGATCGAGCATGTCGGGCCTGTTGGTGGCGGCGATCAGTTTCACCTCCCCCCGGGGGTCGAAGCCGTCCATCTCCGCCAACAGCTGCATCAGGGTCCTCTGGACCTCCCGGTCGCCGCTCGTCGCCCCGTCCATCCTCCGGGAGCCGATGGCGTCCAGCTCGTCGACGAATATTATCGCAGGAGCCTTGCTCTGGGCGAGCTCGAAGAGCTCTCTTACCATCCTCGCCCCTTCGCCGATGTACTTCTGGACGAGCTCGCTTCCCACCACCCGGAGGAAGGTCGCCTCGGTGCTGCAGGCGACGGCCTTCGCGAGGAGGGTCTTTCCCGTCCCGGGAGGGCCGTAGAGGAGGACCCCCTTCGGCGGCTCTATCCCCACCTTGACGAAGAGGTCGGGCCTCTTGAGGGGCAGCTCCACGATCTCTCTGATCTGGGAGATCTGGTCTTCTAGCCCTCCTATCTGGCCGAAGTCGACGTTGGGAGCGTCCTCGATCTCCATCCCGAAGACGGCGGGATCGCGGGATGATGGGAGGGCGAACATCACCGAGAAGGACTGCTGGTTCAAGGCGACCCTGGTACCGGGCCGAAGCTCTCCTTCTATGAACTGAGATACGTTGACGACGAACCGGGGCCCTGTGCTGCTCTTGACCACCACTCTGCTGTCGTCGAGGACGTCCAGGATGGTGCCGACGATCAGGGGGCCGGTCCGGAGCCGCTCCAGCTCGCTACGCAGCTTTCTCACCTCGCGCTCGAACTTGAGCTTCTGGTTCTCCATGACCCGCTTTTCGCCCTCCACCCGGTCCTTCTGCTCTCGAAGGGCGAGGTTACGCTCCTCGAGCTGGCGCATCCGGTCCATCAGGTAGCGCGAAAAATCAGCGCCGACTCTCGATTCGTCCATGGGATCTCCAAAGCGTATTTAACGTTGACTGCTATTAAACTTTTCCGAGTTGAGCAAATATGCAGTGTGAGATATGCGGTACAGAGGTCTCCGCAAGCCCCAAGAGGGTGGTGATCGACGGATCTGAACTGCAGGTCTGCAACACCTGCGCCCGGTTTGGAGAGGTCAAAGACAAGTTTTCACCTGTGCCGAGGAAGGTCATCCCCCAGGAGAGGGCCTTCAGGGCTCCGCCGAAGCCCAGGCCCCGTCGCGATGAGTTCAGGGAGATGCCCGAGATAGTCCCCGAATACGGCCGGATCGTCAAAGAGGCCCGGGAGGCGATGGAGCTTACCCCCGAGGAGCTGGGGCAGAAGATCAAGGAGAAGGCATCCCTCATCAGGAAGATAGAACGGCACGAGATCGTCCCCGAGGACTCGGTGAGGATCAAGCTCGAGCGGGAGCTGAACGTAAAGCTGACCGACAAATTGAGCGACGAGGATTGGAAGGCGGGTAAAGGCGGCCGCGGCCTCACCCTCGGCGACATCGCCTCCATCAAGAAGCGATGACGACGGAAAGCGTAGCCAGGGCGGCGAAGGTACTCCTGGAAGGGGGGACCGCCGTCTATCCGACGGAGACGGTCTACGGGATAGGAGCCTCGGTCTATTTCCCCGAGGCGGTGGAGCGGGTCTTTGATATAAAAGGGCGTGACCGGAATATGCCCCTCTCGGTGGCGGTGGCCAGCTTCGATATGATGGGGCGGGTCGCCCGGATAGGGGAAGAGGACCTCTCCATCCTCCGAAAGCTTTTGCCCGGTCCGGTCACCGTCCTCGTCGAGAAGAGCGCCGACCTCCCCGACAACGTCACCGCCGGATTGGATTGTGTGGGGATAAGGTTCCCGGACCATCAGGTGGCTCTGGAATTGATCGGCCTGGCCGGGCCGATCACATCGACCTCTGCAAACCTCTCGGGCCGTCCTCCCCCCGCCAGCCTCGAGGAGCTGGACCCCGAGATCGGCCGGGCCGTCGACGTCGTCCTGGACGGGGGAAGGTCGCGGTATGCGATACCATCGACCCTCATCGACCTGAGGACGGGTAGGGTGATCCGGGAGGGGGCGGGGATGGAGAGGGTCCGGGAGGTCCTGGGATGAGGGCGAGGATCAGGGACTTTTTCCAGACCGTCAACGGCTGGATATTCGCCGTCGTCGACTACCACCACCCCGACGGCATCAGGTCGATCTTGAGGTACGTCCCGGACCCAGAAGGAGAGAGGGCTGCTGGGGGTGTACGGTACAGAAAGCTCGACTTTGAGGATGCCTACGCCTTCCTCAGAGAGGCGAGGCCCGAGTACGTCCAGGACGTCCACGTCGTCCCCGAGGAGGACGTATCTCGATTCTTCAGGCCTGATGAAGAGCTGCCGAAGGCCGCGGAGAGGGACGACCGGATAGCAGAGATCGTATCGGTCCTGAGGGAGGGGGGGGTCCCTGATGGAAAGATGGGGATCACGGGCTCCATCCTGGTGGGGCTTGAGGGGCCAGCCTCGGACATAGACTTTCTCGTCTACGGAAGCGCCTGGTGGCGGGCGAGAGACGTGATCGCGGCGGCCAAAAAGGAGGTCGGCAGGATCCGGGATCTGGACGTAGCGACCTGGGATAAGATATACAGGAAGAGGGTGCCGGAGATATGCCGGGAAGAGTTCGTCCTCCATGAGAGGAGGAAGGGAAACCGGGGGCTTGTCGACAAAACCTACTTCGACCTCCTCTTCACCCGGGACTGGGACCAGATCGGCCCCCCATTCCCACCGGGGAAGAAGGCGGGGAGGCGGAAGATCGATGCCGTGGTCCTGGATGCAGAGTTCGCCTTCGACAACCCCGCCGTCTTCGAGATCGACCACCCGGAGATCTCCGCGATCCTCTGCTACACCCACACCTACGCAGGCCAGGCGGTCCCAGGGGAGAGGATCGAGGCGTCCGGCGTAGTCGAGGAGACGGCGGACGGCAAGAGGCTGGTGGTGGGGACGACGAGAGAGGCTAAAGGAGAGTGGATCCGATCCCTGACCCTTCTGGAGAAGGCCTCATCAAGATAGTAGAGGGGCTGAAGAGGGCCTGGAGGCTCGACGTCGAGGTCGAGATCGAGATCTCGGAGGAGCCCTTCGTCCTGGGGAGGACGGTCCATGAGGGGGAAGGCTACCGCATATACCTCTCGGAGCCGGAGCCCTACCCCCTCCTCCACGAGTTCTATCACGTCCTCTTCGAGGAGAAGGTGATGAAGCGCCAGATCAGCCTTGGATGCGAGTTCTGCGGGAAGATCGTCTTTGAGATGATGAACGTCCTAGTCGATCTTGCGATAGAGAAGGTGGTATACAGGACCGATCCCGAGATATTTCCAGCCTACTTTCCCAGGACTATGGAGAACCTGGACCAGATCGCCAGGTGCGGCGTCCTATCCTTCGACCCCGCCAGGACCGTCGCCTACAACCTCTACATCGAGACGGCGGTAAGAGAGCTCTACCCCGATTTGAGGAGCGGCTACGACTTCTGGGATAGGATCGATCTGCCGCAGCCGATGAGGGCGGGGGTGGAGTCGGCCCTGGCGGTGGCGGGAGAATTCGTCAGGGAGAGGCCTTCGACCTGGAGGGATATATCCCGGACGGCGGTGGACCTCTCTTGGCCGGTCTTCGGGGCGGACGTCATGGTGATCGAGTCGAAAGAAGAGTACCGGATCGTCTGCAACACAGACCACATCGAGGCGAGGAGGAACGTATCGGAGATGATCGATCGCTTGAAGTCCTTATCCCGGAACTGGCGGAAGAGGGAAGCTGTCGCCGAACGGAGAATTAGTTAAGGGTTGAGGTCTAAGAGATGGAAGTATGAAGGCTTGAAGATCCGGCACAGATCCCTTTGAAGGCTTGAAGATATCCGGGTTCAGAAGCGATAAAGAGGTTCAACATGTTATTCCAGGTCAACCCCTTCGATATAGAGATCGGACAGTACAAGGTGATGCTGAACTTGGCCGACGCGAGAGAGATTGGCATGAACGCCGGCGATCGGGTGAGGGTTAAAGCAAAAGGCGCCTCCTTCACCGCCATTCTGGACGTAACCACCCAGATGGTGGAGCCAGGGACGGTGGGGATATTCACCGAGGCTCACCTGAAGATCGGGGAGGCGAAGCAGGTGGACATAGCCCCAGCCCCTAAACCCGCCTCCGTCGGCTACATCAAGAAGATGATGGACGAGGTGAAGCTCACCGAGGACCAGATAAGAACTATCGTCCAGGACATCGTCGACAACAACTTGAGCGACGTCGAGATCTCCGCCTACCTCACCACCCTTTACATAAGAAACTTCGATTCCCAGGAGACGGAGTGGCTGACGAGGGCGATGATCGATACCGGAGAGCGGATCCACTTCGACACCCATCCCGTGGTGGACAAGCACAGCATCGGCGGAGTTCCCGGAAATAAGGTCTCTTTGCTGGTGGTGCCCATCGTCGCCGCCGCGGGGCTTCTCATCCCCAAGACCAGCTCCCGGGCGATCACCGGGGCGGGAGGGACATCGGACCTGATGGAGATCCTCGCCCCCGTGGAGTTTTCCGCCGACGAGATCAAGGAGATCGCAGAGTCGGCGGGCGGGATCCTCGCCTGGGGCGGGGCGACGAACATCGCCCCCGCCGACGACAAGCTGATAAAGGCCGAGTACGCCCTCAGCATCGACCCCTACAGCCAGATGCTGGCGTCGATCATGTCCAAGAAGGGGGCGGTGGGCGCCGACTCGGTGGTGATGGACATGCCGGTGGGGCCGGGGACGAAGCTTCCGACGGCCGCCGACGGCAGGTCCATGGCTAAAGACCTCATCGACCTGGGGGACCGGCTGGGGATCAGGGTCGAATGCGCCATGACCTTCGGCGGATCGCCCGTCGGAAGAACCGTCGGCCCCGCCCTGGAGGTGAAGGAGGCTCTGACGATGCTGGAGAGCGGCAAGGGGCCCAACAGCCTCCGGGAGAAGAGCCTATCCCTCGCCGGGATCCTCCTGGAGATCGGCTGCTCCACCGGGATGGGGTGCGTCGCCGCCCGTGGGGAGGGCAGGGCGATGGCCGAGAGGATCCTCACCAGCGGCAAAGCCCACCAGAAGATGATGGAGATCATCGAGGCGCAAGGGGGAGACCCCACCGTCAAGAGCGACGATATCGAGATCGGTGAGTGCTCCCAGGATATCCTCGCCCCGACGAACGGCTACATCATATCCTTCGACAACAAGAGGATCGTCGAGATAGCGAGGAACGCCGGCGCTCCCGCCGACAAGAAGGCCGGGGTCACGATCCACAAGAAGATGGGCGAGGTGGTGAAGAAGGGGGAGCCGGTACTGACTATACATTCGAGCAAAGATTGGGACGTCCAGAGGGCAGCAAGCGACGCCCACCGGGATATGCCGATCGTCGTCGAGGGGATGCTCCTGGAGAGGTATCCGAGGTTCTCCCAGATCTAGCCGGCAGGCTAGGAACCTTTTATAAGGTCGGTGGATAGACCGAAAGGCCATGAAGGTTGCCGTCATCTACCACCCGGATTTCGGGTCGAAGGGGCACAGCGTCCTGAAGGCGAGGATCAAACCCTCCTTCGAGGCCCTGGAGAGATCGGGGCTTCTGGAGGGGGGAGACGTCCGGGTCTTCTCGGCCGAGGCCGCGCCCCTCGCCCTCGTCGAGAGGGCCCACACCAGAGAGCATATTGAGAGGATGAGGACCGAATCCTGCAACCGGATGTATCACGACGTCGCCCTCCTTTCTGCAGGTTCGGTCCTCAGGGCGGCGGAGATGGTGGCGGAGGGCGAGGCCGAGAACAGCTTTGCCTATACCGGGACCGCCGGCCACCACGCCAGCCCCGGCAGCTGCTGGGGGTTCTGCTACTACAACGACGTCGCCATCGCCATATTGAGGCTGCGGGAGATGGGCCTGGCGCGGTTTCTCATCGTCGATGTCGACCCCCACTTCGGAGACGGGACCAGGAACTTCTTCGGCGACGATCCCGACGTATATCACGTCAACTTCAACCACCAGCAGAGCTCGAGCTTCGACGATAAGAAGAGGAACCACGATATAGGGATCGGCTTCGACGCCGATGACGAGACGTTCTTGAGGGAGCTATCCGCCGCCATGGAGATGGCAAAAGGCTTCGACTTCCAGATCTGCTTTGTCGTATTCGGCCACGACTCCCACGCCGACGACTACGGCGGCTTTGAGCTTTCCAGCGCCGTCTACCCCAAGATGGCTCGGATCATAAAGGAGGCCTCTGGCGAGAGGGGGATCGTCTTCGTCCTCAGCGGCGGGTCGGTCCCGGAGGTGGCCTCGAAGGCGATACCAGAAGTGATATCCATCCTCGCGGGGAGGTGAAGGCGGTTGAAGATGGCATCCAGCTGCTACAGCTGCATCCTGGACCGGGCGAAGTTCGAGGCCGACATCCTCTTCTCCGACGACGATTCGAAGAGGGAGGCGATGGAGGAGCTCCTGGAATTCATGGCCCTCTCCAAGGGGACGGTCCCCTCGGTGGTGGGGACGGAGCGGGAAGAGATCATGAAGAGGAGGAGCAGAAATCCAGACCCCTACCGGGAGATGAAGGCCGAGAGCAACCGGGTGGCAACCGCCCTCCTACCGGTCGCGAAGAAGTTTTACGACGAGGCGGAGGATAAGCTCGAGGCTCTGATCAGGATCGCCGCCGCCGGAAACTCCATGGAGTGGGGGGTGAAGGGGTACGACTTCGACGTCGATTCCTTCGAGGAGGTCTTTATTGAGACCCTGAACGAGAAGTTCGACGGCGACCTGGAGGAGACCCGGAGGCGGATAAACCGGTTCGACGAGATCCTCTACCTCACCGACAACGCCGGGGAGATCGTCTTCGACCTCTTCGTCATCGATCGGCTGATGGAGATGGGAAAGCGGGTCGTCATAGGACCCAAGACCGTCCCCATATTAAACGACGTCACCGCCGATGAACTTGAAGAGATGACCCGCCACCCCATCGAGGCGACGGGCCCCGTCATCGGCCTCTCCCTGGAGAAGGTGAGGCCCGAGCTCCTCCGCCTCCTAAAAGACGAGGATTTCATGGTCATAGCCAAGGGGATGGGAAACTTCGAGACGATCACCGAGTTCGACGATTTTCTTAAAGGTAGGCTCATCTACGTCATGAGGGCGAAGTGCGAGCCCGTCGCCTCTGCCCTGGGGGTTGCCCGGGGGAGCCTGGTGGTCCGGGCCGCCTAGCAAGGGAGGGCGGTCTCATCACCTGTATCCGGCGTGATAATCCTCCTCGCGCCAAGGAGGCTGTCTTTCCCTCTCGTCCTTTTTCGGCTCCTCCTCCCTTATCCATCCCAGGATCTCCATGGGGACGTCCAGTCCCAACAGGTCGCTGGTGGCCCCGATCAGCCCCTCTGCCGCCGAGAGGTCGACGGCCTTCTCGCCGTCGGTCTTCCCCATGAGGCAGACGCCCCGGATCCCGTAAAGAGGGGCGAGGCCGACGAGGATCCCGTTCAACCCACCCACGATCCCGTTTCGGAGGAGGGTGACGCCTCCATCCTCCAGAGCCCGGGCGAGGCCGGGATCGGTGGCTACGCCGTAGACCGTCTCCTCGGAGGTTCCGACGTAGGCGGCGAGGGTGACGATATCCGTAACATCGTAGGAGGCGAGGGCCTTCAGGATCTCTCCTGCCAGGTTGTACATGTGGGGCGGCTTCAGGGGCTGGGCGTCGCCGCAGAGGAGGATGAGGTCGTCCCTCCCTTCGGAGGCCTTCAGCTCCACCTGGAGGGCTCTGGCTATCCCATCCTCCACCGGGACCTCGGGGGGAAACCCGGTGGAGACCATCAGCTGGAAGGTCCGGCACTCCAGGGCCGTGGCTATGTAATCTGCAGACACTTTCCCTACGCTTCCTATGCCGGGCATCCCGCCGATGCAGACGCACTGGCCGAAGATCTTCTGGGACATGGTGGAGGTCGCCTGGGCTCTATCAGTGCCCCACCGCTCGGATGATCCAGCTCACCGGCGCCAGTTCCTCAGAATCTTTGATCCCGACTTCGGCGGGGAAGAGCTCCTTTGTCTGCATATCGTAGAAGAACGAGGTGTCTTTCACGTCGTTTCTGTCGATTCCTATCTCGACGGCTCCGCGGTCGTAGAAGCAGACGTAAAAGTCGCCGCTCATGGGCATCGAGGGGATCTCAATGACCCCGATCCCCGGCTTTCCTACAAAGGTGAAGTAGGGGAGCTGCGAATCGCTGAACCTGTAGAGGAGGTTCAAGTTCTCGTCCCTGATCTCCAAGGATATTACCTGCTCATCCGGCAGGGTATCGTTTCCGTCGTACCCGTTCCAGCCGAGGATGTGGACGGCGTCCAGGGTCCAGCCCGGCCTCGGGGGCGTGAACTTTACCGCTTCGCCGACGCTGAGAAACCCGGACCTGAAGAGGCCGCCCAGATTCACCATGGTCTCGTTTCCGCTGTCCTGGATCAGTATATCCTGGCCCGCCTCCTGGGCGAGGGAGGGGCCGGCCAGAGAGAGGGCGGCGGATATGACGGCTGCCAGAAGCAATATCGTCTTCTTCAAAGGATCACCATCCTCAATTGAATCCGCGAATATATAGGTTGCGCAGCAGCGGAACTTTCTATCATCATGTAGGGAGAAAGCTTTTTTACTTATGAGATAAATATGCTGAAGTGCGAAAGGAGGCTGACCCTGTGATATCGATCCTGGCTTTGATCACGGTTCTTATGGTTGTGGGGGGTGCCTTAGGCGATCAGAATGATTCCAAAGTGATCCGAGCGGAGGACGTTGAGTCTGCTTTAAAGGATGGGAAGCCTTATAATTTCGACGGCCGTACTGTCGAAGGAGATCTCAATCTAAGCGGAGAAACCCTTGGATCGGTCCAATTTGTAGATACGATGTTCGATGGAGCGGTCAATTTTAATGGAGCAATTTTTACTGGAGGAGCCACCTTCGAAAAATCGAGATTCTCTGGAGACGCCTCCTTTGAGAACGCAAAATTCCATGGCAACCACGTCAACTTTGATAATGCTAAATTCTCAGGACTTGCTAACTTCAAGAGCGCAAACTTTTCATGCAACGCCTACTTCGATTGGGCTAAGTTTAACGGAAAAAGAGTCTATTTTAAAGACGCATTCTTTGGTGGTAATGAGACATCGTTCAGGGAATCACAATTCAATGGAATAGCAGACTTTAAAGACTCGAGCTTTTCAGGGAGCAAGGCCATCTTTAAGCACGCCGCCTTCTTGAATCTAGCCATTTTTGAAAACGCTGTCTTCCATAGCAGCGCCTCATTTGATAAAGTGACCTTCTCAGGAGAAGCGAACTTTAAGCTATCGGAATTCTTAGAAGATGCCTCCTTCGAAAGCGCGAATTTCGCTGGAAACCCTACGGAATTTACAGGATCGAAGTTCCTTGGGGAGAAAACCGATTTTTCCAATGCTCAATTCGCAGGCCTCACTGCTAACTTCTCCAATGTAACTTTTTCTAGCTGCGATATAGATTTTACCAACGCCGAGTTTGCAGGTAAAAATTACACGAATTTTGTGAGGGCCAAGTTCTCCGGGGACAGGGTCAGATTCCGGAAGGCGAACTTCAGCGGTGAAGTCGCCAGCTTCAATGAGACGGAGTTCTCAGGGGGGTATGCTGACTTCGCAGGTGCCAGGTTTGACAATAGCAATTCATATTTCTTGGGTGCGACCTTTGACAGAGAGGCCTTGTTCAATCATGCTTGGTTCAGTGGAACCACGTATTTCGATTATGCCTGGTTCAAAGAAGGTGCTTCTTTCGTCGATGCGACCCTTCAGGGACGTCTTCATTTAACAAGGACTAGATACGATAATTTATTCATAAGATGGGATGATATTGAGGGGGGGTTAGCCTGGGATGATGGCGCATATTTTTCATTACTAAAAAATTTTAAAACTCTTGGTTACGTCACAGATTACCTCAACTGCTACATGGACTACAGGAAGGAACAACGAGGGCAATTCAGCGGTCTAAGGTGGTTCTTTGACCTACTTCTGGAATTGTCTTATGGTTACGGCAAGGAGCCTGCAAAACCGATTTTTTGGTCGATTGTAATTATCAGTATATGTAGCTTAATCTTCAGGAGATTATATTGGAAACATATTAGAAAAGATTTTCCTGAAGCCATCCGATTCAGCATTAGTATATTCTTTTCTGGCACGAGGCTTTTTGTCGAAAGTCCACCGAAGGTAGATGAGAAATGGCCCCCAGAATTGAAAGCTCTTTTTCAGTTGGAGAGAATACTGGGCATTATCTTTACTGCCTTACTAATACTGGCTATTAGTGAGTCGGTGATCCAACCATACCTTATATAAATTGAAAATACACCCCGCCCTTCAGCTCTTCCATAGGAGCGTCAATTATATATTAAAAGAATATTTTTTACCTCCTTATAACCCTCGCCCGGTCCTTCTCGTCGATCCCCTGCGGCAGCTCGATCTCCAAGAGACCGGGAGAATGCCTCATATTGCACCATTCTGCCTGTTTCTTGCTAAGTTTTTCATGGGCATCATCATCTGCGAGGAAGACGACTACGTCGAAAGTTTTACCGATGTCACCGCTGCCACCGAAAATTCCCCGCACTCTCCACCTCTCGCCGGCCTTCTGGACGTGAACGCCGCCACAACCGTTCGTGGACTGGGGATACCAGCGACAGCTCTCGGGATTGTAGACCATGACCCATATATGACCTCCCAGATCCTGGCTGCAACCGCCCAGGATATCCATGACCTGGGGAACCATACCATGATCCACTATATTGGTGAGATATGCATCTCCCGGTATATTGGCGTTGGAGATATATGGAGCTGGATCCCATCGATCGTCTTTCCTATAAACTCTCACCCGGTCTTTCTCATCGATCCCTTCCGGAAGCTCTATCGTAAGAAGGCCTGGATAATGTCCCGCCTCAGCCCATTCCTTTAGCTTATCTCTGAGATTCTTGCTGGCAGTATCATTTGCCAGCACCGCCACCACGGAGAAAGAATCTCCATAATTAGCGTCCCTTCCTCCAAAGACTGCCGACACTTGCCATTTTTTATCTACCTGCTTAACATTCTCACCTTGTAAGGGATTATCGGACTGGGGATACCATCGGCCATTGGGGGCATAAATGAGGATCCAAATATCCCCTTCCACATCTGGGCTTGAGTTTCCAAAGATATTCTCCCTCCACTTCACTTTTTCTTCATTCCCGATGTTGGAGATGGATACATTCCCAGCCAGATCGGCGTTCGTGATCTCTGGAGCGGGTCCCCACCTATCAGCATTACGTATCACTGTGATCCGCTCTACAACATCGACGCCTTCAGGCAGAGTCTTCCAGCCGGGGTAATAATTTGATTCGCACCAATCTTTCAGGTTACTGCTGATATTCTTGCTGGCGCCGTCGCTGGCCACCGTCAATACAATATCAAAAAACTCACCCAATTCATCGGCGGTCCCCAATCCGATCCACATCTCCCATCTCCCATCTACTTTCGGTGTACGCCATGAGTCGTTGCAGGGATCGACCGACTGAGGATAGTAATCGCCATTTGGTGAGACCACAAATAGCCAGATATCACTTGTCGAATCTGCCGGATAATATCCATTTATAGGGGTTACCTGAGCAACTCTATCTGCTTCAGCGATATTAACTATCTTGAAGCCTTTATTTGATCCTTTTACACGTCCATTCCCATCGGCCTTATCTCCAACCGAATTGATAGACAATACTTGAAATCTGGGATTATCTAAATCTGCGGAAGGTGAGCCATCACCTGAATTAACAGTTACATCCCATATGCCAATAGATCCTTCTCTAAATATGGAGTCGTTTCGAAATACGTTTAGGACATAAATCGTATCAAACTCTTGTGGATGCTCCTTGTAATTTTTACTCCAATCAACCTCTATAGGACGCACTTCATATAAATTCTTATCTCGCCTAATTAATTCATATAATATTTTTTCAGCATTATCAGCCTTAGTAAGATCCCAGGTCAATTTAACATAATTCCCTTGGGATACACTATTCGCACTTCCGCTAAATTTTTCTATTATAGGAATTGGTGGCCGACTTGGTGGAACCGTTTTAACTGGTGTAGCATCGTACCCATCATCAGCATTTGAGACCATGAATAAAGAGCTTGGAGCTATTAGAAAAATTAAAAGTACTAACCTCATGCCGCTCTTAATGGATGTGAGAGCTTCTCTCAGGCTTGAACTCATCTCATTACCACCCTATAACTACCATAGAGACTCAACCTTGAGATTCTGGCGATACTTCTGGAATTAATCGTATAAATATCCATCGAAAAAAAGTGATCAAACGGAGATATCAGCATTTGATCGAAAAGCTTCAAACTGCTGATTTGAGCCAGTAAAAGCCTCCCGGACGAAAGGCGGATCTACCCCGCCCCCCATCCTCTCTCCCATGCGTAGCTTCATAGTGGTGGGAAACCTCGCGACGACGACCCCCGACTTCTCCTTGGAGGACATCCCGGGAACCTCAGGACGGCTCGACATCCTCTGCAGGTGCATCAACTCCGCCTTCGTCCTATCCCACGGGATAAGAAAGGACGTCCAGGTATTCCTAGTCCTGCGGGGCGGCTCCGCCCCCAAGACCGTCCACCTCCGGGGCGGGGAGCTGCGCCACCTCAACCCCGACGAGAGGACGACGGCGGCTCTCCTGAAGAAGGCACTCGCCCTGGAGGCGGACGGCGAATGGCGGAGGGCGACGCCGGGGATCTTCGTCCGGGCCGGGGACCTGGCGGACCTTCAGGTCTGGGGCGAGGGGACAACCTACTATTTAAGAGAGGACGGAATTGACCATCGAGACGCCATCACCGCCGCAGACGGCACCTTCGTCCTGGGAGACCACATCGGCCTCTCGGCGGAGGACGAGGCCTTCCTCGAGGGTCTGGACGCGAAGATCGTCTCCGTAGGTCCCAAGAGCCTCCATGCCGACCACTGCATAGTCCTGGTAAATAACGAGCTGGATAGAATAGAGGCGACGGTTCAAGAAGGATCGTCGAGAGACGAAGCGGTCCGGTAAGAAGAGATGGACGAGACGGGATTGATGGACGAGACGGGATTGATGGACGAGACGGGATGAATCGAAGAGACGTAATGAATGGACGAAAGAGAGACGGGTCAAAATGAAGACCGATGATATGGAGAAGGAGGTCGCGGACCTTGGAGAGGCGGCGAAGAGGATCCTGTGCCTCGGCCCCATCTGCGACAGCTGTCTTGGGCGGCAGTTCGCGATGCTCTCGACGGGCCTGACGAACGCCGAGAGGGGGAGGGCGATCAAGACATTCCTCTCCATGGCCGGGTCCCTCGACGAATCGGGCCGGGATCTCTTGACGGTCCTCGCCAGGAGCACCAGGTCCGCGAGGCTGAAGCTGGGGATGGAGGGCGAGCCCGAAGGCTGCTGGGTCTGTCTCGGGGAGATGGAGCCTGAGAGGCTCGACCGGTGGGCTGAGGCGGCTGAGAGGGAGCTACGCCACCTCGAGCACGAGACCTTCCTCGTAGGCACAAAGATGAGCGGCCTCCTCGCTGAGAACGAGGAGCTGATCCTCGCCGACGGCGGGTCAAAGCACGCCGAGCCGATGAAGTCCGAGCTGAACCGGGAGGTGGGAAAGAGGATCGCCGAGAGGACGAAAAAGGCCACCAGCTTCAGCTCTCCAGAGGTTCTGGCCATCCTGAACCTGGAGGACGGCAGGGTAGCCGTCCAGGTCGCCTCCCTCTATATCCGGGGAAGATACCGAAAGCTCGCCCGGGGATTTCCCCAGACGAGATGGCCCTGTCGCGATTGCGGCGGGTCCGGCTGCGAAAGCTGCAGCTTCACCGGCAGAAGGTACCAGGAGTCGGTGGACGAGCTGATAAGAGACCCCATCATCGAGGCCGCGAGGTGCGAAGATACCGTATTTCACGGCTCGGGGAGGGAGGATATCGACGCCAGGATGCTGGGGACGGGCAGGCCCTTCGTGGTGGAGGCGGTCTCTCCCCGGGTCAGGATGGTGGACCTGGCCCGCCTCCAGGAGGAGATCAACCGGCGGGCCGAAGGCAAGGTGGAGGTCAGCGACCTAGAATTCACCGAAAAGGCGACGGTGGAGGAGCTTAAGACGGCCCTATTCGAGAAGAGCTACACCATGCTGGTGGAGTTCGGGGGGGAAGTCGCAGAAGAAAAGCTTAAATCAGTTCTTGACAAACTGGTCGGCTTGGTTGAACAGCGTACGCCAACCCGAGTATCTCACCGACGGGCCGACAAGGTCCGAAAAAGGGAGGTCCTCGACCTTCGCCTCGACCAGTTCTCGGGTAAGACCGCCCGAATTACCCTCAGGGGGACGAGCGGCCTTTACGTAAAAGAGCTGATATCCGGAGACGATGGAAGAACGAGGCCGAGCCTTGCGGGGCTTCTCGGATCTGGAGCAAGGGTGGTGGAGCTGGACGTCATAAATGTAGGTGGAGAGGCAGATGCCCAAATCACACGGTGTACGAAAACGGACTAGAGACAAGCTGAGCAAATCGGTCAGAGCGCGGGGGATCTCCCCCGTCAGCAGGGCGATCCAGGACTTCGACGACGGCGTAATGGTCCACATCGTTCTAGACCCGAGCATACACAGGGGGATGCCCAACCCCAAGTTCCACGGAAAGACCGGCAAGGTCTTGGGGCGGAGGGGCAGGGCTTACGTCCTGGAAGTCAGGGACGGAGACGCCTTAAAGACCGTCATATCCCTCCCGGAACATCTGAAACCCCAGAATTGAGATGATTGTCAAAAAGATTTTGAGCGAAGAGCTCATGACCCTCTCCGATGTCAGGGATGCCCTGGAGGAGATAAGGCTTCGCAGGGCCGAAGAGCCGGAAGAGCTCGGCTATGAGCTGCGCAGGGCCATCAAGCACGCCGATATCTTCTCTCAGGGGGCGGCGACGGAGAGCCGCAAGATGAGAGAGGAGCTCATAGGTCTTGAGAAGATGAACCCGGAGATAGCGACCAAGATAGCCGACGTCAGGCCGAAGACCAAGGACGAGATCAGGGCCCTTTACGCCAAAGAGCGGTTCACCCTGTCGGACGAGGATCTGGACGCGATCCTGGACATAGTTCTGAGGGGATAAAGATCCAGTCGAGGGGATGAGGATGACTTCTGAGAGGCCTCCGCGACGCGAAGAGATCGCCTGGGTTCTGGACTACCTGCCCTACGGCCACGTCTCGGACTCCATGGGCCGTTATCAGAAGAGGCCCCTCATCCAGGGGGTGGGCGAGAGGGACTTCGTGCTGATGGAGATGACCCCGAAGGAGGGGGCGGTCCCCGAGATCGGCGTCAAGGCGGTCCTGGTGGGCAAAGACAGGCCGATCATAGATCGGGTCAACCGGAGGATCGGCTACGAAGAGCTATCCTCGGGGGCAAAAGTGGAGCTTCCCTACGCCCTCCAGAAGATAGTCCTTGATCGAAAGGAGTTCTATCTCCGGTTCTTCAACGAGGCGGGTCCCCTGACTACCAGGATGCACGCTCTGGAGCTATTGCCCGGCATCGGCAAGAAGCTGATGTGGGCGGTCCTCAACGAGCGGAAGAAGGGACCCTTCAAGAGCTTTGAAGAACTCACCGAGAGGGTGAAGGGGGTCTACAACCCCGAGAAGCTCATCGCGAAGCGGATCGAAGACGAGATCGCCGACGACCGTATCAAGTACCGGATCTTCACCGCAGACCCGCGCCGACGATGAATGGGCAGCTCAAGCCGGCAGCCCCTTAAGAAGATCATCTGTTTTTTCGAGGGGGGCTTGGGAGTTGAAGAAGCTCGGTCAGCATTTTCTCGTAGACAGGCGGGTCCTGGCCCGGATCGGCGATTATGCATCCCTCACCGGTGAGGACAGGGTCCTGGAGATCGGCCCCGGGACCGGAAACCTCACGGAGGTCCTCTCGGCCCGGGCGGGTACGGTCTACGCCATCGAGGTCGATCCGGTCCTCGCCTCGTCATTGGAAGGGCGATATCCGAACGTCGTGGTGACTGGAGGCGACGCCCTGAAGGTACCCCTCCCGGATTATAACAAGGTGGTATCCAACCTCCCATACCAGATCTCATCGATGATCACCTTCAGGCTCCTGAAGAGGCCCTTCGATCGCGCGGTGCTCATGTACCAGAGGGAGTTCGCCGAGAGGATGGTGGCCCGCCGGGGGACCCGAGAGTACGGGAGGCTCACCCTCAACGTCTCCTTCCGGGCCGAGGTCGAGATCCTGGAGATCGTCCCAAGGGGCGCCTTCCGGCCGGTCCCCCAGGTCGAGTCGGCGATAGTCCGCCTCCGGCCCCACAAAACGCGGATCCCCGTCGACGAGAAGGCCTTTGACGATCTCACCCGGGGGCTCTTCGCCCATAGACGGAAGAAGGTGAAGAGCTCCCTCGCCGCCATGGGGGTCTCTTCCGAAGGGATCTCGCAGATCGACCCCGACATTCTGGAGAGGAGGCCCCAGGAGCTGACCCTTGAGGAGGTCGCCCGTATCGCAAGGAGTATATCAGGATAGGGTGGCAGAAGGCCGTTAACCCCGCCCGCTCAAGCCTCGATTTTTTATACTCACCTGACCACTCTATCCTTGATGATAGCATCTGTTGAGCGCTCCACCGTCTCGGGGGATGTGGCGGTCCCACCTTCCAAGAGCTACACCCACAGGGCGATCACCATAAGCGCCCTGGGACCCGGCGGCTCTCTGAAGCGGCCGCTTCTCTCTGCAGACACCAGGGCCACCATCGCCGCCGCCGAGTCCCTGGGTGCCCGGATAGAAGGAGAGGACGAGCTTTTGGTCTGCGGCGTCGGAGGAAGGCCCAAGACCCCCGACGACGTGATAAACGTCGAGAACTCGGGGACTACCTTGCGGATCATCTCGGCGGTGGCCGCCCTCACCGATGGAGCCGTCCTGACCGGGGACGCCTCCATCCGGCGGAGGCCCAACGGCCCCCTCTTAAAATCCCTATCCGATCTCGGGGCCGAGGCCTTCTCGATAAAGAAGAATGACTGCGCTCCCCTGGTGGTCCGGGGAAAGATCCGGGGGGGGAGGACCGTCCTCGACGGGAGGGTCAGCTCCCAGTTCCTCTCGGCGCTCCTCATATCCTGCCCCCTCGCCGAGGATGATACAGAGATCGTCATCGATGGAGAGCTTAAGTCCCGCCCCTACGCCGAGATCACCCTGGAGATGCTGGAGGAGGCGGGGGCGGAGGTCGAGACCGATTTCGAGAGGTTCTTCGTCCCGGGCGGCCAGAGATACCGCCTCGAGAACTACACCGTCCCCGGCGACTTCTCCTCCGCCTCCTACCTCCTGGCGGCGGCGGCGGTGACCGGCTCGTCCCTTCTGGTCCGGGGGCTGCGCCCCTCAAAGCAGGGCGATTCGGCGATCGTCTCCATCCTCCGGGATATGGGGGCGAAGATCTCCTGGGACCAGGAGAAGGGCGACCTGGCCATCAAAGGGGGGGATCTCGAAGGGGTCGAGGTCGACGCAAGCCTCACCCCTGACCTCGTCCCCACCATCGCGGTCCTGGGGTCTCTTGCGAAAGGAAGGACCGTCGTCAAGAACGCTGAGCACGTCCGCCATAAAGAGACGGACCGGCTCTCCGCCATGGCGACGGAGCTCTCCAAGATGGGGGCGGATATTGAGGAGAGGCCTGACGGACTCGTTATTCAAGGCGGGAAGCTTGTGGGGGCCAGGGTCTCTGGTCATCACGACCACAGGATCGTCATGGCCCTGACGGTGGCGGGGCTCGTCGCCGGGGATACCAGGATAGACACCGCAGAGTCCGTCTGCGTATCCTATCCTGCCTTCTTCGAGGATATGGCAAGAATCGGCTGCAGCGTCCTGGTCGGCTAATAGAACGGGGGAAATGCCCCCCATAAGTCTTATGTACCAGTAGCGAATCTTCTGGCTTGGATTGGCGTTTGGATGTTAATTCGCCCCATCGGCAGCGGGCCGATGCGCGGGCGGCGTCGGACTTTGATCCGGGGCTGCTCCAGAGGGCCTTACGGGGCCTGAGATTTCTGGAGGAATAATTTGCCAGAAGAGAATGAAGAGCTGAAACATATAGTGCGCATAATGAACACAGACCTCAACGGTCATCGTCAAGTTCAGATGGCGCTCACCGGCATCAAGGGGATGGGCAGAAGGAACGCCCGGATGCTATCCCAGAAGGCAGAGATCGACCCCGCCGAGACCCTGGGGATGCTCTCGGACGAGGCGATATCGAGGCTGCGAGATATCGTGGAGGCGGCCCAAGACCACCTTCCCGTATGGATGACCAACAGGAGAAAGGACCTCCTCACCGGCGAGGATAAGCATGTGATGGGAACCGATCTCGTCCTCACCCAGAGGGAAGAGATGGACATCATCAGAAAGACCCGAAGCTACAGGGGGATCAGGCACGAGCGCGGCCTCCGCGTAAGAGGCCAGAAGACCAGATCCACAGGCCGAAGGGGCGCCACCGTCGGCGTCAGCAGGAAGAAGAAGTGATGGAGGCGTATTTCAATGGGATACCCTGGTAAGTGTAGGAAGAGTTACGATACGCCCCGCCACCCCTGGGAAGCCGACAGGATGGCTCTGGAGCTGGAGCTCGTCAAGAACTACGGCCTGCGGAACAAGAGAGAGGTCTGGAAGGCCCAGAGCGTCATCCGGAAGTACAGGCGCGTAAGCCGTCACCTTCTGGCGGCGATCACCCGAGGAGAGACCGGGCTTCAGGTTCAGGCGACGGATGTTCTGGAACACCTCAAGAATTACGGGATGCTGAAGGAAGACAGCAACCTCGACTCCGTCCTCTCCATAAAGGTGGAGGACCTTCTCGAGAGGAGGCTTCAGACCCAGGTCTACCGCCAGGGGCTCGCCAAGTCCCTCAGGCAGTCTCGCCAGTTCATAACTCACGGCCATATTCAGATCACAGGGCGGAAGGTGACCGTCCCCGGATATTACGTGAAGCGTGGCGAGGAGATGACCATCGATTACTACCCAGGCTCGCCCATGGCTCAGGAGGCTCATCCTGAGAGGGCCGCCAGAATACCCAAGGTGGAAGGATAAACATGGCAGAAGGAAAATGGGGCATAGCCCACATATACGCCTCCTTCAACAACACCATCATCACCATAACCGATCTCACCGGCGCGGAGACGATCGCCAAGATATCGGGCGGGATGGTGGTCAAGGCCGCAAGGGATGAGAGTTCCCCCTATACGGCGATGCAGATGGCGGGCCAGATCGCCGAGCAGGCGATGACGAACGGGATCATGGGCGTTCACGTCAGGGTCAGGGCCCCGGGCGGGAACAAGCAGAGGTCTCCGGGACCGGGCGCCCAGGCGGCGATCAGGGCTCTGGCGAGAGCGGGGCTGAAGATAGGCAGGATCGAGGACGTGACCCCCATCCCCCACGACGGCACAAAGCCCTCTGGCGGAAAGAGGGGTAGAAGGGTGTAAGCTTTGAAGGTGGAACTCTTAGAGCTCGCAGAGGACCGGGTGAGGTTCCTCCTCAGGGGGGTGACGCCAGCCTTTGCCAACGGCATAAGGAGGGCCTGCCTCGCGGAGGTGCCGTCCCTCGCCATCGATGAGATAAGTATTTATGACAATACATCGGTCCTCTTCGACGAGCAGCTCTCCCTGAGGCTGGGGCTTGTGCCTATCAAGGCAGAGGACCTCAGCCTCTATCGGGTCCCCGAAGAGTGCGACTGCGGCGGGGCCGGGTGTCCCGCCTGTCAGGTGGGGATGACCCTCACGGCGGAGGGGCCTGCCACCGTCCACTCCGGAGACCTGAGGTTTGGAGACCCTGGAGTGAAGGCCGCCTTCGAAAAGATACCCATCGCCATCCTGGGCGAGGGCGAAAAACTGATGCTCGAGGGGATCGTCACCCTGAACCGGGGCGCCATCCATACTAAGTGGCAGGCAGGAACCCAGTGCGGCTTCAAGAACCTGCCGCAGATCAGGATCGGCGAAAATTGCGAGGGCTGTGGAAAGTGCGTCGATGTCTGTCCCCGGAAGATCCTGGCGACCGGAGAGGGGGACGGAAAGGTGAAGGTCACCGACCCCACCAGCTGCTCCCTGTGCAAGCTCTGCGTCGTCGAGTGCGAGATCGGCGCGATCGAGGTCGTCCCCATCAAGGACATCTTCGTCATGAAGATCGACACCGACGGATCGATCTCTGCAAAAGACCTCGTAGAAGGGGCAGCTGCCGAGATCAAGAGGCGCGCGTCGTCGCTCAGCCAGCGGCTGGGCGAGCTGTCGTAATGAGCGCGAAACGAAGTTATCTTTAACCCAGTGTGCGGGGGTTGCCAAGCCAGGTCAAAGGCGCAAGGTTGAGGGCCTTGTCTCGCAGGAGTTCGTGGGTTCGAATCCCATCCCCCGCACCAATTTAACCCGCTAGATATCGATTTTATGAATAGATCGCACCGCTTTAGTCTTACTAAGTTTTAGAAGGCCTTATATATAGTTTTGTGGCATTTTATGCCGCGCCTTGTCTCCCAAAGAGCGCATCCAAGTTAAAATTATCCAGTTAGGTTGTTATGAGATAGCACCATTACGGTTTCCGCATATCAAGCATATTCTCAATTTTATCGAGTTCTTCTTTAAGCTGCAAATATCTATCCTTTGTATATTTTACTAAGTAAAATATATTGTCTTCGAAATTCCCTTGATCAAACGAGTCACGCTTTAAATTCCATGTAATAATAAATTCAAAATTATATAGCAAATATTCGGAGAGCTTTTCAGACCCACTTAGATGAGAATTAAGTTGAACATTATCCCAAAAACCGATAATACTATCAACAATTGGCTCTCTTGCAGTGCCCCTATCTCTAAATGAAAATGTAACAAAGTAGCCTGGGTGTTCTTTGAATTTATCTTGATCATAAGCGCATGCAACAACATATAGAGGAGCAATTAATTTATCCATTTCATCTCGAAGTCGCTTATATTTTTCGACAAACAAACGATATTCTCTATCTTCCTTCATGGCATTAACTTCCGAATCCATAATCTCCTTTTGATCCTCAAGAATTGTTATCTGCTTATCCATAATATCATTCTGTTTTTCAGCGTGGCTTGCTTGTTTATCCATAATGCCAGTTTGCTTTTTTGCATAATTTCTTAATCCTGAAGTAGCTTTCCATAAGAAAAGTGTAACGAAGAACAAGCCGATAGTAGCGATAGCTTGAGCTAAAATCGCTAGGAGATTCATAATCGGAGAAATATCTTCAGCTAAGGTAACCAATGATGTAACATTATACATAGATGGCTATTAGTATACGCATAATAAATATCTTCTTCCGTTAGCAACCGCATGAGCTTAATAGCCGTCCTTAATCATCCGCTCAACATCGCGATAACTCGGCGGCTTCGGCCCAATATCCCAACTCGGCATATCGCGGTCATAGTCCGCCGCGTCCGGTGGAACCTGCGTAAGATCTATTGAGACGTGCCTTATCGTCGTGCCGTCCGGTCTCGTCTCTATCCGCTCCCGCCACCCCTCAGCGATCTCGTTATACTCAAATCCTCTTAGGTTAATAGATATTGTTATTCTCAACCATTTTTCTCAACACCCACCCACCTCCACAGCCTTTTTCACCTCCCGCCGCCTACTACCACCCCATGAGAGCGCTTGCCGTGACCGGAAGGCTCGCCGAGGGTATGGTGAGGGAGGCGGTGGGGGGCCGGGCCGACGTCCTGGTGATGAATGTTGACGTCGCCTCCTTCATAATCCCGAAGATGCTCCGGGATGCTGCGCCCGCGGGCTACGATATAATACTGATCCCGGGGGCGATCACCGCCGACTTCGGCCCCGTCGCCGCGGAGCTGGGCGCCAAGATCAGGCTAGGGCCGAAGCACGCCGTCGACCTGCGGAGCGTCTTGCCCCTCCTGGACTCTGTTGAGCTCTCGACGACCGTCCCCGCCTGCGTCCTGCTGGAAGAGAGGATGAGGTCGCAGGCGCTCTCCGCCATCTCTTCCCTGGAGGCGCGGGCTTCTGCGCCGTTATCGATCAAAGGTGTCAAGGTCGGGGGGGAGAGCCGTATGAAGGTCCTGGCCGAGATAGTCGACGCGACCCGTTTTGACGATATCAGCCTAGCCGAGATCGTCCGCCGTTACGAGAGGGAAGGGGCGGAGATGATCGATCTGGGTATACCCCTGGACGCCGAACCCGCCGACGTGGCCCGGGCCGTCTCCACGGCGTTGGGGGCGACCCGCCTCCCCATAAGCGTCGACACCCTCCGCCCCGATCTCCTCAGAGCCGGGATCGAGGCGGGCTGCGACCTGGTCCTCAGCCTCGACGGCTCTAATCTTGACGAAGTGGGGCCGATGGCGGCCGCCGCTGGGGTCCCCGCCGTCGTCCTGCCGGGGCCGGAGACGACCCTTGAGGAGAACCTCCGGCGGGCCCAGGCCCTGGGCGTCTCTGCCATGGCCGACCCTGTCTTAAGCCCGCCCCTTCTCGGCCTCGCCGAATCGATCTGCCGGTACCGCGACGTTCATCAGGCCTTTCCCGAGGTTCCTCTATTCTTCGGTGCAGGGAACGTGACGGAGCTATTGGACGCCGACTCTCCCGGAGCCAACGCCCTCCTCGCCGCTCTCGGGGCGGAGGTGGGGGGAAGCGTCCTCTTCACCCCCGAGTACAGCGATAAGGCCCGCGGCAGCATCGCTGAGCTACGAAGGGCATCTGAGATGGTCCATCTCGCCGGCGCGAGAGAGACGCCCCCTAAAGATCTCGGCCTCGACCTTTTGATCCTGAAGGAGAAGCGCCGCCGTCCCGAGGCGGAGATGCCGGAGGAGTTTATTGAGGTGGAGGCTTGCGGCCGCGGTGGCGGCGGAGGAGAGGGGGTTAGCGGAGTAGATGGAGACGCAACCGTCGTCGTCGGTCCCAGGATGGAGATGGACCCCGCCGGAAGCTTCAGGATAGGCGTCGCGAAAGGGAAGATCGTCGTCATCCACGACGCAGTCACCCTGGTGGGAGGGTCGGCCCGGGAGATCCTGGCGGAGATCGTCGACCGGGGGCTCGTCACCAGGCTCGACCACGCAGGATACCTCGGCCTGGAGCTGGAGAGGGCACAGATCGCCATCCGCCTTGGGAGGAGCTACTCCCAGGACGAGCCGCTATTTCCGACAAAGAATTAAATAAGATCGGCTCGTCCACCGATCCCTGATGAACCAGAAATCATCTGCTATCATAGTTGCGCTCTTCATCGCCGGCATAATGATATTATCCACCTTCGCCGGCTTCGTCATGCGGGGCGGGGGGCCCACCGAGACCACCGTCCGGGGTGCCTGGAACCCGTCGGACTTCGGAGTAGGAGGACGGCTGATCAACTGGGACTTCGGGAGCATAGGCGACTGCCTGGGGATGTACCCGGAAGATCTCGTCTTGGCCTTCTGGATCAATATGACAGCCTCCAAGAACCTCACCGAGGCCGCAGCCCTCTCCCTCCCCCCTACCGTGGGCCTGACCTATCGAGATCAGGTGAACATATACCCCTCGCCGATCGATAGGGTCTCCTGGGGGCTCTTCGGTGACCAGATAGCTGAGTTCCACTGGACGAAACCCGCCCGCCTGGGATCCCAGGGGCTCGCCGTATTCTACAGCGGATACCAGCTGGTTCCGATCGGGACGACGGAGATCGTCACCGTCCTGGGCACCCCCGTCCTCTTCGGAACCGAGTCCTCCGTCAAGTCGGTCCTGGACGTTCTATCAGGGGACGCCCCCACCACCGGAAACTTCGTCCTCCCTTACGACGAGGTCGCCGACCTCCAGATATCAGCCCTGGGAAGAGACGCCGTCGATAACCCCAGCTTCATGCCTCCCCTGGGTGGAGAGTACCTCGAGTCCTACCTGGGGGTGAGCCCCTCGGAGGATGGCTATATCCTGACGGTGAAGTACCTCTCCCTCCGCGGCGAGAGCGAGAGGAGGGTCGAAGATCTGGCGAGGGGTCTCGGCCTCGATACCCGCAGAGAGGGGAGGATCGTCGAATTCTCGGGCTCTCTTGAACCTGAAAGATTGGCTGAGACGCTGGGAGCGTTCATGGCTCCATAGCGCAACCTTTTTAGCTGGGAAGCGGCCCCCATCAGCTAAGCCGTTTGGGGCGACTTTTGCGATGAATGATGACGGGCACCGCCCTGAAGGAGAATAAATTATGGCAAGACCGATATACGTTAGATTTGACGTTCCAGCCGACCTCGCCTCCAAATCCCTGGAGGTCATCGAGCTGGCCCGCGACACTGGAAGGCTCAAGAAGGGGACGAACGAGACTACCAAGGCCATAGAGCGCGGCGTAGCAAAGCTCGTGGTCGTCGGCGAAGACGTGGAACCTCCTGAGATAGTGGCCCATATTCCGCCGCTCTGCGAAGAGAAGAAGACTCCTTATATATACGTCAAGAAGCAGAGCGAGATCGGCGCAGCCTGCGGCATGAGGGTGAAGAGCGCTGCCGTTGCCATCCTGGAGCCGGGGAAGGGAAAGGACGTTTTGGACGAGATAGTTCAGAAGGCCCAGGCCCTGAAGTAGGGGTGTTAGCTGATGGCAGACGAATGGGAAGGCGTTCCCGCCGAGGTCATCGAGATCATCGGCAACACCGGGATGCACGGTGAGGCCACTCAGATCAAGTGCAGGATTCTGGAGGGCAACAACAAGGGCCGCATCATCACCAGGAACTGCATGGGCCCCATAAGGATGGGGGACGTTCTGATGCTGCTGGAGACCGCAAGGGAAGCCAAGAAGCTTACCACCAGGTGAGGCCTCATGGAAGAGAGAAAGTGCTCCTTTTGCAACCGGATTATCGAGGCCGGGACAGGGAAGATCTACGCCAAGAAGGACGGCACAGTATACTACTTCTGCTCGTCCAAATGCGAGAAGAACATGATCAAGCTCAAGAGAGTCCCAAGAAGGATCGAGTGGGCGATCAAAGGGTGGTAGGTCTTGGAGAGGACCTTCGTAATGATCAAGCCCGACGGCGTCCAGCGGGGTCTGGTGGGCAGGATCATTCAGAGGATCGAGGCGAAAGGGCTTAAGATCGCTGCCATGAAGATGAGGACGATCCCCCTCCCCGTCGCCGAGGAACATTACGTCGAGCATAAGAAGAAGCCCTTCTTCAAAGACCTCGTAGGATTCATCACCTCCGGCCCCGCGGTTCCGATGGTGGTGGAGGGCAAAGACGCCATCTCCGAGGTCAGAAAGATGAACGGGGCTACAAACCCCACGGCAGCCCAGCCGGGGACCATCCGGGGGGACTATGGCCTGGACATGGGGCGCAACGTCATCCACGGGTCCGACTCCCCCGAATCGGCGGCAAGAGAGATCGCCCTCCACTTCGACGAATCGGAGCTCTCGATCTACACCAGGATAGATGAGGCCTGGCTCTACGAGTGAGGGAGCCCCCGTACCGGAGATCCGGCGTCTGAAGGCAGGCGGCCCCTCATCGCCACCTTCGAAACGAAAGGGGTCCGGATGTGATCGGTCATGAAGCAGAAATCGAGGAAGGCGAAGAAGGGGAAGGGCCAGCCCGAGTCAAACCTGAGAACCCCCATAGTCTGCGTGATGGGGCACGTGGACCACGGCAAGACGACCCTTCTCGACAAGATCAGGGGCACCACCATCGCCGACGGCGAAGCTGGCGCCATAACCCAGCATATCGGAGCTACAGAGATTCCCCTCAACGTCATAAAGGAGGTCTGCGGACCCCTCTATAGAGGAGACTTCCAGATACCCGGCCTCCTCTTCATCGACACCCCCGGCCACCATTCCTTCACATCCCTGCGGAGCAGAGGCGGATCTCTCGCCGACCTTGCCATCCTCATCGTCGACGTCAACGAGGGGTTCCAACCCCAGACGATAGAGTCGATAAACATCCTCAAACGGTACCGGACCCCCTTTGTGGTGGCGGCAAACAAGATAGATCGGATATCCGGATGGATGCCTTTGGAGGGGGCGCCCCTCGCCAAGACCCTAAAATCCCAGAGCGACCGGGTCCGCGGGGACCTGGACAACCGGATCTACGAGCTGATCGGGGAGCTCTACAAGCACGGCTTCAATTCGGACCGGTACGACAGGATCAGCGACTTCACCAAGAACGTGGGGGTAGTCCCGATAAGCTCCATCTCCGGGGAGGGTGTCCCGGACCTTCTGATGGTCCTCCTGGGGCTCGCTCAGAAGTTCTTGAAGGAGAACCTGATGGTGAGGGCGAGCGGCCCCGGCGTCGGGACGATCCTGGAGGTTAAGGAGGAGAGGGGCCTTGGGACGACCCTCGACGTCATCCTCTACGACGGCGAGTTCCGGGCCGGGGATACCATCGTCGTCGGAACCCTGAAGGAGCCGATCGTCACCAAGATCAGGGCCCTTCTGAAGCCGCGGCCCCTCTCGGAGATAAGAAGCGAAGAGCGGTTCCTTCCTGTGAAGCACGTGGCTGCCGCCAGCGGCGTCAAGGTATCGGCGCCGAAGATAGAGACCGCCCTTGCGGGCTCCACCATCAGGGTGGTGATGGAGGGCGAAGATGTCGATCTTGTCGCCGATGAGGTCAGGTCGGAGCTGGAGACGGCGAGGATAGATACCGAGAACGTCGGGGTGATCATCAAGACCGACACCATCGGGTCCCTGGAGGCTCTGGTGGGGGAGCTGGAGTCCAAGGAGATACCTATCCACGCCGCCGACGTCGGCCCCGTCACCAGAAGGGACGTCATCAGGGCGGACGCCATCAAAGATCCCCTCTATTCTGCGGTCTTGGGCTTCAACGTCAAGATACTCCCCGACGCCCTCGCCGAGGTCCAGAAGAGCGATGTGCCTATCTTCCTCTCCGACGTCATCTATACCCTCCTCGAGAACTATGAAGACTGGGTCGATGACCAGAAGATGAGGATGGAGCAGGAGAGGCTCAAGGCGGTGATAAGGCCCGGGATGATCAGGATCATCCCAGACTATGTCTTCAGGCAGTCCAAGCCCGCGGTGGTGGGGGTCCAGGTGGTGGGGGGCCAGATTACAAACAGCGTCACCCTGATGAGGGAAGACGGGGCCCTCGTCGGGACGGTGAAGGGCGTCCAGATGAGCGGCGAGAACGTCGGATCTGCCAGCGTCGGGAAAGAGGTGGCGGTCTCCATCGACGGTCCCACCGTCGGCCGCCAGATCCACGAGGGGGATATCCTCTACGTCAACATCCCCGAGCGGCACGTCAAGATCATCGAGGCGGAGCTGAAGCAGAGGTTCTCCGAGGACGAACTGGAGGCTCTGGAGAAGTTCCTGGAGATCAAGAGGAGCAAAGACCCCTTCTGGGGGCGCTAACCCTCCGGCCAGAACCGTTAAATGTTTTTGCTCTAAATCTAAGTCCGGGATGGCGGCTGCGCCCCTGGGGGTCGGATGGGGTTGTATCGATCCATCTCGTCAAGTGTCGGTCTTGAGCGTCAGCCGCTTAAATGAAGGATGAGAATAGCCGTTCAAGGGTGAGCTTATATGAAGGCGAGTCTGGTGGTTCTTGGGCTGATAATATCGATATCAGCCATGGTCGCCCTGGCATTCGGCCAGGTCGAATTCTCCTTTGGAGAAGAGAGGGCGATGGAGAGGTTTGAGAGGGGGATGAGCGGTCCCTGGACGGGAGGAGAGAGATATCCGGGGTGGCAGCCCTTCTCCTTCACCAAGCCGGAGTTCTCCGGCATCAAAACTCCGCTGCATAAGGAGATGGATGAGGCGAAGCTGGACCTCGAGGATCTGGCCCTCCTCGGCTATGTCACGGTGGTAAGCGGCAACCTGACGGTCGCCGACCCCGTCGAGGGCGGGTTTACTATACCCCTGCTGGCGGGAACTTACCCGATCCGCGGGGTCGTCGACGAGACGGAGGGGCTGAAAGCCCTGTATATCGATCTCATGCCCAAGGACCAGATCACCTGAGGTCCGATCCCCATTTTTTATAATTTCACTTTTGAGGCTACTACTCCCCGTTTAAGATTCTTCTGGCGAGGATCCTCCCTGTCTCGATGGGCTGTCCATCCTAAATCTTCATATCTTTTGTGAACTCGTCTCAAACAGATATAAATCGCCGGGGGAGGGTCTCCTCCCCGGAGGCGATAAGAGATGTCAACGTCGTCCGGCAAGGACAAGGTGTTTGAGGCGATAGAGTCAAAGGGCGTAAAGTTCGTTCGATTGTGGTTCACAGATATCCTGGGCCTTCCCAAGAGCTTTGCGATCTCTCCATCGGAGCTGGAAGGGGCCTTTGAAGAAGGGATGGGCTTTGACGGATCTTCTATCCAGGGGTTCGCCCGGATCGAAGAGAGCGACATGGTGGCTAAGCCCGACCCCGAGACCTTTCAGATCCTACCCTGGAGGGCGAAGGAGGGGCAGAACGTCGGGAGGATGTTCTGCGACATCCTGGAGCCGGGCGGGAAGCCCTACGAGGGGGACCCGAGGTACGTCCTGAAGAGGAACCTGGCGGCTCTGAAGGAGATGGGCTACGACCTCTTCGTCGGCCCGGAGCTGGAGTACTTCTACTTCAAAGACGATAAGGGGACCGAGATCCTGGACAAGGGTGGCTACTTCGACGCCATGACTACGATGGACGCGGGCAGCAACCTGCGGCGGGACACGATCCTGACCCTGGAGTCGATGGGGATCAACGTCGAGTACAGCCACCACGAAGTCGCCCCCTCCCAGCACGAGATAGACCTCCGCTACCAGGAGGCTCAGAAGATGGCGGACATCGTCATGACCTACAGGATCGTCGTAAAAGAGATAGCCCAGCAGCACGGCTACTACGCCACCTTCATGCCCAAGCCGATCTTCGGGGAGAACGGGACGGGGATGCACGTCCACCAGTCCCTATTCAAGGGAGGCAGGAACGCCTTCTTCGATCCCGGGGACCCGTATCACCTCTCAGATATCGGCAAATACTACATAGCGGGCCTTCTCAAGAACGCTCCCGTCATCACGGCCGTCACAAACCAGTGGGTCAACTCCTACAAGAGGCTCGTACCCGGATACGAGGCTCCCGTCTACATATCCTGGGCGAGGAGGAACAGGTCGGCCCTCGTCCGGATGCCGATGTACAAGCCCGGAAAGGAGAACGCTACCAGGGTCGAGTATCGGAGCCCCGATCCGGGGGCAAACCCGTACCTCGCCTTTGCGGTGATGCTGGCGGCCGGTATCGACGGCATCAAGAACAGGTACGAGCTCCCCGAGCCTATCGAGCGGGACATATTCAAGATGACCGAGGCGGAGAAGGAGAAGGCGGGGATCAGGTCCCTTCCGGGAAGCCTCATCGAGGCGCTGATGCTGACGGAGAAGAGCGATCTGATGAGAAAGACCCTCGGCGACCACATCTTCACCAACTTCATCGCATCGAAGAAGGTCGAATGGGATCAGTTCAGGACCGACGTCAGCAGGTGGGAGATAGAGAAGTATCTGCCGCTGCTTTAGGCCTGCACCAGCAGGCTCCTCCACCAGAGGCCGCTCTTGAAGGCGGTCCCTGGGGGAGGATCGATCGGATCCGGCATGAGTTGAGACGATAGGGGAGCGCTCCCGCCCTTCCATCACAATGAGAGGAGATATCCACCCTTTGGGGCGCGCCTCGATCGGACGGACATTCGTGCCGTCCTCCGGTCGATCTCCTTTTTTGGCTTTCCTCGGGCCGGCGGAGGGTCTTGCCGCCGCGACCAGAACTTCAGAGCCCATGCTCCCGGGAGGGGTATTTTGCACAGGAATATCAGCATCTTATCAAGTTCAGGTTATGAATTTTTCATATTACTTAAGAAGATAGCATATCTTGCCACAAATACGCTTATTAAATGAGCGACATTCTCTGGATCATGGAGCTGCCTATTCGTACATTGTTGATCTTGTCGGCGCTGTTGGGGCTTGCGGGGACCGCCGCCGCCGGATCGGAGATAAACCCCGCCGACAACGCCTGGGTCCTCTTCAGCGCCGCCCTGGTACTTCTCATGATCCCCGGGGTGGGGCTCTTCTACGGCGGGATGGTCAGAAAGAAGAACGCCATCTCGACGATGATATTCAGCTTTGCGATCATGGCGACGATAAGCCTCCAGTGGATCTTCGTCGGGTACACCCTCGCCTTCGGACCCGACATCGGTGGCGTCATCGGCGGCCTCGACCACCTCGCCCTCAGGGGGGTGGGGATGGAACCGATGGAGGGGCTGACCATACCCTCCCTCACCTTCATGATATTCCAGGCGATGTTCGCCATCATCACCGTCTCCCTGATCACGGGAAGCTACGTCGAGAGGATCAAGTTCAGCTCGTTTCTAGTCTTCTCCCTCGCCTGGGCTACCCTCGTCTACGACCCGATAGCCCACTGGGTCTGGGGCGGCGGGTTCCTCTCCTCCATGGGGGCCCTTGACTTCGCCGGCGGGATCGTCGTCCACATAAGCGCCGGGGTCTCGGCCCTCGCGATAGCGATGGTCATCGGTCCCAGGAGGGGCTTTGGGAGGGACCCGATGGAGCCCCACAACATACCAACCACCGTCCTGGGGGCCGCCCTCCTCTGGTTTGGGTGGTTTGGGTTCAACGCAGGCTCCGCCTTAGCCGCCGACGGGATCGCCGCCAACGCCTTCGTCGCCACCAACACCTCCGCAGCCGCCGCGGCCACCACCTGGATGTTCCTCTCCTGGCGGGACCGGGCCCCCAACGCCCTGGGGATTGTGACGGGGGCGGTGGCGGGGCTTGCGGCAATAACGCCAGCCGCTGGATTTGTGACCCCCATCGCGGCGGTGCCGATAGGGATCGGGGCCGCCGTCGTCGGATACTACGCGATCCTCTTTATCCGGGGCGGCAAGAAGGTCGACGACTCCCTGGACGTCCTGGCATGCCACGGGATAGGGTCGACCTGGGGGGTCATCGCCACCGGGATCTTCGCGTCGATAGGAGCCGCGGGCCTCCTGGCGGGAAACCCCTCCCAGCTTCTGGTTCAGACGGCGGCCGTCGCCGTAGTCTGGGTCTACTCCTTCGCCGTCACCTTCGGTATCGCAAAGGCTGTAGACGCGGCCATGGGCCTTCGGGTGGGAAACGACGAGGAGACGGTGGGCCTCGACATCAGCCAGCACGGCGAGGGGGCTTACTCCTGATATCTCAGGCGAAGGGGACGGGTTTGACGATGATGACGATGATCTGGATCCAAGGAGATGATCTCTTATGAAGAAGGTTGAGGCTATAATAAGGCCCGAGAGGCTGAGCGCGGTGAGGGATCTCCTCGACAGGAACGGCTTTCCCGGGATGTCGGCGACGGAGATCAAGGGGAGGGGCCGGCAGAAGGGGGTCACCCTCCAGTGGCGGGCCGGGGACTACAAGGTGGAGTTTCTCCCGAAGGTTAAGCTTGAGGTGGTGGTGGAGGATGGAGATGCAGACCGGCTCATAGACCTGATCTGCGAGGCGGCCCACACCGGCGAGGCGGGGGACGGCAAGATCTTCGTCTATCCGGTGGAGGAGGTCGTCAGGGTGAGGACGAAGGAGAGGGGCTCGGCTGCGGTCTGATCCCCCGGTCTATCGTCTGGCCCATCCGGTCTATCGCCGGCTACCTCCTCCCGATCCAGCGGCCTTCATCGTCGTAGTTCATCGACCTCTCCCACCCTCCTGCCCTCCAGACGGCGTCGAAGGCGGGCCTCAAGACCTCTTCGGCCTTCCTCCCGAAGCTCTCCACTGTGATCTCGGGGACGATGAGGGCATCCCGATCGATCTTGACGTCCTTATTGCCCGAGAACTCCGGGGTGCAGACCAGAATCGACCTCCCCTTGACGCCTAGGAGGCTCACCATCACGAAGACAGGAGGCTCGACCCCCAGCCGCTCCATCATGGAGGTGTACCGAGGAAGCGCCTCCAGGAGGGCCGATTCATATCGGAGGCTCGGTATCGTCTTCTCCCCGAGATCCTTCGAACGGTCGCCCAGGATGACGGAGTCGACGGCCTCGACGATACCGCTGACGAAGACCTGGGTGTAGGAGCCCCGGTCGTCGTAGGTGAGGAGGCCATCGAAGTTGTACCTCCATCCTGAGAAGAGGCCCGTCAGGGGGAGGGGGAGAGCGCCCCTGCCGCTCCTGTAGTCCCGAACGAGGGATGATACGTCGAAGGACGACGAAGGCTCGAAGGCGGCGAAAGGGATGATTGAGAAGACGATCTTGGGGCCGTCCCCCAGGGGGGCGGGGGTCTCGGCGGCGACGATCCTCCCCAGGGCCGATGACCGGTGCTCTCTCATCATCTCGACGGCGGTCCCGGTGAGGGAGAAGGCGGTCCTGATCTCGAAGACGTCGAGGGGATACTTTCCGGCGGAGTTTCGAGAGTAAAACCGGGAGGACCCCTTGGTGATCATGTGGGGGGAGGCCCAGCTCCTGGGGATCCGGACGACGATGACAGACCCGCCCCCCGAGAGGGGGACGGCCCTCATGGATATGCCGGGGATCCGGGGGGCGATCCCCGTCTGGACCATCGACTCGAGGCGGAGGATCTCGTGGTCGGGGTCGATATCCGATAGGCCACATATCCGGACGGGGACCCCGTTCTCCTCGTCGATCCCGTAGAGGAGGTGGCCTCCGGAGGCGTTGGCAAAGGAGGAGACGTCCCGGAGAAACTCCTTCTTCTCCAGGTCCGACGGTCCCGGAAGGCTCCTCTTGTAGTCGATGACCTTGCTCTCCGGGACTTCGTCGTCCAAAAGGGCCCGGATCTCCGACTCCTCCAGGAGGTCGAGGGGCTTATCTTCGAGGGTCATGGCACCATCTTCCAAAGATCCTCCGGAGGATTTAGCGGTTGCGGATATGGATAGGTTGCGGATATGGATAGGTTGCGGATATGGCGGTCGGATGAACCGTGATCGCCGGAGATGAAAAGATCTTTCTTGGATGGTGGCATCAGGCGGGCGGTTTCAGGCTGTTTATAGCTGTAAAGCGACGATATACTTTTCAACCTTCAGGACCGTCTCTTTCTGTCAGGGGATGCCGATATGAAATTTAAACCGATTTTAGCATTATTGATCATCGCGGCGCTGGGGAGCCTGGTCGCCGCAGACGAGGTGGACGATGCCATAGCATACCTGAAAGACCCGGAATGGGGGCTGCGGGCCGGCGGGGCAGCGAGCCTCGGAAATCTCGGCGACCCCCGGGCGGTTGACCCCCTCATCGAGTCCCTTTCCGATGACGTCTCCATGGTCCGACTCCATGCAGCAAGCTCTCTAGTCAAGCTCGGCAGGCCCGAATATCTGGACCGGGTGATCCTAGGCCTAAAAGACGAGGACAAATGGGTCCGGGGGTGGGCCGCGACCCATCTCGGGGATATCAAAGATCCGAGGGCCCTCGTCCCCCTCAGAGAAGCCCTCCAGGATGAGGACCCGTGGGTCAGGTCGAAGGCCTCCGAGGCCCTGGGAAAGATAGTTGAAGCTTCCGGCGATGACGAGGCGGCTGAAGAAGAAGAACAAGCGATAGAAGAAGATGACGAGCTATCGCGCCTCATATACGATCTGGAGCATGGCGATCCGGGGGAGAAGGTCGCAGCCGCCCTATCTCTGGGAGAGATGGGCGATGCGAGGGCGGTCGGCCCCCTCGTAGAAGCCCTCAAAGACGGCGAGTGGGAGGTCCGGGGGGCTGCGGTAATCGCCCTGGCCGGCATCGGAGACGATAGAGCGGTCGATCCCGTCATCGGCGCCCTTCTGGATGAGGACCCGGCCGTCCGGACCCTGGCGGCAGCCGCCCTCGGCAGGCTCGCCGATCCGAAGGCTATCGAGCCTCTCACCGAAGCCCTCGAAGATGGCGATCCTGCCGTCAGGGCCGCGGCCGTCGGCGCCCTCGTCGAGATCGATTCTGAGAAGGCGGCGGGCCCCCTGATAGCCGCTCTTGGAGATGAGGACGCCACCGTCCGGGTCATCGCCGCCGCCCTCCTGGGAGATATAGGAGAGGCAGGGGCCGTTGATCCCCTCGCCAAGGCCCTCGGAGATGAGGACTGGTCCGTCCGGGCGATGGCGGCAGAGGCCCTGGGAAGGATCGGGGATCCGAGGGCGGTCGGCCCCCTGATAGCCGCTCTCGCAGATGAGAACGCCACCGTCCGGATGATCGCAGCAGCGGTCCTCGGCGGATCAGGATCGCCGGAGGCTATCGATCCTCTCATCGAGGCTCTGAAGGACGGGGAGCCCGCCGTCAGAGCGGCAGCGGTCCACGCTCTCGGCGAGATGGGAGATGATCCGAGGGCCATCGACGGCCTAATCTCATCTCTCAAAGACGACGATCCGGCCCTTCGGATCTATGGAGCAACGATCCTCGGGGGGCTGGGTGACGAGAGGGCGACCGACCCGTTGATCGATCTTCTCAGAGACGACGAGCCGGAGGTGAGGGCGATGGCGGCGGTCGCCCTCGGGGATATCGGGAGCGAGAAGGCGGCGGGCCCCCTGATAGACCTCCTCGAAGATGAAGCGCCCGAAGTGAGAGCCGGGGCTGCCTACGCCCTGGCGACCGTCGGGGACGAGAGGGCGGTGACACCTCTCATCGAGGCGATGGGCGATGAGGAGGCGAGCGTCAGGACCTGGGCGACCCTCGCCCTGGGCTCCATCGGCGGCCCTGAGGCGGTCGATCCCTTGATCGCCGCCCTCGGCGACGAGGAGGAGGGGGTAAGGACCGTGGCGGCCGCGTCCCTGGCCGAGATCGGTGGGGATGCCGTCGGCCCGCTCATCGAAGCTCTCGAGGATGAGGGCCCCTCCGTCCAGATCTGGGCTGCCTGGGCTCTTGGGGAGATCGGCGACCCTAAGGCCGTTGGTCCGCTTATTGAGGCTCTGAAGAACGACGATCAGGCGGTCAGGCTGATGGCCGTCGTTGGACTATCGGGGTTCGACGACGATAGAAGAGCGGAGCCGCTCATCGCCGCCCTCGCCGATGAGGACGAGGTGGTGAGATTTGCGGCGGCGGCGGCCCTGGCCGAGATCGGAGATCCGAGGGCCAAAGAGCCCCTGAAGAAGGCGCTGGAGGACGAGGACCCCGATGTCCGCAGGAAGGCGGCCGAGGCGCTGGAGAGGCTGGAGGGGGTTTAGGTCTCAAAAAGAAGGCTCTTTGCGTGATGATCGGAGACTTGGATGAAGAGCAACGGGGCGATAGATGAGATGAAGACGAGGATACACCAGCCGGATTTCGAGGTCGGTCAGTTTGACGGCTTCGTCCTCGGCGGGGACGTCGGCGGGACTAACACCAACATCGGCGTGGCGGGCGTCAAAGACGGGAAGGCCGCCCTCCTCTACTCAGCCCACTTCGAGAGCAGAGGGCTATCCTCCCTCGTCCCGGCGATCCGGGAGGCCCTCGATTACGGGATGGATCGGTATGGGATCGAGGTCGACCGGGGGGTCGTCGGGGTCGCGGGTCCCGTCACCGACCCGAGAAGGGCGAAGCCGACGAACCTCCCCTGGACGGTGGACGCCGGAGATATAAAGAAGGAGTTCGGCTTTGAGGAATTCAGGATAGAAAACGACTTTCAGATCCTCGGCCGGGGGATAGAGTCCCTGAAGAAGGCCGACCTCTTCTATGCGAAGGCTGGCAACCCGGCCTTAGGCGACGGACGGGCGGTCATCGGCGCCGGGACGGGCCTTGGGAAGGCGATCCTGGTCTATGGCGGCAAAAGATACAGACCGATCCCGAGCGAAGGGGGGCACGCGGACTTTCCGGTCCAGGATCAGTTCGACCTCGACCTCGCCGATTTCATCCGGGGCGGGAGGAAGGCCCCGGCAAGCTACGAGGACCTCCTATCGGGGCTGGGGATCGAGAGGATATATGATTTTTTGAGGGAAAAGAGGGGCGGCGGGACGGACGTGACCGCCGAGATCGAGGGTGCCGAGGATAAGGCCGCCGCCATCTCGAAGCGCAGAACGACCGACCCCCTCTGCCGGGAGACCTTCGCCGTCTACGCGGGGTGCTTCGGCAGGTGCGCCAAGAACTTCGTCCTGGAGTCGGTCGCCACCGGGGGCCTCTACATCGCTGGGGGCATCGCCGCCAAAAATAGAGAGATCTTCGTAATGCCAGAGTTCTCCAATGAGTTTCTCAACGCCGAAAAGCAGCGGCAGATCCTGGAGAGGACGCCGGTCTATGTCATCACGAACTACGACGTCAGCATTATCGGGGCGTGCAACGCCGCTGTCGAACCATCCGATTGATTTCTGTTCGACCTCAAATCTGATTTCAAGCTCTCAGGCGACCCCCTTGCACAGCTCCCCACGCTCCAGGTCCTCTTTGAAGTAGTCCCGGGGGGTCTTGAGGCCCAAGAGGAGGCCGAGCTTCCTTTTGGCGTAGAAGGGGATGAGCCGTAGCGTTTCCTTTAGGAACCACTTCGGGTATAGCCTCTTGATCTTGTTGTAGCCGAACCAATCGAAGTCGTAGTATTTTGCGTTCATCTCCCAGGTGATGTACTGGACTTCTTCGGCGGTGAGGTGTTTCGTATTCAGGTTCGCGTGGAGGCCGTCGTAGAACCGGTAGTCGTCGCAGGCGACGAGCCCCATCGCCTCAAGCTCCACCGCCATCTCGGTCTTGGGGTAGGGGGTGCTGATGTAGAAGATGGGTATGTCGACTTTAAGTTTTCGAGCCAGTTCGAAGTTCGACCAGAGGTCCTCGGCGTCGTCCTCGGGGTTTCCGCCTATCAGCCCCGCGGAGACGATGATATCGTTCTCGTGCATGTACTCTATCGCTTTATCGGCGTTGTCGGACATCTTCCCCTTCCCGAGGAACTTGAGGTTCTCCTTGCTCGTATTCTCGATCCCCAGAAATACGCCGTCAAAGCCAGCGGCGGCCATCTTCTCGACGAGCCCTCGGCTCGACCCGATCCCCCGGGCCGAGGCCTGGACCTTGTACTTGAGGTGGGAGAGGCCGGCCTCGACGATGGCGTCGCAGAGCCGCTCCATCCTTTTGACGTCCAGGGTCATGTTGTCGTCGGGAAAAAAGATCGACTTCGCTCCGTGGGCCTCGGCGTCCCGGATGTCCTCGAGGATCCGCTCGAAGGGGTACCTGCGGAAGGATCTGCCGTACATATGCTGGATGGAGCAGAACTTGCAGCCGTTGGTGCACCCCCGGGACGTCTCTACGGAGTCGATTGGAACGCCGAAGCTCTCAAAGCCGGTGGTGATCAGCCGGGCGTCCCGGTTTGGTAGCTCAATCTCCGAGACGTCCAAGACGGGACGGGGGGGGTTATGGACCATTTCGTCCCCCTTCCAGTAAGATAGCCCCTTCACCTCGCCGAGGTCGCGGCCGTCGTCGATCGCTTGAATCAGCTCCCGGAAGGTCGCCTCGCCTTCGCCCCGGACGATGTAGTCGGCGAGCCGCCCCTCCTGACTATCGCCGATCTCGTCGTAGCTGAGGGTCGGATGGTAGCCGCCGAAGACCGTCGCAGCGCCGCTCCCCTTAGCCATTTTGGCGAGAGGGAGCATGGCGTGATACTGAAAGCTCATGCAGCTGAGGCCCACCAGGTCGTAGCCGTTACGAAGAACCCCTTCGAGAAACTCCATCGGCCTCTTCGTCCCGTGGAGGTCGGCGACGGCGACGGTGCAGAGGTCATCGACGTTTCCGGCGATCGATGCGAGGCCGTAGCTGGGGATCTTCGCTATCCGGTCGAAGTCGGGCTGGACGACCGGCGAAGAGAGGAGGAGTACCTTCATATTACCTTCTCGCCTCCGGGTCCAGGAACCAGGGCTTCTCGGGGTGGAAGTCGAACCGGTTCGCCCTGGAGACGTAGGAGGCGACCTCCTTCATCCCGTCGATCCCGGCGTACCGGTAGGCGTTCGCCCATACTCTGAAAGATGTCCGTAGCGGCGTCATCCGGTTGTAGACCCGCTTCAAAGACCAGCTCAATATCTCCTCCATCTCCGCGGGCGGTATGTTGGGATGGTTCCAGACGAGGTGCTTCATGTCGAAGCGGTGCCAGTCCTCCTCGAAGATCCCAAACTGTTCATCCAGCTCGTCCCAGAGCTTCGTCTGGGGCAGCGGCGTCATGATGCAGATCTGGGTTATGTCGAGCTTGAGGTTGGCGAGGCTCCGGATGTCCTTTTTGAGGGACGCTCTCGTGTCGTCGGGAAAACCTATCATGTAGTAGCCCACCGTTCCCAAACCATACTTCTGAAGGAGCCGGACCGTCTCCAGGACGTCCTCGGTCCCCTCCTTCTTGTTGATGTCGTCGAGCTTCTCCTGGTGGAGGTTCTCGATCCCGATCGCCGCCCCGGCAAACCCCTTGACGGTCCTGGCCTTCTTGCCGGTGACGGGGTCCGGCCTCGCCCTCATCTCGACCCACTCGGGGATCTTCTTTCGCAGATAGTCGGCCCGGGCCATGCAACCCCAGACCATCCCGTACTCGTCCAGGAGGTCGACGACTTTGTCGGCGTGGCGGCGGTTTGCGCCGAAGTTCTCGTCCTCGATCAGGACGACGTTGATCTCGCGCTCCTTGTAGTAGGATATCACCCGCTCCAGGCTATCGAGGGGGACGGGATGAGGCCTGTTGCAGAACTTGGGGGTCTGGCAGAACTTGCAGCCGACGCCGCAGCCCCGAGTGGTGAACATGATCCCGTAGATGTTCAGCTTCTTCTTGAAGGGGGTCGCCAGGTACTCGATCAGCGGCGGGTGGAGGACCTGGTGCTGCTCGATCTTCCGGCCGAAGTAGGGGGCGACCGCCCCCTCGGCGTACCCCTCGAAGATCCGGTCGAATTTGTCCTGAATTTGGGGCGTCAGGGCTCCGTAGTTTCCTGCCCACAGCTCCCCGACCGTCCCGGAGGCCCGGGCCGCCTCGACCATCTCCAGGATCTCGACCGTCTCGTTGAGGTAAAAAGAGAAGCCTACGACGTCCCAGCCCTCAGAAAGCCGCTTCTTATAATCCTCGAAGGTCGGGTACTCCAGGATCTCGATCTCGGGGATGTTCTGCTTTAGGAAGCGCAGGCCAAAGGACTGGATCCGGGGCCAGCGGAACCGAAACCACTTCGACCGGGCGTTGGAGCCTATGTAGTCGTAGGGCTCCGGGTCGTTCTTGTAGACGGTGGTGAAGAGGACCTTGGGGGGCATAGTCGGCATTTGCCCACCGATCGAAGATTAAGGTTACGATTCCACCGTCACCCTATCCCGACTTATCCCAAGCCCGGCTCGACGCAAACCTATAAACCCCCTCCCTCATTCATCCTCTCCCATGGACGCTCCAGCCATCGCCGCCACCGGCCTTACGATGCGGTTCAACGGCTTTACCGCCGTCGACGGGGTAGACCTCGAAATCGAGCGGGGCGAGCTCTTCGGCCTCCTGGGCCCCAACGGCGCGGGAAAGAGCACCATCATCAAGATGCTGACGACGATGCTGCGCCCCTCGGCCGGGTCGGCCAAAGTCTGGGGCTATGACATTAAAAGGGAGAGGGACGCCGTTCGTAGCTCCATCGGCGTCGTCTTCCAGGACCCCTCCGTCGACAGCCAGCTCTCGGGGAGGGAGAACCTCGACTTCCACGGCCGGATGTACGGGATGGATCGAAAGACCCGCTCCGATAGGATCGCCGAGGTTCTGGAGCTCGTCGACCTGACGGAGAAGGCCGATGTGCTGATGGAGGACTACTCCGGGGGGATGCAGAGGAGGCTTGAGATCGCCAGAGGTCTGATGCACCACCCCAATCTTCTCTTCCTCGACGAGCCGACGCTGGGTTTGGACGCCCAGACCAGGAGGTACATCTGGCGCTACATCAGGAGGATGAACGAGGATGAGGGGGTGACCGTCGTCCTGACGACCCACTACATGGAGGAGGCGGACCACCTCTGCGAGAGGGTCGCCATCATCGATCGGGGGAGGATCGTCGCCCTGGACAGCCCGGAGAGGCTAAAAGACCTCATCGGCGCCGACATCGTCACCCTGGAGGTCGACGACTCCGTCACCGACGATCAGGTCCGGGCCATATCGGACGTCGACGGCGTCGAGGCCGTCGACCGGGCGGGCTCGACCCTCACCCTCAGCGTCGACCGGTCCGAGGCCCGGATCCCGGAGATCGTCCTCTCGGCGAGCCGGGCCGGGCTTCTGATCAGGTCCGTCACCATGCACGAGCCGACCCTCGAGGACGTCTTTCTCAAGTTCACCGGCAAGAAGATCCGGGAGGCTGAGTCGGCAGGAGCCGGTCGGATGGCGGCGGTCCAGAGCAGGATGAGGACGAGGAGGCATTGATAACGTGGAGACGGTGATGAGGAGGAAGCGCTGATGAGGAGGACGCCCTGATATGATCTCGATCAACTACTACGCCATCTACAGCCTGTGGCTGCGGGAGATGATCCGCTTCTTCAGGCTGAAGAGCCGGGTCTTCGGCTCCCTCGCCCCGCCCTTCTTCTTCCTCGCCTTCCTCGGCTTTGGCTTCGGCTCGGCGGTGATGCCCGCGATCCCCGAAGAGGTCGGATACGTCAGCTTCCTAGCCCCCGGAATCATCGGGATGACGCTCCTCTTCTCCTCGACCTTCGGGGGGCTCTCGATGCTCTGGGACCGGGAGTTCGGCTTCCTCCGGGAGATCATGGTCGCCCCGGTATCGAGGCTCTCCATCGTCATCGGCAGGACCGCTGGCGGGGTCACCACCGCCGTAATGCAGGGGCTCATCATCCTCGTCCCCGGCGTCGCCATGGGCCTTCAGATCCCCGGCCTTCCGGGCTTTCTCCTCTCCCTCGTCTTCATGCTCCTCATCGCCACCACCTTCAACAGCCTCGGCCTCGCCTTCGCCTCCCGGATGAAGGACATGTCCGGCTTCTCCCTGATAATGAACTTCATGGTCTTCCCGCTATTCCTGCTATCGGGGGCGCTATTTCCCATATCGAACTTTCCCGGGTGGCTTCAGACCCTATCCCTCTTCAACCCCCTCACCTACGGCGTCGACGGCCTGCGGGGCTCCCTCATAGGGATCAGCGCCTTCCCCCTCGCCCTCGACCTTCTGATCCTCGCCTTCTGCTCCGTCGCGGCGTTGAGCCTCGGGGCGTACCTCTTCGAGAAGAGCGACGTCGAGTGAAGGCGGCTCTGATTTTTCGTGAAGTATCGGAGCCCCATCACTTTTCCGGCTTTCTAACCTCAGTTCATCGGATTGGCCAGAGGGTATCTATCGACGCTCTCTCCTCCGGGGACGGCTCGCTCCGAGTCGCAGATTCCGTCGCCATCGGCGTCAGTGCAGTCGAAGTCGGTGTAGTAGTTTCCGACGGTCTCGTTGTCCCACTGGTTTAGGGCATCGTCATAAGCGTTATCCATCCTTTCGTCTTGAGCTGATCCTAGGAGTAATCCAATTAATGGAGACGTGGTCTTGACGCCGGAGCCTTCCATAGCATTCTCGATGAGATCGTTCAGATAGAGAAGATTGTCCCTGGACCCCTGGAGCTTGATCCCGCCCATCACGTTTCGGGTGGCGTTGTTGCCAACTATGACGTTATCGTCGGATGCTAACAGGCGTATGCCGGCCCGATTGTTGTATCCGACGTCGTTATCCTCGATGATGTTCTTCTCGCAGCCCAGGTAAAGGCCGATGCCTACCCATTCGTTGTAGTCGGCTCTGTTCCTCCTTACAACGTTGTCATGGCAGTCGTCCAGATCTATGCCGTTGCCTACGTTGTAGCTGGCGTTGTTTCTTTCGATGATGTTATCGTCGCTGGATGTGTAAAGGCCGATTCCGCCCGCGTTGTGGTAGACTATATTCTCGGCGATGCTGTTGTTACTCGAATCCATAAGTTGGATGCCATATGAATCGCTCAGGAGGACCTCGTTTTTCAAAATCAGATTATAGTTGCTCCCATCCCAGAGGCCGATCCCCACGGGATTATGGCTTACGTTGTTGGCGATTACGGAGTTGTTGCTGCTCGACAAATCCAGCCCGATGCCTCGCACATTGTCGATTACATCGTTGCCCGAGATCGTGTTGTTGGATGATCTCTTCAGGTAAATGCCGTATTTTGCGTTGCTAGAGAGGTCATTCTCAGAAATGGCGTTATCGTCGCTGTCCCAGATGGAGATGCCGCTCTCATCGTTGCGGCTGAAGTCGTTAACAGATACGTTGTTTCTGAAGGAGTCCAATAGCCTGAGGCCGCTCATCCCATTATTTTGAGCAATATTCTCCGCTAGGGTGTTGTCGGGAGATCCCCAGAGCCCGATCCCATAGAAACCGTTATCGTTGGCATTGTTATTGAGAATGGTGTTGTTAGAGCCCGATACCCGGATGCCATCTCCTATGGGTCCAGATTTGACAGCTTTGTTGCCTATGATTGCGTTGTTGCTGCTGTATCCCCAAAGAACGATCCCTGCCTCAACGTTTTCTCTGGCGATGTTGTTCTTTACCATATTATTATGAGAGTTCCAAAGGTGAATTCCCACACCGTTGACGCTGACATCGTTCATCTCCACGGAACTGTTGGTGGTGTTGACAAGCCCGATGCCACAGACGTTAAGTATGGCAGTGTTATCTGCAATGGTGCAGCTCTCTCTCCCGTTGACCAGGATGCCAACATACTTCAGGTTGGGTTCGTCATATTCGGAATCTGATTCGGTCTCGTTCTCCGACTCCGAAGTTCTGACCGATTTCGTCACCGTGAACCCCTCGATCCTGATACCATCTTCGTTGAGAGAGATGGCAGGGCCCTTCGCCAAGGCATCGACTACGGGCTTTCCTCCGCCTGTGTCCACGCCCAATAATGTCAGCATCTTGTCCACTCTTAGATTTTCCTGATATGTTCCGCTCTGGACCTTGATCACGTCGCCCGGGCTTGCTCCATCGATGGCTTCCTGGATATTCTCACCTGGCACCACCACAATCTCTTCAGCACCGACAAGATGGGGCAGAGAAATAACGAGAAACATGAGCAGTTTCAACTTCATAACCATCACAATCCCTTCATTCTGGAGTTTTTACCTTAAAAACTTTTCTGGTAATTTAGATAGTTAGCCCGACCAAAGAAAACCATCGACGAAGGTGAACCCCCAAGATAAACGACAAGAATGTAGAAGATCTACGGCCCTCGAGATTCGCACCCTCGGACCTGCAAATTTGAGAAAACAATTTAACCAGGGCGGCTGAGGGGGTGACGATGCTCTCCGTCCTCCTCTGGGCTCTGATCTTCATCGTTAGCCTCGCCCTCCTGGTGAAGGCCTCGGACGTCTTCACCGACTCCGCCGAGAGGATCGGGATAGGCTTCGGGATATCCCCCTTCATCATCGGGGTGACGATCGTCGCCGTGGGGACCTCCACCCCGGAGCTCGTCTCATCGGTCCTGGCGGTGATCAAGGGCTCCCCGGAGATCGTCGCCGGGAACGTCATGGGTTCCAACGTGACGAACATATTCCTGATTCTGGGCATCTCAGCCATCATCGGAAAGAAGATGGTGACGAGCTACCAGCTCGCCAACGTCGATCTCCCCATATTCGTCGGCTCTGCCTTCCTCGTCTCCCTGATGGTGATGGACGGGGCCTTCAGCCTCCCAGAAGCCCTCTTATGCCTCGCATGCCTCCTCGTCTACCTCGTCTACGCCGTCCGGGCCGAGAGGGTGGCAGACGAGGTGAAAGAGAAGTTTCTGGAGGCGGAGGGGATCGTCATCCGCGAAAAGAGAAGGCCCGACCTCAAGGTCTATACGAAGCTTTCCATCAGCCTCTTCTTCCTCTACATAGGCGCGAACTACACCGTCGTATCGGTGGTGAGGCTATCGGAGATGGTGGGGATCGGGACGGAGGTCATAGCCGCCAGCGCCGTCGCTCTGGGAACGTCCCTACCGGAGCTCGTCGTCTCCGTCAGGGCCGCCGCCATGAACAAGCCGGAGCTGGCCATAGGAAACATCCTGGGGTCGAATATCTTCAACGCCCTCGGGATCATGGGGATCTCGGCGCTCTTTGGGACCCTGGTCATCTCCGAGATGATAACCGGCTTCGTCATGCCGATGATGATCGTCGCCACCCTCCTCTACTTCGTCGTCATCTGGGAGAATGAGGTGACCCAGTGGGAGGGGTGGATGCTGGTGATATTTTACGTCTTCTTCCTGGGGAAGCTCTTCGCCCTCTTCTGAGGGCGAGACGGATAGACGGGATAAAATATTTAATGCTTTGATGGGAGATATCCATCCATGCTCAAGAGGTTCCTGCCCCTCCTATTTCTCATCGCCCTGGCGGCGTCCCTCTGGGCTCTTGATCACTACTATCCAACCCCCCTCCTCCATAAGGCCTTCGTCACCGCCGTCGCCGTCGCCATGATACACCTCCTCTTCAAACACCTATTCCAGGAGCTTCTCATCGGGAGGATAACCGTCTCCAAGACCAGGTACTCCTTCAGAAAGACGGTCTCGATACTGTACATTATCGTCGTCGTCGCCGTCGTCATGAACATCTGGATCGAGAACACCCAGAGCCTCCTCGTCTCCTACGGCATCATAGCCGCCGGACTCGCCGTCGCCCTCCAGGACCTCTTCAAGAACTTCTTCGGTGGGATCGTCATCTTCGTCACCGGGATATACAAGGTCGGCGACAGGGTGGAGATCAACTCCAGGATGGGGGACGTCATAGATATCGATATCCTCTACACCACCCTCATGGAGATGGGTGAGTGGATGTCGGGAGACCAGTCCACCGGCAGGCTCACAATGATCCCGAACGGGTATATCCTCTCGAGGTCGGTCAACAACTACACCAAGGACCATCCCTTCCTCTGGGACGAGATCAGCCTTCCCATAACCTACGACAGCGACTGGAAAGAGGCGGTCACCAGAATCCTCGCCGTCGTCAGGAGCGAGACGGAGAAAGTCGGCGGCGAGGCGAGGGAGAGCATCACCAACATGGACGGAAAATATTATCTCCCCAGAAGGCTGGTGGAGCCGGCCGTCTTCATAACCCTCACAGACAACTGGATAAACTTCGACATAAGATACGTGACGATGGTCAGGGAGAGGAGGTTGACCAAGAGCAGATTGAGCCGGTTGATCCTGGAGGAGATCGAGCGGTCTGAAAATATAAAGCTCGCATCCACCACCATCGATATCGTCGGATTTCCCGAAGTCCGGCTCGGGGACCAGCGAGACGGACCCGGAGAAGACCGCCTATGAGAAAGGCAGAATCGAGATGGCCAAAAGCCTCCCGGCGGTGGAGATCGACATCGAAGAGCAGCGAGACGGCTCTCTCGACACCGGAGGTTAACTGCCCATGCCCCGCCTATTGAAGATCAGGACGAATAAGGTGGGCCTCCCCCCGGGGACGCTGGTCCACGTCGGCGAAGAGAGGACCGAGCCCGTCCGGATCACCATCTTCGACTACGACGAAGAGAGCCTCCATGAGTTCTGCCCTAGATCCGTTGATCAGTGCTCCGACTTCAGGGATAGCCCCTCCGTCACCTGGATAGACGTCGTCGGAGTCCACCACCCCGAGGTGGTAGAGGAGATCGCAAACTGCTTCGGGATCCACCCTCTCGTCCAGGAGGACGTAGTCCACACCGAACAGCGGCCTAAGATGGAGGATTACGAGGATTACGTCTTCATCGTCCTGAAGATGCTCACCAGCCTCGACGAGCCGGATGGAGATGATGAGATCAGGTCGGAGCAGTTGAGCCTCATCGTCGGCCGCGGTTTCGTACTCTCCTTCCAGGAGACGGAAGGGGACGTCTTCGACCCCGTCAGGGACCGGATCAGAAAGTCCAAGGGGAAGATCAGGAGGAGGGGGGCCGACTACCTCGCCTACTCCCTGATCGATGCCGTCGTCGACAATTACTTTCCTATCCTGGAGGCGGCGGGAGAGGAGCTGGAACTCCTGGAGGACGAGCTCCTGGCCAACCCCTCCACCGACGCCTCCCAGCAGATCCACCAGATGAAGCGGGATATGATATTCCTGCGAAAGTCCGTATGGCCCCTCCGGGATGTGATAAGCCGTCTCGCCCGGGGGGAGTCGGAGATCTTCAGCGACTCGACGGCGATCTACCTGCGGGACGTCTACGACCACACCGTCCAGGTGATCGAGGAGATCGAGACCTTCCGGGAGATCCTCTCGGGGATGCTGGAGATCTACCTATCCACCATCAGCAACAGGATGAACGAGGTGATGAAGGTCCTGACGATCATCGCCACCATCTTCATCCCTCTCACCCTCGTCGCCGGGATCTACGGGATGAACTTCGATTACATGCCGGAGCTCCACTGGCGCTACGGATATCCCGCAGTCCTCCTCTTCATGACGTCTGCGGGGGTTATAATGCTCATCTACTTTCGGAGGAGGAGATGGATCTGAGATCGAAAGCTGAACCGTTGATCGTCCGCGACGTTGGCGTTCATCGATTCAACGGTCTCGGACGGGAGATAGCATGACACTTAGATTGATAGAGATGGTCATCCCGGAAGGGGAGAGGGAAGGGCTCGAGCGGGTCCTGACAAGGGGCGGCCAGCAATTGCTCGACATCTGGATCGAGCCGGTCCAGGGGGTCTGGGAGAGGCCGCTGAAAGGGGTCTGGAATAAGAGCTTCGAGAGGAACCTCATCCTCGTTAGGATCCTCGTCTCCGCTGAAGAGTCGGAGTCGTTGATCAACATGCTCGATGCGAGGTTCAAGAAAGACGACGGGTACAGGATACTCGTCCTTCCGGTTACCGCGTCCCTCCCCAGGCCTCCCGAAGAGGAGAAGGAAGAGGTCAAATCTCCCGGATCTAAAGATAAGAACAGGAAGGCGAGCAAGCGGATCGGAAGGGAGGAGCTTTATTCAGAGGTCGCCTCCGTCGGAGTCTCAAAGGTCTACATATTCATGGTTGTCCTCTCTTCCATCGTCGCCGCCTTCGGCGTTCTGAAAGATAACGTCGCTGTCATCATCGGGGCGATGGTCATCGCCCCCCTCCTCCTCCCTAACGTCTCCCTATCTCTCGCGACGATCCTTGCAGACATCGGCCTCGCCAGGAGGGCTCTCAAGGCGAACTTCGTGGGGGTGGGAACCGCCATCGTCATCTCCTACGCTCTGGGATCTTTCCTTCCGGTGGACCCGCAAGGCTCCGAGATCGCCTCCAGGACGGTGGTGGGGCTCGGCGACGTCGCCCTCGCCCTCGCCTCGGGGAGCGCTGGCGCCCTCGCCTTCACTACGGGGGTCTCCGCGACCCTCATCGGTGTTATGGTGGCGGTGGCCCTCCTCCCGCCCCTCGTCGCCTTCGGCCTACTGATGGGATCGGGGCACGAGAGCCTCGCCTGGGGGGCGATGCTCCTGTTCGTTGCGAACTTCATAGCCATCAACCTCTCGGGGGTGGCCACCTTCCTCGCCCAGGGGATCAGGCCCCGGAAGTGGTCGGAGGCGAAGAGGGCGAAGAGAGCTTCTATAGCGGCGATGGTTCTTTGGCTATTGATGCTGGCGCTCCTCGTCTACATAATCCTCGGATCTAGGCAAGGGATCGTGATATGACGGAGCCGTGCATCTGGCGATAGGGTAGGGCGAAGACCATAACCCTGATGAGAGAAGATCCTAGATCGAGGTTGTTCTGAGGAGATCCGTTCTGAGGAGATATGATCATGGCCGATCCGAGGTTTATCGCCCCCTTCACCAACGGCGGTGACGTAGGTCCCGAAGAGGTCGTCAAAGTCGTCAGGCAGGTGACCCTCGCGGGCCTCGCCATAAACCTGGCTCTCTCCGCCATCAAGTTTGCAGCCGGCATACTCGGCAACAGCCAGGCGGTGGTGGCTGACGCCGTCCACAGCCTCTCGGACACCGCCACCGACGTCGCCGTCCTGGTGGGGGTGAAGTTCTGGTCGAAGCCCCCCGACGACTGCCACCCCCACGGCCACCAGAGGATCGAGTTTCTGGTGACGATCTTCATCGGCCTCCTCCTCGCCGCCGTCGCCCTGGGGCTCGTCTACAACGCCCTCGTGACCCTTCACGAGCCCCACCGCAGCCCTCCGGGTCCGATCGCCTTCTTCGCCGCGATCCTCTCCATCTTCACCAAGGAGCTCCTCTACCGCTGGACTATCTCGGTGGGGATAGAGATCAGGTCCACGGCCCTCATCGCCAACGCCTGGCACCACCGATCCGACGGCCTGAGCTCCATCCCCGCGGCGGCGGCCGTCGCCGGAGCGGTCCTGGTCCCCGGCCTCACCTTCCTCGACCACCTGGGAGCTATAGTCGTCTCCATCTTCATATTTCAGGCGGCGTGGAAGATCGTCCGCCCCTCGGTGGAGCAGCTCGTCGACCGGGGGGCACCGGAGGAGATCTGCCGCGGGATAGAGCAGCTGGCCGCCGCCACCCCCGGCGTCCTGGGAGTCCATGCCATCAGAACCCGCCACATCGGGTCGGGGATCGAGGTCGACCTCCACGCACTCGTCGACCCCGAGATATCCGTCGAGGAGGGACACAGGATCTCCGAGGAGGTCAAGCGCAGGCTCGTAGTGTACGTCTCGGACGTGGTGGACGTCGTCGTCCACCTGGAGCCTTACGCAGATGGCGAAAAGGTCCGAAGAAGGAGGTGAGATCCCCCGATCCCTTTGCCTTTTCGGTCGGGAGATCGGGCCCGATCCGCGCCTCCGGAGAGATCGGCGATCGCCGCCGGCGGCTATGTGGTAAAGTCGGTCGATCGGATTGAACCGGCGTGGAAGGTTCGGATGGCAAAAATAAGAACTAAAGACGATTTTCAGATTCAATAGAACGATATAATCTTTTTCTTCATAAAGCTGAACGTTTCTAGTGGGTTGAACGGATATTGGAACCGTCTTCGTTCGGTTCCGTTCGGCTCTAATCTTATCTATCGTTCAGGCCAAGGGGGGATCCGCCGGGGAGACCTCTGCCGGAGATGAAGCTTGGTTTCCCCGGCCGTGAGGTGTAGAATATGAGAGCAGGAAAATATCTGATGATATTGGCGGCGGTCTGCCTTCTGGCGGCGCCTGCCCTCTCGGCCCCCTATTCGGGCGGAAAGGGCGACAGAACCGGGATGATGAACTGCGGCCCGATGGATCGAGGTATGGAAAGGAGTAACATGGTCGGAGGTCACTGGGGATGGTTCCCACTCGGAGACGACCTGACCGAAGAGGAGATGGAGACCATGACCCTGGCTGAGCTCCGGGAGATTAGAGAGGAGAGGATGAACCAGCTGCGGAACATGACCGCCGAAGAGATGGCGGAGCTAAAAGAGCAGAAGAGGGCCGAGATGGAGAATATGACCCTCGGAGAGCTCCGTGATTCGAGGCGGGAGAGGTCCGACCGTGACCGTCCCTTCATCGGGTGTGGCCCCTGTCTCCTGGTCACCGACCTTACGGTCGAAGATCTCGAGGGGATGACCCTCGCCGAGATCGAGGCTCTGAAGGAAGAGAAGGTCGCCGAGATGGAGAATATGACCCTCGCCGAGATCAATGAGCTCTGTGAATTGAGGAAGGCAGAGATGGAGAATATGACCCTCGCCGAGCTACGGGAAGAGATGGAGGTCTGCAAGACCCTCGGCCTCGGTGGCGTCGGCAAAGATAGGATGATGGGCCCCCGGGGGTTCGAGGACGGCCAGTTCAGAAAGTCCGCAGACTGGGGAGAGAAGCAGGGTAGGGGAGAATGGAGAGATAAGAAGATGGCAGAATCCCAGCTCTGAGCCGTATGAGGTGAGCTCGGGACGATAACGAGTTTCCGGGTTTACAGGCCCATGACCCGACTCGACGACGAGGATGCGATAGATCTAGACATATTGTCTCGACAGGCTCGTGGGCCGAAGGGCCCACAGCCTCGAGGCCTGAGGTGACTATAGATGATGACAAACATGAGCGTCCCGAAACCTCGTATCAGTTCATCCTCCCCTCCGATGAAGACGGTCTTTGTAAAGAGCGGCTTCGCCCTGGGGCCGGCGGGTTCCTTCTCGAAGTTCGCCCGTCCCTTCAGGATAGTGATCGAGGGGATGAGACTTCTCAGCCCGGCCCAGATCAGAAACCTTCTCCATAACAGGAAGAGCATGGAGGAGATCAAGATGCTGATCGAAGAGGAGGCGAACCCTTCCTTCATATACTGGGGGACGATGAGCCTCGAGGGGAAGAGCTACAGGCTCTCGGACGTCGAAATCAGATCCCGGGATACCGAGACGGTCCTGAGAGCAGAGATCCGATGGTGTCATCTCGTCCGAAACCTCAGGCGATGTGATGGGACGCATAGAGATGAAAGAGGTCTTTGGGAGGGGAAGAGGGACCCTGATCATGACTTGCGGAATCCTCCGGGGAAGGTACGCTATCCATCTGGAACCCGAAATCGAGGGCGGATCTCTTTGAAGATCTCGAAGACTTATCTCGTCTTGGGGTTGATCATCTCCTCTGTGACGACGGCCTTCTCCTCCCCCGTAGAAGCTCCTCCGGGCCAGGTCCAGCCCTTCCCGGAGGTCCGAGCTCCTCCATCCGATCACGGATATCGGCTCCCTCCGGGCGGTCCCTTCCGGGCCGAGGGGATGGCGCTGAAGAGGGGGGACGCCTACCATCTCCATATATGGCTCGTCGATACCAAACGGATCCCGCCGGCCCTCGCCAGGGACCTGTTGAGGGAGAACAGGAGCCTCGACGAGATCAGGGAAGAGATCGGGAAGTTCGGGGGGACGACGACCAGGGGGGGGATGGTCCTGGGAGAAGACCGATACGCTATGGCGAGGATAAACCAGACCTTCGACGAAAACTGCTCCGTCCTCGACGCCGATCTCGTGGAGTTCATCGATATGATGAAGAGCCCTGAAGGCCGGACGATCGGCCACATCAACCTCAGGATCTGTGAAGAGGGAGCCCTTCGTTCCGGGGACGGAAACCTCACCATAAACGAGTACGGTGAGGTGGCGAGCTACAGGCTGACCTTCGTGTCCCTTCCCGAGACAGACGGGAACGGCCAGCCAGCCGCCGTTGAAGGAGGCGGACCTTGGCCCTGGTAGAAATCTCCAACCTCGAGAAAAGCTACAGGGTCGGTGAGACGGACGTCCCCGTCCTCAAGGGGATCGACCTGGAGATAGACGAAGGAGAGTTTGTGGCTCTAATGGGACCCTCCGGCTGCGGCAAGAGCACCCTCATGAACATCCTCGGGTGTCTCGACCGGCCATCGAGAGGGAGGATCCTCCTGAAGGGACAGGATCTAGGCCACCTATCCGACCGGGACCTGGCACGGATAAGAAGAGAAGAGATCGGGTTCGTCTTCCAGAACTTCAACCTCATAGGGAGAATCTCGAATTTGAAGAACGTGGAGCTTCCGATGACCCTCAAGGAGACGGCAAAGAACCTCAGGAGAGATCGTGCGATGGAGCTTCTTGAGTCTGTAGGGCTCGGACACCGCCTTGACTACAGCCCTTCAAACCTCTCAGGAGGAGAGCGGCAGAGGGTGGCGATCGCAAGGGCCCTCGCCAACGATCCATCGATCATCCTAGCAGACGAGCCCACGGGTAACCTCGACGAAAGGAGCACCAGCGATATTATGGATATTATGCGCGAGCTGAACGGAGAAGGTCGAACAATTGTCATGGTAACCCATGATATAGAGACGACAAGATGCTGCAACCGCGTGATATGGATGAGAGACGGAACGATACAGGAGGATGCATCTTGAAATTGAAGTCTGGTGCGACGTCGATTCCGGCTTCGGCTCTATTGGCCATGATCCTGATCTCGGCCCCGTTCCTCACCCCGTCGGCTGAAGCATACCCCTTCAGCTACATGTACCGCGTCCCCGAACCGACGATCATCATCAGCTCATCCACCTCGCCGGAGGTCCTGATGCCCGGCGACACCGGGATCGTATCGATTGTCATCGAGAACTCCGCCGACCAGTACGTCGTCTCCTACCAGAGGGAGGACTTCTCCTTCACCGTCCCTGTATACCTGGTGGAGCTGGTCAGCTCCGAAGGGCTGGAGGTTTTGACCGATCCTTATGCGGACGTCGGGACCGTCGCCCCCGGCGACAGGATCACCGTCTACTTCAACATCAAGGCCGACGAGGAGGCGGCCGATGGGACCCACTTCCTGGACGTCCTCCTCGTCAGCGGATACAAGGAGGCTCCGTCGGAGGCGAACCGGAAGGTTCCGGTGAAGGTCGACTCCTCCAGCGTCATGCTGATCCAGGCGCAGGCCCCTACCTCCAAGAGCGTTAGCCTGGACGTGGCAAACCCGAGGCAGAACACTCTTAACGCTGTGACTATCGTCCCCGAGGCCGATGGGGTGGAGTTCTCCCCCAGGGAGTATTACATCGGCACCATGGAGCCTGACGAGATATTCACCATCGACTTCGATCTGTTGCCAACATCCCCCGCCGGGGCGATCGACCTGGGATTCAGGGCCAGGTACAAAAACGGGGACACCTGGCACGAGTCGGAGGTCTACACGACGATCCTCAGGGCAGGGGCGGAAGCCACCACCGGAGGAAGGGGACCTCCCGGAGAGGGGAGTGCCGGGATAACGACGGCCGCAGCGGTGATCCTCCTGCCGACGGTGATAGGCGGCGCTTACTTCTGGCGGAGGAGGGGCAAGAGACCTTGACCTCATCCATCGATGGCGTGGTTCTGGCATCGGAGTGAGCTCTCTTGAGACCCGACGACATGCTGGAATACGTCCTATCGAGCTTCAGGTCCGATTGGAGGAGGGCCTTCATGTCGAGCCTCGGGATCATCATCGGCGTGATCTCGATAGTCGCTCTGCTATCGGTGGGCCAGGGGCTATACGGCGGCGTCAGCGAACAGTTCGGAGATATGGATATGGACCTCATCAGCGTGAGGCCTGGATCGGAGATGGTGATGGGCCCGGGACCAGGGAGCCGACCGGTCTTGTCTTCGGCGGAGCCCGCCGAGTTCGACCATAAAGACGTGAAGATCGTCGAAAACGTCCTGGGGGTCGATGCGGTATATCCCCTTAAAACTGCCAGAGCGCTCCTCTCCTTCCGGGGGGACAACTCATCCGTCAACATCGTCGGAATCTCGCCCGAAAATCACGACGACATGAAGGATTCAGTGGCTCGGGGCCGGTTTTTGACCGGGTCCGACTACAAAGCGGCGGTGGTAAGCAGCGACGTGGCTGAGAATTCCTTCAGGATGAAGATCTCCCCCGGAAACCAGATTAGGGTCTACTCGGCAGACAAGAGCCGCTATATGGACCTCAAGGTGGTGGGAGTCCTAGAGGAGGACGAGGATCCGTCTTACGCCTCCAACGACGGCATATACGTCTCCCACAGGGCGATGAAAGAATTCCTGGACTCTGAAAATTACTATTACGACAGCATCATCGTGAGGGCCAGAGACTCCGCCGAGGTGGAGGTGGTGGCCGAGAAGGTCGAGAAGGCCCTATCCAGGACTCATAGGAACGAGGCTTACAGCGTCGAGGCGATGACGACGATCTTTGAGTCGGTCCTGGAGGTGCTGAACATGATCAAATACGCCCTCGCTGGCATCGGCTCCATATCTCTCGTGGTGGGGGCGATCGGCATATCCAACGTCATGATGCTGACGGTGAAGGAGAGGACCCACGAGATAGGGGTGATGAAGGCGATCGGAGCCACCACCTGGGACGTTAGGGCCCTGTACCTCCTGGACGCGGGGATGCTCGGCCTTGTGAGTAGCCTGGTGGGCATCCTCCTCGGAACCCTCGTCTCGAACTTCGTTGGATCGGTGGCGATGCTGCCCATGGAGGTGACGGCCCAGTCCGTGGCCCTCGGCCTCCTCTTCGGCGTATCGATCACCACCGTCGCCGGGATCTATCCCGCCAACAAGGCGGCGGTCCTCGACCCCATCGAGGCGCTCCGGGGGGAGTGATGAGTAACCGCAGCCGACGGAGGCCTTCCGGCCCCGAACCGAAAGCCCTCTGGCTGAAGCGCACGTATCAGTCTACCTCCTCTCCCTCGCCAGAGGGCCGGGACCGCGGGGCCGGGAGCTGCCCGTCTGTATATTGTATGCAAAATTATATAAAAAAGATAGAGGTGGACGGATAAACCATGCCCAAATCGGCCAAATGTTGTTCGAGGTCTGAACAGATCGAAGGAGATGAATTCCATGAAGCTCAACGGCTTGTTGCACAGGGTTAACAGGATCTCTGCCTGGGTCCTCTTCGTCCTGATGATAGCGTACATCGTCACCGGATACGCCTGGAGCAAGGGGATAATAATGAGCCGAAGCGACGCGATCTTCTGGCATACGAGCCTGGATCTCCTCCTCGTCTTCGTCTTCCTCGTCCATATCCTCATCGGCGCCAAGTTAGCCCTGAGAAGGTATGGGGTCGATCACCCCCTCGTCAACCCGGCGCTCCTGGTCATCGGCCTTGCCGGATTCATATCGGCGTTGATGATCTCGTAAACGACTCCCCAGCGCCAGGATCTCCCAAAGGGTCCGACGGCGCCACGTCCTGAACCGCCCCGAAAGCTCTCCGGCGAGGAACCCTCCCATTTCTGCCAATCCCTCCAAACCTCGCCGGGGGCCGGGAAGACGGTATCGGAACCTGATGGATCATATTATCACATCCGAAATCTCTTCTCCAACGGCCTGCTGCCTTGAAACATCCCCCCATCCATATCCGTACGGCGATCGGTTGAAAACCCTTTTATAGAAGGTCAAATAGTCTGATCCCGAGAAGGAGGCAACTTATGGCATCATTAGGTGGACAGCCGATATTGATTCTTAGAGAAGGGGCTCGACGGGAGCGGGGAAGAGAGGCGATGTCTAACAACATCATGGCGGCGAGAGCCGTCGCCAAGGCGGTCCGATCCACCCTGGGACCCAGGGGGATGGACAAGCTCCTAGTCGACACCATCGGAGACGTGACGATCACCAACGACGGCGTCACCATCCTCCGGGAGATGGAGGTGGAGCACCCCGCCGCCAAGATGCTGGTGGAGGCGGCAAAAGCCCAGAACGACATAGTGGGGGACGGGACGACCACCGTGGCGATATTGACGGGAGAGCTCCTCAAGAGGGCGGAGGAGCTGATAGATCTGGGCGTCCACCCGACGATGATCGTCTCGGGGTACAGCATGGCTCAGGATAAGGCGATCGAGGTCCTGGAGGGGATGGCAAGAGAGGTCTCCGAAAAGGACCGCGACCTCCTGGAGAAGATAGCCATCACCTCCATGACCGGGAAGCTCGCCGGAGATGCCAACATCGAGATAGCAAAGCACGCCGTGGAGATGGTACTGGCGGTCACCGAGGAGACGGATGAAGGGAAGAAGGTCGTAACCCTCAAGAACGTCATCGTGGAGAAGAAGGCCGGAGAGAGCATGGAGGACTCCCAGTTCATCCGCGGGATCATCATCGATAAAGAGCGGGTCCACTCCAACATGCCCAAGAAGGTCGAGAAGGCGAGGATAGCCATCCTCGGAACCCCCATCGAGGCGAGGGACACCGAGACGAAGGCCGAGATCTCCATCACCTCCTCAGACCAGTTCAAGATCTTCGCAGACCAGGAGAAGGAGGCGATCAAGAAGGTGGTGGACAAGGTGACCGCCACCGGAGCCAACGTCGTCTTCTGCCAGAAGGGTATCGACGACCTCGCCCAGAGCCTCCTGGCCAAGGCGGGGATCACAGCCTTCAGGAGGATCAGGAAGACGGACCTGAAGAAGCTGGCACGGGCCACAGGCGGAAATATGGTCACAAACCTCGACGAGATGACGGAGAAGGACCTGGGGAGAGCTGACCTGGTGGAGGAGAAGAAGGTGGGCGGAGCTCATATGACCTTCGTTACGGGCCTTCCCCAGGAGGGGACGGTATCTCTCCTCCTCCGCGGCGGAACCCAGCAGGTAGTCGACAGCCTGGAGAGGGCCCTCGACGACGCCCTCCACGCCGTCGCGGCGGCCGTCGAGGACGGGACCCTCGTCGCCGGCGGCGGAGCCCCTGAGGTGGAGCTCTACCTGAAGCTGAGGGAGTACTCCGCCAACTTCAAGGGGAGAGAGCAGCTCGCCGTAGCGAAGTTTGCCGAGGCGATGGCGGAGATCCCTAAAGCCCTCGCCGAAAACGCCGGCTTTGACGCCATAACCAAGCTGACGGACATGAAGAGCAGCCACGAGGCGGGGATGAAGACCGGCGGCCTCAACGCCCTCGACGGGAAGGTCGTGGACATGTGGGCGATGGGGGTCGTAGAACCGCTCCGGGTGAAGACCCAGGCGATCAAATCCGCCACCGAAGCCGCCAACCTTATACTGCGGATCGACGACGTCATCGCATCCAAGAGGACGGAGCAGCCGCCCGCCGGAGCTGGAGCCGGTATGGGAGGGATGCCCGGAGGGATGTGCGGAATGCCCGCCGGCATGGGCGGGATGGGGATGCCCCCGGGGATGATGTAAAGCCCTCTGCGGCAGATCTCTCATGTCCCATCATCTCTGCCCTCCCTCATCTCCTCAAATGGGCTTAGGGGAGATCCTGGCCATAAGATGATGGGACGGATCTGGCCCAAAGATGCGGATCGAATTCGATTCGATTCGATCCGTCCCTCGGTCAGATCGATCTATAATGACAAGGCGGGATGGCATCAGAAAATGACGCCTCCTCCCAGCCCGCCTGAAATATGGCTCTTCTCTATTTCCTGTGGGTAATGGATAACCACTCATCATATGATGTTATCGAATAAAAACCATGTCCATCTCACAAGAGGATATTTTTAAGCTGGCACTGAACTTGTAGCCGCCCCGGTATATCGATTCAATAGACTTCGAATTGGAGGAGAAACAACTCGACATCCATATAGATTTCAAACGGGGTGGTAAGTCTCCATCTCCTCAATGCGGCAACTGCGAATGCGATTGTTCACGATACTATCGATAAGAGTTGGCGTCATCTGAACTTCTTTCAATTTTAGACCTAATTTCATTTTCGAGTTCCCAGAACGAAATGAAAAAGCTGAAAAGTCTAGTTTTTTTAATGAATGCCCCTCGGCTTGCAGCGGGGTGCGCTGTTTGACTCCGCCATCATTGGACAGATTTAGACCGCCGTTGACGATGGAGGGCTCTGAGGAGAGAAGGCTGCGAAGAACGGTAGAGAGCGGAGATAATCCATTGATGGACAAGGCAAGAATGCCAAGATCAAGTCCAGCTAGATCGGATTAATAAAAAGGCTATAGCAAGCATTTCTTGAGATATGATCTCGTCCATGCATCGCTATATTTGTTTGAAACTGTGATATTATGCTTCTGGATAACCCTCAGCCGATGGCAAATGAATACCTGAATCCAGAGTAGTACCAGGGACGGTAACTGTAGTATGGGTAATAGTAGCTGCTTGGGTAATAGTACGTGTAGTAGTAGCTGCCTGGGTAGTAATAAGTGTTGTAGTAGTAGCTGCCCGGGTAGTAGTAACCATATGGGTAATAGCTGTAATACCACTCATAGTTCCAGGGAGAGAGCCAGTCTTGGGAGGGATGGGACCAATGAGATGATTTCTTTGATGAATGCCCCCAATCTCGGTCTCCCGATGGATCTGCTGCTGCCACTCCACAGAGAAGCCCTGCTGCTAATAGAGTAATGACCGTTATAGTCTTAATAACTAACACCCCAAATAGTAAAGGCGATCGAAGTATTTAAGCATATTGCTCATGTGAATCTCTTTCGAGAGTGAGGGCGGCCGATCCCCATAACGGTGCCCTTCATCCAGGGTAGAGGGGGTCCTTCAGGTCGCATCGAAGGATGGATGAGGCGACAGCACAGAGCTACTGGCTGCTGAAAAGAGATCTATATAAAGAGGGGCAAAAGTCCCTCTCCAGCGGCCAAGATATACCTCGAAATATAGATCGATATAAACGAGCTGGAGATGGTGGGGCCACGGCGATTTGAACGCCGGTCACAGGACCCCCAGTCCTGTAGGATACCAGGCTACCCTATGGCCCCGCTGCGGATTCCTTGACGCAGATCACCCATATAAAGGTTATCGCCAGGAGCCGGAGGTCCTGGCGCCGACGTCCACCATCCAGAGGCCGAATAAGACCAGAAGGCCGTTGAAGAAGAATGCGATGGGATCTATGGCGTTCGGAACGATGGTGAAGAGGAAGATCCCCGTAGAAACGGTGCCTAGTCCCATGAGGACGACCCCTGCCCTGACCGATACGAGGGTGTAGAGGACCCCCACAGAGATCAGGATCATCCCCGCCAACATCAATGGGTTGGGGGGCAGAGCGGTGGGAAACATGGCCGCGAATTTCGTGGCCGTTTACTTATATGTTGTCGTCTTAGCTGCCGCCTCTTCCATCTTCGTATCAGCGATATCCGTCTTCATCATTCTCCGTCGTCTCCGTCATATTCTTCCTCGGTCTCTGGGAGGTCTTTATCCTGCGGCCCCCATCAGATTCACTCCTCTTCCTGGCCGGACCGGACGATCACCGCGGGACCCCGGCGCAGCTCCAACATCTCCTCCGGGGATAGGACGGCCCTTCCTGTGGCTATCAGCCTTCCGTCCTCGTCTACGATCAGCACCTCCTCCCCCGCCCTGATATCGGGATCGACGGAGACGACGTGCTTTGCGAAGGCGGTCCCGCCACGGGCGACGTAAGGGGCGACGTCGTTCATGACGACGACCCGCTGTCTTGGGGCAGGGAGAAAGTCGTAGAGGAGCTTCGCCCCTGATCCGCTCAAGGTGAGGAGGCCGTCTCTCGCCCTCACCGTCGCCGTCCTCTCGCCGTCCAGGTAAAGGTGCCTCAGCCTTCCGGTATTTGATAGCATGAAGGTGGTATCGTCCCCGAAAAGGGCGCGACCGCAGCCGCGGCCGAACTGGAGGTCGGCTATCATCCTCGCCCGTTTTAGCATCGGCTCCGACACTGGCCCTCCGGCTTAAAAAGGCTGCCGGAGCGGCTGCGGTTCGGGGTGGCTCCGCCCCAAATACCACCATAACCTATTTTGCCCCCGAAGCAATCCTCTCTCGAAGATCGTTTACCGGTGATTTGATTGAGATTCCTGGATGATGCTGATCCCGAGATCGCCTCCGCTATAAATGACGAGCTGGAGCGACAGAGAAACGGCCTGGAGCTGATCGCCGCCGAGAACTTCACCAGTCCCGCGGTGATGGAGGCCTACAACAACGTGATGACGAACAAATACGCAGAGGGCTACCCTGGCAAACGGTACTACGGCGGCTGCACCTTCGTTGATGTCGCCGAGAACCTGGCGAGGGACCGGTGCCGGGCTCTATTCGGCGCAGAGCACGTCAACGTCCAGCCCCACAGCGGCTCCCAGGCGAATATGGCCGTCTACCTCGCCCTCCTCAAGCCCCGGGATACCGTCATGGGGATGGCCCTCGACCACGGCGGCCACCTCTCCCACGGAAGCCCCGTCAACTTCTCAGGCAAGATCTACAACGTCGTCCATTACGGCGTCAATAAGGAGACGGAGATGCTCGATTACGGCGAGATCCTGGATATAGCCAAAAAGTGCTCTCCCAAGATGATCGTCACCGGCGCCTCGGCCTACCCCCGGACCATCGACTTCGCTGCCCTCCGGGAGGTCGCCGACGAGGTGGGAGCATACCTGATGGCAGACATCGCCCACATCGCGGGGCTCGTCGCCGCCGGCGTCCACCCCTCGCCGATACCCCACGCCGACGTCGTCACCACTACCACCCACAAGACCCTGCGAGGACCGAGGGGCGGCGTCGTCATGTGCCGGCAGGATATCGCCCCCGCCATCGACAGGGCGGTCTTTCCGGGGGTCCAGGGCGGTCCCCTGATGCATGTCATCGCCGCAAAGGCCGTCGGGTTCAAGGAGGCATCGACCCCCCAGTTCAAGAGCTACCAGGAGCAGATCGTCAAGAACTCCGCCGTCATCGCGAAGACCCTCCTCGATCAGAACTTCGAGCTCGTATCGGGGGGGACCGACAACCACCTGATGCTCGTAAAGCTCCTGAAGATGCCGTACTCAGGAAAAGACGCCGAGGCTGCCCTGGAGCGGGCGAGGATCACCCTCAACAAGAACACCATACCCTTCGATCCCACCTCCCCCTTCATCACCAGCGGTATCAGGATAGGGACCCCGGCGGTCACCACCCGGGGGATGAAGGAGAAGGAGATGGTCCAGATAGCCAACATGATAGGATCGGTCCTCAGGAATATCGACGATGAGAACGTCATCGCCAGAGTAAGAGACGAGGTGGCCGAGCTTTGTCGCAGGTTCCCCCTCTATCCGGAACTGGGATGATCATAGACGGCAAGGCCCTCGCCTCGGAGATGGAGGCGGAGACGATAGCCCGCGTCGAGAAGCTCGCCGCCCTCGGGAGGAGGCCCGGCCTTGCAACGATCATAGTAGGCGAGAACCCCGCCTCTGCGATGTACGTCAGGATCAAGCACTCCGCATGCGACCGGGTCGGAATAAGGTCCCAGAACGTCCTCCTTCCCGAGGATGCGAAGATCGATGAGATCCTCGATACTATAAGGGGCTTGAACGCGAGGGACGATGTAAACGGCATCCTCCTCCAGCTCCCCCTCCCCCGGGGGAAGGACCCCGCGCGTGCGATGGCGGCCATCGACCCCGCAAAGGACGTCGACGGCTTCCACCCCCTGAACATGGGCGCCCTGTTGGCCGGGGCGGAGAGGCTCGTCCCCTGTACCCCGAAGGGGATCATCTGGGCCCTCGAGCGGCTCGGCGTCGAATTGGAGGGGAAGGAGGCGGTGATCGTCGGCCACAGCAACGTCGTCGGAAAGCCTCTCGCAGCGATGATGCTCAACAGGAACGCCACCGTCACCGTCTGCCACGTCTTTACGAAAGACCTGGCGGCCCACACCCGGAACGCCGAGGTCCTGGTGGTGGCGGCGGGGGTCCCCGGCCTCATCAGAGGAGATATGGTCCGGCCCGGAGCCTACGTCTTCGACGTCGGGATAAACCGGGTCGGCGACAAGACCGTCGGGGACGTGGAGTTCGAAGAGGTCATGTTGGTGGCGGCGGCGGTCACCCCCGTTCCCGGAGGGGTGGGGCCCCTCACCGTCTCGATGCTGATGAGCCAGACGGCGGACGCCGCCGAGATCCAGATGAGCTCGGAAGAGAGATGAGAATAGGATGAGGGGAGGATCTCCGTATGTCTCTGGTGGTGGCCTACTCCGGGAAGAAGAGGGCGATGATAGCCGGGGATAAAAGGAGGATCGCCTTCTTCGGGGAGGCGGGGGCTCTGGAGGAGGAGCTCTACGGCGGCAGGATCAGGACCGGCGAGGATCTGCATAGGAGGGCAGAGGAGCTCGGCTCCGTCGTCGAGATAGCCGACGGCCACGAGAAGGTCTGGAAGAGGGGGGATCTCCTGGCAGGGGAGGTGACGGAGATCTCCATCGAGAGGCAGAGGCGCAGGAGGGTCTACGCCGTCCCCGGAGGGTATATCCTCGTCGAGATAGATGGCAAGAGAGCCGAGATCTCGAAGAGGGGTACGTCGACTCTGATCATCCTCGGCAACAGGTTCACAAGAGACCTCGCGTATAAGAGGCTCGGATCTGGAAAGCCGCCTGACGAATCTTCTATGAGGTCTCTATTCGAGGAGGCGGGGAGGGCGACCGCCTCCGTCAGCCCCGACTTCACCATCCTCACCTCCGACGGAGAGAAACCAGATCCGCAGGCGGCCCTCCTCAGGGCTCTGAAAGAGGACTGCCAGGAGGGAGGATGGGATCTCTGCGGTCTTCTGTGATCCTCGCCGGGGGCGCAGGAAGGAGGATCGGCTCCGAGAAGGCGTTCCTCGAATTTTTCGGCGTGACCATGATCGAGAGGACCGTCGAGGTCGTCGGCGAGGTGGCGGACGAGGTGGTGGTGGTGGCGAGGGACGCCGATCAGGCCGAAAGGCTGAGGAAGGTCGTCCCCGAGGCGAGGGTCGTCGCCGACCCCGTCCGGGGCTTCGGCCCCGTGGCCGGGCTCGCCGCCGGGATGGAGGCTGCCGGGAGTGAATTCGTCCTGGCGGTAGGCTGCGACCTCCCCTTCCTGAATCCCGGGGTTGTGAACCTATTATTCGACCTCGCCGGAGGACACGACGCCGCCGTCCCCGCCCGGGAGGGGGGGCTGATCGAGCCGCTCCACGCCGTCTATCGGGCCGACCCCATGGCTCGGGCATGTCGGGAGGCTCTGGCCGCGGGGGAGCGGAGGATCCGGGGGCCCCTGGGAGCGCTTTCGGTCAGAAACGTACCCGTGGATATCCTCCGCCCCCTCGACCCGCAGCTATTGAGCCTCTATAACCTCAACACCGAAGAAGACCTCGCCGAGGCCCGCCGGATCGAGGAGGTCAGAGGTGGCGGCGGAGGACCAGGTAGACGACGTAGACGACCAGGGCAAAGATCAAAACCCCTGCGAGAAAGCCGATGACGTTCCAGAGGAGGACGGCGGCTATGAAGGCCAGGACGAGGAGGAGGGCGTTCTTTGCAAGGGAGCCGCTCCCCCCGGCCCGGACCGGAATCTGAATGCTCATGGATCAAAATCGGTCATTTTAGATGATAACGGTTTCTCTTTTCATACCTCTATCGGCCCTCTGCCGTCTCAGGTCCAGCTCTGGAGGAGGCGGTATACGAGGTAGACGACGACGGCGAAGAGGGCGACCCTCAAGATCACCCCGATGAAGTTCCAGAGGAGGGCGACGATCACCACCGCCACCACCAGAAGTATGATATTCTGCTCGCGGCTGCGGATCCTCCCCGACCTTCCCAGCATTCTGCATCTCATGGCCGGGGGGTGGGCTCTGCCTTCTGATAACCCTTTCCGTCCGACCTTCTTCAAGATCATGATCGAGATCTCACGCCGAGATAGACGACGTAGGCGATGACGAACAGGAGCATGAACTTGGAGAGGAACCAGAAGGTGTTCCAGAAGACGATGACGAAGAGGAGGGCGAGGAAGAGGAGGCCCGCGGTCTTCTCCCGGTTCACATCCCCCACCCCCGGCGGCGGTGGGGCCTTAGATGCGCGCTTTCCCTTCTCCTGCTTCTCTTCCTTCACTCCCCTCTCTCCCTTCTCTTTCATGATCTACCCGTCGCCTCTGGTCGGCAATAATCCTTCCGCCGGATGGAAACCACCCTACGGCAGCTCCCCGGCCCCCCGCAGAACCCCTCTCGCCTAAAGGAACCAAAAGCGTTATACATCCCCTCTCCTCTGGGGGGGTGGTGATATCTATTGGATAGGCTTGAGCTGGTGGTCAGGAACGCAGAGGAGGTCGTCACCCTCGACGAGCTGAAGGCGTTGATGGAGTCGAAGGAGAGGCCGAGGGCTTACGTCGGGTACGAGCCGAGCGGGAAGGTCCACATGGGCCACATGCTCACGGCGAACAAGCTCATCGACCTCCAGGCGGCGGGCTTTCAGGTCGTCGTCCTCCTCGCGGACCTTCACGCCTATCTCAACGAGAAGGGGACCCTCGAAGAGGTGAGGGCGACGGCCGACTACAACCGCGACTGCTTCATCGCCCTGGGCCTCGACCCGAAAGAGACGGAGTTCGTCTACGGGACCGACTACCAGCTCGAGCCTGAGTACGTCAAGAACGTCCTGAAGATGGCGAGGAACACCACCCTCAACCGTGCCCGCCGGTCGATGGACGAGGTGGGTCGGAATATGGACAACCCTCACGTATCCCAGATGATCTACCCCCTGATGCAGGCGGTGGACATCGCGGCCCTCAGAGTCGATCTGGCCGTCGGGGGGATCGACCAGAGGAAGATCCACATGCTGGCAAGAGAAGAGATGCCGAAGCTGGGGATGCTCCCGCCGGTCTGCCTGCACACCCCCATCATCTCCGGCCTCAACGGCGGGAAGATGTCCTCCTCGAAGGGAAACTACATCTCCGTCGACGACTCCGCCGAGGACCTGGATAAGAAGATAATGTCCGCCTACTGCCCCGCCAAAGATATAGAAGGAAACCCCGTCACCGAGCTCTTCAAGTACCACATCCTCCCCCGCCTGGGGGCGGTCACCATAAGGCGGCCCGAGAAGTTCGGAGGCGACGTCACCTACGATAAGTACGAGGCCCTGGAGGCGGACTACCTCGCCGGGAAGATGCACCCCCTCGACCTCAAGAAGAGCGCCGTGGAGCATCTCAACGCCATACTGGAGCCGGTGAGGGAGAAGATGGGGTGAGTAGAGGGGGGCTTTTCGGATCAGGCTGTTTTGACGACTCCTAAGAGAAAGGTGCTTTAAGTCAAGATGTAGAACTGAAGGGCATATCAAAGCAAGCAGCCTTTAGGAAGCAGGAATAATGACCCGAGCCAGATATGCGATCATCATCGAGAAGGGCGAAAGAAATTACTCTGCTTACTGCCCGGACCTTCCCGGCGTGGTCGCAGCCGGCGAGACCGAAGAGGAGACGGCGGAGCTGATGAGAGAAGCGATCGAGCTCCATCTTGAAGGCCTGAAAGAAGACAACCTTCCCATACCGGAGCCGACCACCACCGCGAGATGCGTCGAAATTTCTGTCTGAGACGACTTGCTCACATCACGCCCCGATAGAACGCGAGCCTCCTCGCATACGGCCGGAAGATCCCGAGCAAATTCTCCTCCTCCTCGCCGGAGAGCGGCTCCACCTCCCGCCCCATCCGGGCGAGGAGGCGTACCTCTTCGGGGGTTGAGCAGCCGACGATGATGACGGATACCTCCTGAGTTAAAGCGTACCGGAGGAGGAGGTCGGGGCCGACCCCGGCCTGTGGGTTGAGGTAGGAGGAGCCGCCCAGGACCTTCATCCCGATGACGGCTATGCCGCGCTCCTTCGCCGCCGGAAGGGTCCCGTCGAGAAACCCGCCGATGACCCCCTCCAGCGGGTTCACCGGTATGAGGACGGAGTCGACGGGCCAGCGCTCGATGGCATAGTTGACGATGGCTGGGTCGTGGTGGCCGGTGACCCCGATTAACTTTGTCTGCCCCGTCTCCTTCGCATCATTGAAGGCCTCGAGGGCCCCGCCCGGCCCCTCGATCTCCCGCAGGTCCTGGCGGGTCCTGACGTCGTGGATCTGCCAGAGGTCGATGGCCTCGAGGCCGAGGGTGCCGAGGGTCCGGTCCAGGTCGGCCCGCGCGCCCCTGGCGGTCCGGGCCGCCGATTTGCTCGTCTGGAAGATGCGGTCCCGAAGCTCGGGGTGGGTCCGCCAGAAGGTGCCGTAGTAGCCTTCGCTTCCCGAGTAGGCGGGGGCTGTGTCGAAGTAGCCGATCCCCTCAGCCGCGGCCTCCTCGATTACGGCAGCCGCCCTCGCCTCCTCGCCGTAGGTCCGAAGGACCCCCTCGCCACCCAGCCCTACCATCGTCACCTCCCGGCCGGTCTTTCCGAAGGGCCTGGTCTTCATCTCCGCCATATCCGCCGCCTCCTCAAGCCTTAAGCCTTAGACCTCAAAACTCAACCTGCTCATTTCCAGGCCCTTCAGCCTCGACGGGCCAAACCCCGCCCGTCCTTCCTCCTCCGTCGGGCGATCTGGGGTTCTCTTTGGGCCCAAGAGCCCGCCCCGGACGGCTCAGCTCTCCTTCTCGCCCCTCACCATCACCCTTCCGGCGGTGATGTCGGCGGGGAGGGGGAAGTAGTTGGAGAGGTTCTCCTTAACCCACTCCGAGGCGATGTTGTTCGACTCCTCGGCCCCGCCCTCGGTCTCGAAGAAGTTTATGAAGGCGACGAGGCCGTCGCCGCAGTCCACCCCGTAGTACTTGACGAAGCCGGGGATCTCCCGGACCTTGGGCAGAAACCTGTCCTCTACGAGCCTCATCACCTCGCCGACGTGCTCTTCGTCGGTCTTGTAGCGCCTTATGCTCAGATACATTTCTTCCTCCAACCAGGTTCATGGACCGCCTCCGATAATAACCTTATCCGGATATCCCGGACCGGGGGCGGTCTGGGGGGCCCTTCTTACAGACCTCTCAAGCCCCAAGCCAGGCCCTCCTTGGGCCGTTCTTGGGGCCTTATTGTGGCTTTTCCGGCCCTTCTCGGCGGGGTCACCTCCCGGAGAGGACCATCTCCGCCGTCCTGCGGGGGGTGTGCTTCGCCGGGGGGGCGTACCCCATCCTGATGAGGATCTGGGGATATTCGACGCCGAGGATCTCGACCATCCTCTTTCGAAGCTGCGCGATCGCCACCGGCTGGCTGAAGAGGTCGAACCTGACCCCGAGCTTCGTCGCCGTCAGAAAGAGCCGCTCAAACCTCATCCCCGCCTCGACCCAGGTCCCTTTGTCCTCGGCGTCTGTGGAAAGGATCCCGACGGCCGGGGAGGCCCTCATCAGTCCCATCTCCTTATTCGCCCTGGAGGATGAGGTGTCGAAGGTCCCGAAGACGAACTTGCCGAAGTAGGACTCGAAGTCCGAGTAGCCGAAGGCGTAGCCGGGAAGGCCGTCCCAGGCGTCCTCGTCGTTCGCCCTGATCCACCGGGCCAGGTCCTTTCGGAAGGCCTTGTTCCCGAGCTGGATCCTGTGGGACTCTCCCAGGACCTCGGCCATCGCCGCCCTCTCCGCCGGGTCGGTGAGGACGTCGAGGCGGAAGCCCCCGTCTCCGACGGCCTTTTTCATCTCCTCGATCTTCTCGGCCTCGATCGGCCGGTCGTCGTAGGCCCCCCGGTTGGTGTGCCTTTCTGTGATCTCGTCGAAGAGGTATGGCGGAAACTGCGGCGATGCCGCGCCCTCCCCATCGAAGCTGATCGCGGCTATCGTCTCGGCGTCGATCCCCTCTGGGAACTTCTCGACCTGGTATGCCATACCGAAGTGCTCGGCGGCGACGAGGAGGTTTGTGAGGGCGCACCCCAGGCTCATGTACATCGTCCTGTTCGTCGGCTCGACGTCGGGGAGGGTCCGGCCGAAGTCGGCCTTTACGGTGACCTCGCTTCCGTCTACGGCGAGCTTCCAGGGCTGGTTGTTCGGCCCCGAGGGGGCCAGGACCGCGTAATTTAAAAGGAACTTCAGCTTCTCGTCGATCTTTCCCGATGCCGGATAATCCCCGGCGTCGACGTTCCAGGCGATAAGGTTCTTCTCTGCCATCGTAATCTACCTCTACAAACGCTATTGCCACCTGAGACTTTTTGAGGCTTTTGGATTCACTGGTATATTAGAAAAATCCTGGGATAAGCTCATTAATGATATCATCTCCTACGATATCGGAATGTTCACGGGTCTGGGATTATGACAGAAGATGTCAGGATTTGGGAGATCCTCCAAGGAGATCACCTCAAAGAGATGGAGAAGAACCGGTTGGATCAGGAAACCCGGCTTGAAAAGTGGCTGGAGCAGGACATATCCATCCTCTCCAGTGACCTTTTAGTGATAGGAAGGCAAGTAGAAACAGATTTTGGTGGCATCATCGATCTTCTCTGCCTCGATTACAACGGAGACGTCGTAATAGTCGAGCTTAAGCGCGACAAGACCCCTAGGGAAGTGACAGCCCAGGCATTGGATTACGCCTCCTGGGTAGCGAATCTTTCAAATGAAAAGATAACGGAAATCTCTAACCGCTATCTAGGAGACCACAGCACTCTTGAGGAAAGCTTCAGATCAAGGTTTGGAGCTGAACTACCCGAAATATTAAACGAGCACCACAGCATGATCATCGTCGCCTCGGAGATAGACGGTCGCTCTGAGAGGATTATACGGTATTTATCGGATAGCTATGGCGTCGGGATCAATGCGGCTACATTCCAATATTTCCATAACGGAGATAGAAAAGAGCTGCTGGCCAGGGTTTTTTTGATCGATCCAACTCAAGTAAAATACAGCACCCGCACGAAGGCGATTTCGAAAAGACCTCCACCCTTGTCATATGATGATTTACAAAAGATGTCTGAAGATAATGGGGTTGGAGATATCTATAGCCTCCTCTTAGAGCGGCTCAGCCTTATATTCAATGGGAAAAATACAACTCGAAGTTCCGTTGCTTTCGTAGGCCTCATGAGCGGTAGTCGGAATACCATATTCAGCTTGATCCCAAAAGACAGTAATACCAAAGATGGGCTCAATTTCCAGGTTTATATAAATAGACTAGCTAATTATTTGGATGTTGATAAGGAGAGATTGGTAGAAGTTCTGCCGCAAGACAAAAGAGAATGGGGATATGTTGGATATACATCACCAGATTGGACGGGATATGAAGGCTTCTTTGGAAACCGCGAAGAAGCAGAACGATTTTCAGCGGCATTGAGCGAGATAAAACGGATGAAAAAGAGTTGACCGATTTCGTCTCTCAAAATCGGTATATACATCGACCGCCAACCCACGTCCGAGATGATAGAGAGGGAGAAGCTCGCCGAGGCCGCCCGGGCATTGAAGGAGTACCTGGCCCCCGTCGACCCCGACGAGTTCGAGGTCGAGACGGGGATCCGCGAAAGTGACTTTCGCGAGATCGTCCCCCGAGATTTCGACGGCCGGATCTTCGCCATCGACGGGTCCAACGTCGTCGTCTTTGACCTTGGAGCAGTCAGCCTGAACAGGATCAGGGCCGGCTACGTCGTCTACCGCGGCACCGAGTGGGAGAAGACCGTGGTCACCTATGACGACCTCTTCGTCGCCGATCGGGAGAACTACCAGAGATCCTTCGACCGGTTTCGCCGGGGGATCTTCGGCCTCGATGAGCCCTTCCGGCTGAAGACGGCCGAGGAGCTCGACCGGATGGCGACCTTCTATCGGGACCTCCAGGAGCACGTCGCCCTCTTCGAGGCGGTCCTGGAGGCGGAGGCCAGCGACCTCGTCCTCTACGACGGGGGCTTCTCCCTCTGGAGGGAGCCCTACCACCGGGAGGTCTTCACCAGCATATTCGAACGGGCCGGGGAGAGGGGGGTGGCCCTCCTCGCCATCAGCAAGTCCAGCCAGCTCTCCTGGGGGCGGGGGATAGCTAGGCCCCTCCTCAGGAGCGTCGATCGCGTCGGGTGCGCCGCCGTCTCCGGCAGCCCCTGGCTAGTCCAGCTCAGCGGCCGGAGGGCGATGAGGGAGGAGCCCTGGGGTGGAGAGACCTTCGCCACCCGGCTCCACCCCGGATCGACCCACGCCTTCAGGATCGACGCTCCTGGCCGGGCGGCAGAGTCGATAGACGAGATCCTCGGGCGGGTCGCCTTCTACTCCAGCTCCTCCGAGAGCCCCGGCTACCCCCACGCCCTCTTCAGGGCCCATCAGGAGATGAAGATCCCGATCCAGGAGCGAAACTTCACCCGACTATCGCTCTTCGAGGAGCTCCGTAGGCTGGGGTTTGCGCAAGGAGATATACGAGGAGCCCTCGACTATCACGAGATCCTCGATTCGATCAAGAGGAGATAGAATGGCAAATTTATCTGATGAAAGGTTGAAGGAGCCACGGGGGCCGGATAGCGCCCCCCCGGAGGGTCTCGCCAGAATCGGTCAGAAGCCCCAGACCATAACCATGGACGAAAGCTCTAACCCCTACTTCAGGATAATATCAAAAGACGTCCGGGAGTACCACTTCATCGTCCCGAGCGAGGAGTGGGTGGAGCTCGGGGAGATCGTCTCGATCCACGATCGAAGGGCGGAGAGAGGCGCCACGTTCCTCGCCAGGATCACCGACCTGCGCCACGCCTCCAACTACGACGGAAACTGGGACACGGTGATCCGGGGCGACGGCTTCTACGACACTGACCAGATATTCCATCGGGTGGTGGCAGAACCCCTCGGTTGCATAACCAAGGAGGCCGGGGGAAGGGAGAGGTTTCGAAAGTCGAGGACGATCCCCGCCAAGTTTTCCCCCGTTACGAAGGCGGAGAAGGAGGAGTTTCGCTTCCTCGGAGATGTGATGGGAGATATCGAGGTGGGAAGGCTCAGGAACGGGAGCCGGGACGTGAGGGAGATCCCCGTCGCCCTCCACAGCGACGCCATGGATCACCACATGGGGGTCTTTGCGACTACAGGCATGGGCAAATCGAACTTCATGAAGGTCTTCGCCGCCTCCTGCATGAAGATGGCCTCCTCGAAGGAGTCGAAGTTCGGCCTTCTCATCGTCGACCCCCACGGCGAGTACATCTTCGGAGCGGAGGGGACGAAGGGGCTCCTCCACCTCGACCGGTACAGAGACGGGATCGTCTGCTACTCCACCGATAAGAGGCACCTCAAAGACCCCTCAGTCTCAAACCTGACGGTGAAGAGAGGCGAGATCCTCCCCCGGGACATAGAGGTCCTCTACGACTGGACCCCTGCTCAGAGGGAGGCGCTGGAAGCGGTATCGAGGGTCTTTTACGGGGACGGCTGGCTCGACGACCTTCTCACCCCCGAGGGGGCCGCCAAGATGATCGCCGAGGGGTTCCACGAGAAGACCGTCGGGCGGATCGGCCGGACGATCAGGACGATCCTGGACAAGAACCGGTACATATCGGACCTCACCTCCAGCATACCCAGCATAATATCCAACCTCCTGGATGGGAAGGTCGTCCTGGTGGACATCCCCACCCTCAGCGAGAGGTCCGAGCTCTTCCTCCTCTCCTTATTATCCCGGTCGATCCTCGACCGTTACAAGAAGGAGAGCGCCGAGGGGGCGAGGGGGAAGAGCTGCCTCATCACCATCGAGGAGGCGCAGCGGGTCCTCGGCGGCGGCGAGGGGAGCCTCGCCCGGTTCGAGTCGATCGCCCGGGAGGGGCGCAAGTTCGGCGTCGGCCTCTGCGCCATAACCCAGCAGCCGAAGCTGATCGATAAACAGCTCCTCTCCCAGTTCAATACCTTCGTCATCCTCGGCCTCGCCGACAGAAACGACAGAACGCGCCTGGAGGAGTCGGCAAAGCAGGATCTATCGACTTTAGACGTCGAGATCCAGACCCTGGAGAAGGGAGAGGCGATCGTCAGCACCCTTAAGATACCCTTCCCCGTCCCGGCGAGGGTCCACCTCTACGAGGAGTACCTGGACCGGCTCAATCGGGAAGGATCTTCTGAAGGGAGGGGTCGGCGGATCGGAGGCTTCAGCCCTCCGCCGGACTAGGTGAGCAACGCATGAAGATCGTCCACATGGCAGACTCCCACCTCGGCTTCTCCGCCTACGGCCGGGTCGACCGGTGGGGAAGAAACCTGAGAGAGGAGATGGTCTACCAGGGATTTTCCAAGACCGTCGAGAGGATCATCGACATATCCCCCGACGCCGTAGTCCACGCCGGCGACGTCTTCCACCACGTCCGCCCCCGGATCAGGCCGCTTTACGTCTTCCAGCAGAACCTGGAAAAGTTGGTGGATGCGGGGATCCCCGTGGTCATCATCAGCGGAAACCACGACGCACCCAAGAGCTACGCCGCCCTCTCCCCCTTCACCCTCTTCGAAGGGATGGAGGGGGTCCGTATCGCCCACCAGTACCGGTACGAGCCCTTCGAAGTTGGAGACACCACCTTCCACTGCATCCCCTTCTGCCTCGGCCCCGAGGATTACCTGGCGGAGTTTCGTAAGATGCAGGAGAGGAGGGCCGAGAGGTCGGGAGGAAAGGACGTCCTGGTGATGCACGGCCTGGTGGAGGCGTTATGGGACAGGAGGCTGCGGACCGTCGGGGAGCACCAGCTGAAAGAGAGCTTCCTCAAGGCCGACTTATCCTACATAGCCCTCGGCCACTACCACGGCCAGGCCCAGGTGGCGAAGAACGGCTGGTACAGCGGCTCCGTCGAGTACTTCAGGTTCAACGAAGCCAAGGACGAGAAGGGCATCCTCCTCGTCGACCTCGAATCCGGAGAGGTTAGACAGATTCCGGTCGTTGATAAGTACATGATCGATCTCAATCCCATCGACTGCACCGGCCTCTCCTCCCGGGAGGTGGAGGGGCTGATAAGATCCGTCTGCGACGATCTGGGCCTGAAAGATAAGATAGTCCGGCTGAGGCTCTCGGAGATATCGAGGGAGGCGTACAGGTCCTTAAGCCGCAGGCTTTTAGGGGAGCTGAAAGCCGAGGCGCTCACCCTCGAGATCCTCCCGGAGTTCTCGGGAGATCCCGTCAGATATGAGATGGAGCCGATGGAATCGAGGGATCTGCCCCAGGAGTTTCGCAAGTTCATCGAGGGGGAGGCGGCAGGCGACGCCATCCCCGCCGCCATAAGAGAAGATGTCATAGCCTACGGGACCGGGTTGCTGGCGCGGATCTCGGAGAAGAGGACGGCGGAGAGGTTCGATGCGGCTCAATAGCCTCTCGATGAAAAACTTCAAAAAGTACAGGGGCTCTGTCAGGGTCGAGTTCCAGGACGGCCTCACCGGTATCGTCGGAGGTAACGGTTCGGGGAAGAGCACCATCGTCGAGGCGATCGCCTGGGCGCTCTACGGCTCCAGGGCCTCGACGGTGAGGCGCGAGTTCATCAAGAACTCCCGGGCTTCGGAGAGGGACGACCTGGAGGTGAAGCTCTCCCTCAACTCGGACGGGAAGGAGATGACGATCCTCCGGGCGATGAGGGGGAAGAACATGACGCCGGAGGCGATGCTCCGGATCGACGGCGAACTCGTAGCCACCGGCACCCGGGAGGTGGACGGCCGCCTCGAGGAGATCCTCCGGATAAGCTTTCAGGACTTCATGAAGACCTTCTACGCGAGGCAGAAGGACCTGGACAACCTGATAAGAGATCGGGGCTCGGAGAAGCGGGAGTACCTCCTCTCTCTCCTGGGCCTCGACGAGGTTCGGGATAGGGCGATGGAGGAGATCAGGTCTGACCTGAGGGAGGCCGAGGGGGAGATCGGGAGGCTGGAAGGGGCCCTCGCCGAGATCGGCGACGTCGGCGAGATGATCGGCCTGCGGGATCAGGAGGTCGCCTCTGGGAGGGAGGAGGTCGCTATTGCGATAGAGAGGCAGGCAGATCTAGCCATTGAGGTGGAGAAGAGGCGGCGGGTCCTGGAGGGTGAATTGGAACGGAGGCGGACCCGGGACCATCTCAGAGGAGAGACCGACCGGCTCTCCCGAGATCTGGAGGAGAGGAGGAGGGCGATCCTCCTCTACGAGAAGAGGCTCTCGCAGATCGAGGAGGGGAGGTGGAAGCTCTTCGAGCTGGAGCCGAAGCTCGCCCGCCTCGCCTCGGTGAGGGAGCAGCTGGAGGAGCTGGAGCCGAAGAGGGCCCGCCACCAGGAGCTTCTGGAGTTGCGGGCGAGGGCGAAGGCCGAGATGGAGGGTAGATCCCGCGGCCTGAAAGAGGCCGAGACGAGACTTTGCAGGCTGCAGGAGGAGAGGCGGCAGATGGAATTGATCCTGCCGCGGGAGGAGGAGTACCGCCGCCTCATCTCGGATCTCGAAGCCCTGGAGGCGAAGCGGGATCGTCACCAGAACCTCTCCACCCTCGCCGGAGAGGAGAGGGCTAGGGAAGAGGAGGCGAGGAAGAACGCCGCCAGAATCCGGGAGGCTCTGTTGGGCCATTTGGCGGCGAAGGACCGGATGGAGGAGATCGGGCCCTCCGTCGATAGATATCGGGCCCTCGAGGCGGAGATCTCGCGGCAGAAGAGTGAGAGGGAGAAGAGCAGGCGGCTATCTGATCTGGAGGAGAGGGCGGCCGCAGTCACCACCCGGATAGATTCCCTCAGGGCTGAGGTAGCCGCCCTCGATGAGGAGATCTCAGAACTCGGCGACCTGACGGGGAGGGAGGCGAGCCTCCAGAAGAGGGGAGAGGAGATCGACCGGATCAAAAAGTCGCTGGAAGGTGAGATCGCCGATCTGAACCTGAGGATCTCGGTATCGAGGCGGGAGCTGGCGGAGGCCGCGGAGGAGAGGTCCAGGATCGAGGCCCTGGGCGAAGAGAGCCTCTGCCCTGCCTGCGAGAGGCCCCTTGTGGGGCAGAGAGACCTCCTCCTGGATAAGTACGGGACGGCGGCCTCGGATGCCGCAGAGAGGATATCCCGCCTCGAAGAGCTGAGGGGAGAGGTCATCGCCCGGAAGGAGGGGGCGGCAAGATCGGCAGAGGAGCTCCTTATCGATCTATCCGCCCTGACCGGATTGAAGGCGAGGGCAGCAGAGATCTTCGCCGAGAAGAGGAGCCTTGGGTCCCGGATCTCAGAGCTGTTGGTGGAGGCGGAGATGATAAAAGCCGAGATCGTGGCCCTCGGCCCCGCAGATTTCGACCCGGAGATATTCGACCGGCTCGAGGCGGAGGCAGAAGCCCTTCAGGACCTGGTCGGCGAATACGCTGCCCTCGCCGTCCGGATCGAGGAGATCCCAAAGAGGAGGGCAGAGCTGGATGAGGCATCCAGGTCCCTCGCCGCCTCCCTGGAGAAGCTCACATCCCTGGCAGAGATGATGGCGAAACTCGGATACAGCGAGGATGAGAGGTCCAGGGTCAGGGAGAGGATATCGTCCCTGCGGGAGGAGCATAAGAGGTTCACTGCCCTGGAGCACCGGACCGGAGAGATCCCGGATCTGGAAGAGGCCGTCCTCTCGGCAAAGAGGGAGGTGGAGAGGCTCAAAAAGGGGCACGAAGAGGTCGAAGGCGAGATCGAACTCCTCGGCTTCAGCCCCGCCACGGATAGAAGCCTCCAGGAGGAGGGAAAGGAGCTACAGAAGGCCGAGGCTCTCGCTGGCGAGATCAGGCTCGCCCTCGCCGCCGAGGGGGAGGTGAGGCTCCATCTAGAGGAGGCGAGAGCCGCGGCCTCAAGGATCTCCGGGGAGATCGCCGACGCCGAGGAGAAGCTCTCGGCCCTGTTTTTCTCTGATGGAGCATATGAGGAGGCGGAGGCTGCCCTGGAGGGGGCTGGCCTGCGGCTGGAGGAGGCGAGGAAGAGGGGGTCGCAGCTTGCCATCAGCCTCGCCCTCGCCGAGGGGGAGCTAGAGCGGCTGAAGAGGGAGGCGGCCAGGAAGGAGGAGCTGGAAGATAAGGAAGCCGGGTGGAGGGTCCGGGTCCAGGTCCTGGATACGACGAGGGGCCTGGCCAACCGGTTCATGGATGCGATCCTCGTCCGGATAAGAAACGAGATCGCCGAGGAGGCGGGAAGGATCCTCCGGGATGTGACGGGCAAGTACGGGAGGATCGGCATCGACGACGACTTCAACATCCTAGTCGAGGACGAGGGGGAGTTCTACCCCATATCCCGCTTCTCCGGCGGCGAGATCGACATGATCGCCGTCTCCGTCCGGGTCGCCATCAGCGAGTACCTGATGAGGTTCTCCAAAGACGGCCCAGGATACTCTTTCCTCATCCTCGACGAGGTCTTCGGGAGCCAGGACGTGGAGCACCGGGAGAGCATGATCAACATGCTGAGGAGCTTGGACGACCGCTTCCCCCAGATCTTCGCCATAAGCCACATCGGCGAGGTCCAGGGTCAGTTCGAGAACTCGATCCTGGTGGTGGAGGACGACGACGGGTCGAGCAGGATCGAGGTGGAGCTGAGGTGAGCCGGGCCGATCCGGGGGGGAGCAGGATGGCCCTCTGCTCTTTCAGAGGGTTCAGAGATCTCCCCGGAGAAAAATCCTCAACACCGTCCCCATCATCCTCAGCCCCGATGACCCCATCTGAAGGCCGACGTTCCTGATCGCCCGGCTCGGCCGGTCTATATCCCCCACCTCCTCGATGATCTTCAAAAGGTCCTCTCGACCTGCTAGATGGCGGACGAGATCGTCCATCTCGGAGTCGGACATACCCGCCCTCAACCTGTGAACGATCATCCCCAGGCGGATCTCCCGGCCCAGGGCAGCCCGCCACCTCCGCTCGTACTCGGAGAGCCTGGCGGCGGAACCGTCCCCCTCGCAGGCCGCCGCCGCGGCCACCTCCCCGGCGATCTTGGCGGATACGAGCCCCGGATAGATCCCACCGCCTGAGGTGGGCTTCACCTGGCCTGCGGCGTCGCCGACGGCTATGAAGCCATCGGCGACCGTCGAGGCAGGCGGCCCCAGGGGAAGACCCCCCACAGCCAGGTGGAGGGGGCCTCCTCTGATTCTGGAACGGATGGGGGGGCTTTTCAGGAGGCGTTTCAGATATGTGCAGGCGTTATTTCGGCAGCAGAGCCCCACCCTGGCGACCCCCTCCGAGGCCGGGATGGCCCAGCCGAAGAAGCCCGGTGCGACGTCCCGTCCGAGGAAGACCTCCACCATATCGGGGTCATCGAAATCGATAGGAAGCTCTGCCTGGGCTGAGGAGAGGATCTCCCTTTGCGGCCCGATCCCTGCCCTCCTCGCGATCCGGGCCCCCGCCCCCTCGGCGGAGATGACGACCCCCGCCTCGACCTTCCGCCGGTCGGGTCCGCGGCCGACGGCGAGGACGGTCCGCCCTCCTGACCTCGTCAGATCCGTAACAGGGGATGCCATCATCACCTCGGCCCCCGCCCTCGCCGCCTCCGCCAGGAGAGCCCGGTCGAAGATCCTCCGGTCGACGACCCACGCCTTCGTCTCCGGGGCCTTGAATGCCAATTGATGACCCCCGGGGGAGACGACCTTAGCCCCCCGCAGGGGCCTGATCAAAAAGGAGCCCGGCGGCAGGTGCGACTCCTCCACTGCCCTCACCCCCAGAAGCCCGGCGCACTGGACGGGCCAGCCGGCCCGGGGGTGCTCCTCGAAGATGACGACCTGCGCTCCGGCCTTGGCCGCCTTCTTTGCCGCCATCGACCCCGCGGGCCCGGCTCCGATGACGGCGACGTCGTACCGCTCCATCTCAACGAAACTCCATCGGCCGGGGGGATAGCCTTTTCCATCCTCAGGATAGAGGATATCTCGCAAAAAGGGTCTATCGAGTCTGGAGGGAACTATTTGGAGATACTCTGGCTATCTGAGGAGGATGTGATGGCGTCCCTATCGATGGAGGAGGCGATAGAAGCGGTGGAGGAGGCCTTCCGGGAGCACGGCATGGGGACGGCCCAGATGCCGCCCAAGTCCTACCTCATCTACAAAAGGTACAACGGCGACCTGCGGACGATGCCGGCGTACCTGGAGGGGATGGACGCAACGGGGGTGAAGGTCGTCAACGTCCATCCGGATAACCCCGGCTCGGGCCTTCCCACGGTGATGGCTTTGTTGATCCTCAACTCCCCAAAGACGGGAGCCCCCATCGCCGTCATGGGGGGGACCTTCCTCACCAACATGAGGACGGGAGCGGCGGGAGCCGTCGCCGCAAAATACCTCGCGAAGAAGAGCTCCAAGACGGTCGGGCTCGTCGGCGCCGGAGCTCAAGGAAGGACCCAGCTTCTGGGGCTGGCGGATATCTTCGACGTCGAGACCGTCAAGGTCGCCGACGTATCCCTCGACCGGTGCAGGGCTCTTGAAGAAGAGAGCAGAACCTTTCTTGACGCAAGCTACGAGATCTCCACCGATATTAGAGAGGTCTGCGACGCTGACATCCTCGTCACCACCACCCCGTCGCGAAAGCCCCTGGTTAAGGAAGGCTGGATAAAAGAAGGGACCCACATCAACGCCATCGGGGCCGATGCCGCAGGAAAGGAGGAGCTGGACCCGGCGATCCTAAAGAGGGCGAAGGTCGTCGTCGACGATCTCGTCCAGGCCTCCCACTCTGGGGAGGTGAACGTCCCCCTGGCGGAGGGGGGCATCACCCTTGAGGACATTTATGCCACCATCGGCGAGGTGGTGGCAGGGAAGGTACCGGGGCGAAAGGATGACGATGAGGTCACCGTATTCGACTCCACCGGCCTCGCCATCCAGGACATGGCGACGGCGTCGAGGGTCTACAGGACCGCCGTCGAGAAGGGGCTGGGAATACGGCTCCCGTTTCTCTGACCATCCCCACCGGATAAGCGATATATAACATCCCGACGACTGTAAGTTTGTCCATGTACGCGATCATCGCCTGCGGCATATTCAAGGATGAGATCGAGAGGATATCAGGCAAGCTCGACTTCCCCTTCGAGGTCAGCTACCTGGAGGCGGGCCTCCACGTCGACTTCGATGACCTTGAGGAGGCGCTGAAGGCGCAGCTTGAGAGGTGCAAAGAGCATGAGGGGATCATCGTCGCCTACGGCGAGTGCCACCCCCGGATCGGCGAGATCATCGCCCCCTACAACGCCGTCCTTATGAGGTGCCAGAACTGCATCGACGCTCTCATTACTCGAAAGAAGGTGGAGGAGATAGCCGCCCGGGGACTCTACTTCTACCTCTCCCCCGGCTGGATCGAGAGCTGGAGGGATATGTTCGACCGGATGAACTGGAGCCGCGAGGAGGCCCGCTTCCAGCTCGCTCCCTTCAAGGGCGCCATATTCCTGGATACCCTCGGTGACGGGGACGACCGCGAGGACCAGCTCATCGAATTTCTCGATTTCACCCTCTGTAGATATCAGAAGATGGCTGTGGACCTGTACCACTTCAGATCCCTGATCGTCGAGGCGAAAGAGAGGTTAGAGGTGTGATCTTTGGACGAGGAGCTTGAAAGGATAAGGAGAAAGAAGCTCGAGGAGATGAAAAAGATGGCAAACGAACCAAATGCGGACTATCCCGACAGCCCCGTCAAGCTGACGGACGGCACCGTCGGCGACGTGGTGGCCAGGTACCCTCTCGTCATCGTGGACTGCTGGGCGGAGTGGTGCGGACCCTGCAGGATGATCGCCCCGGTGATCGAGGAGCTGGCCAGAGAGATGAAAGGGAAGGTCGTCTTCGGTAAATTGAACGTCGATGAGAATATGCAGACATCCAGCAAGTACGGCATCATGGCGATACCCACCATGCTCGTCTTCAAGAATGGCGAGCTGATCGACCAGATGGTGGGGGCCTATCCTAAAACCACCCTCACGAATAAAATTCAGAAGTATCTCTGAGGCCGGCGGCTCGCCCGCCTCAAAGATACGGTTTTGACGGGCAGATCCCACCTCAGCTCCTGATCTTCGATGGGATCAAGATGCCCTCCTTTACTGCGGATCCTATCTCCCGTAGCTCCTTCTGCCGGAGTCGTGAGTCGATCTGGTTGATGGGCTTGGGCTTCCCGCCCAGTTTCGTCGGCTCCTGACCGGTCTCGGACGGGACGATGTAAGTGCCCTTGTCCCTGGCGGCGATCTCCCGCAGGTCCTTTATCCTGAAGTATGAAGCGACGTCGTAGAGGGGCTTGGCATCCCTTCCCAGCTCGTAGGTCCCAAGGAAGGACTTCTGCCGGACGACGTAGAGCCCTTTATCCCTGGCGGCGATCTCCCGCAGGTCCTTTATCCTGAAGTAGGCGTCGACCTGGTATAGGGGCTTCGCCTCTTTGCCGAGATGGATCGGGTCTAGGGCCTTGTAACTGACGTCTCCGAAGGTTGAGGCCGCTCCCATCGTGGCGTCTTCTCCAAAGGCGGGCGATGCCAGGGCGATGAGCAGCGCCAGAGCTGCCAAAGGGGCTGTATGATGGATTTTCAGACTCATGATGATCCTCCTTCTATTAAGTGGTCGGATGTGCATATAAATTTTTAGGGTGCGAGCTCTAAAAGCCTCCCAGGAGCAGGTTGATTTTGAATAGCTGATGCTGGGCCGCCTCTCTTATGAGTTCGAAAAAAACGATCGTCCAGGCCCGGTATCCGCCGGGCCCGGGGATTATTATCGCCCTTATCCGGAGTTAAACCCGATCCGGAGGTGAAACTGACCTTCAGTTCACCCTGATGATCTGGAGGAGGGAAGAGACGGGGACCCCCAGGATCTCGTCGACCCCCCTCTTGTCCAGGAGGACGCCGATGGCGTTGGTGGCGGCGCCGTGGTCGTTCAGCTCCTCCACCGCCTCCTCCAGGGTCCTCCCGGAGGTTATGACGTCGTCGACGATGACGCACTCGGCGTCGGAGACGTCCGAGAAGTTGGAGCTGAATACACCCTTGAACTCCGCCTCCCCCTTCTCTGAAGACCACCTCTGCTTCGTCGGGGTGTAGACCGCCAGCTCCGCCCCCAGCTCCTCGGCGACCATGCTGGCGATGGGAACGCCGGAGAGGGCGATCCCCACGACGACGTCCACATCGGCGTCGGAGCATTCGAGACACTCCAGGATCATGTCGGTGAGGGCCATGGAGACGTGCCGGAGCCTTATGGAGCTCTTCCCTATGGAGGACCAGTCGACGGAGACGTCCTTTGGCCCCTGGACCCCAGACCTCTTCTCGCCGTGGGTCAACAGCCACGTCACCGTCTCCCGGGAGATGTTCAGCTCCTCGGCGATCTGTCCCTCCACCAACCCCTCCGCCTTAAGCTCGGCGGCGGTCTCTATCAAACTATCTATATTTTTCATCATAACCCCCCTTTTCTCTTCCTTCTCGGGGTGCCGCAGACGGGACAGTCGTCTCCCTCGAAGTGCCTGCCACATCCCTGACACCTCCCGGTCCGCTTCAATATCTTCCGGATCCGAGGCATGGCGATCGTCTCGACCTCGATCCCCAGGTGAAGGGCCGCGTTCTGAAGGGCGTAATCGTCGGTGGCAAGCCTTGCGGAGAGCTCCAGAGCTTTCGCGAGAAGCTCCAGGTCCACCTCGGAGAGGACGGCGGCGTCCCCGGTCATCTCGGCTCCGGCCCTCGCCCTCGCGAGGGCGTCTCGGGATGGGGGCTCTATCCTGGCCCCCGATATCTGGAGGCGCATCCGGGATCGGATATCCAGAAGCTCCTCCTCGACGCCGGGGACCGTTATCACCTCTCCCTCCAGGGCCTTTCCGTATATGAAGACCGACGAATCTGCGACGACTGCCGGACGCATCCCGTCCCTTTTTGCCCCAATACTACTTGGACTTTGCCTTCTCTTGATATGGGAGGAGATGGTGGCTGGAAGGCAGCGGCCGGCCGAAGACCAAAACGCTATTAAGATATGATGCCCCCCAGGGCAGGGAGGATCCCATGGCCAAGAAGAGGAAGAGGTCGAAGAGCGCTCAAAATGGAGCAGCCGCGGGCCCGGAAGGGTCGAAGGCGGCAGATGAGAAGATGATCACCGGTTCCAAGAACGACGCGGCGGAGCGTAGAAGGGCGCGGTCCGACGGGATCGTCATGACCATGTACCCCGCGGTCCTGGGGGTCATCTTCGGTTTTGCGAGCCTTTACCTCTTCGGAACCGGGGTCCCCGAGGAGGGGTCGGTCGGGATGATCTACCCCTGGTACTTCGTCATGGTCCTGGTCATCGGCCTCACATTCTACATCCAGAAGTTCACATTTCCCTATCTCAAGATCAAGGTCGAAGATTTCAAGGCCAAGGACTGGCTCTACGTCGAGTTCATAGCCGTCGACCTCTGGCTCGTATCCTGGACCATCCTCCTCAACTGAAGCGGGGCTGAAGCTTTGAGGATCGCCGTCATAAACAGAGATCGGTGCCAGCCGAAGAAGTGCGTCCGGGAGTGCGAGTACTTCTGCCCGCCGGTGAGGACCGGGGACGAGACGATCACCTTCACCGACGGAAAGCCGTCGATCACAGAGAACCTCTGCGTAGGCTGTGGGATCTGCGTCCGGAAGTGCCCCTTCGGGGCGATCGCCATCATCAACCTCCCCGACGAGCTGGAGAATCCCACCCACCGGTACGGCGAGAACGGCTTCGCTCTCTACGGCCTGCCCGTCCCGGCCGCCGGGAAGGTGACGGGCCTCCTCGGACCGAACGGGATCGGAAAGAGCACCGCCGTCGCCATCCTCTCGGGGCTTATGGCCCCCAACCTCGGGAGGGGCGCCTCCTGGGGAGAGGCGATCGAGACCTTCTCAGGCTCCGCCCTGGGCGACTACCTCCGGCGGGTGAGGGAGAAGGGGGTGAAGACCGCCTACAAGCCCCAGAACGTCGACCGGATACCAAAGAGCTTCTCGGGGACGGTCGGGGAGCTGCTGAAGAGGACCGACGAGCGGGGGGCGCTCAAGCCCCTTTCCGAGAAGCTGCGAATCTCTCCCCTCATGGACCGGGAGATATCGTCCCTCAGCGGCGGGGAGCTGCAGAGGGTCGCCATCGTCGCCTGCGCGGCGAGGGAAGCCGACGTCTACTTCTTCGATGAGATCAGCCCGTACCTGGACATATACCAGAGGATCAACGCCGCCGGAGCGATCCGAGAGCTCGCCCAGACGAGGTCTGTGATGGTGGTGGAGCACGACCTCGCCCTCCTCGACCTCCTCGCCGACGGCGTCCACCTCGTCTACGGAACCCCCGGGGCCTACGGCGTCATAACCAGGCCCAAGGGGGTCCGGGTCGGGATCAACCAGTACATAAAAGGATACTTCCCCGAGGAGAACGTCAGGGTCCGCTCGGAGCCGATCGTCTTCGAAGTCCGGGCCCCCCGGGCCGAGAAGGACGTTCCCATATTGGCGGAGTACGGGGCCTTCACGAAGAGCTACTCCTCCTTCCAGCTGGAGGCGGAACCGGGGGTGATCAGAAGGGGCGAGGTGGTGGGGATCCTGGGGCCCAACGGCATCGGCAAAAGCACCTACATCAAGCTCCTGGCGGGGGTCGAGGAGCCGACGGACGGGCTCCTCCAGCTGAAGCTGAAGGTATCCTACAAGCCCCAGTACCTGAAGGCCGATACCGACCTATCCGTCGAGGGGTTCCTGCGCAGGATCAACCGGGAGTTCGACTCCAGCTACTACCAGTCGGAGTTTGTTAAGCCGATGGGGATCGAGAAGCTCCTCGACCAGTCCATGGAGGAGCTCTCCGGCGGGGAGCTGCAGCGCGTAGCCATCGTCGGCTGTCTCAGCCGGGATGCGGATTTGTACCTTTTAGACGAGCCGTCGGCCCACCTCGACGTCGAGCAGAGGATGATGGCGGCGAAGGTGATGCGCAGGTTCGCCGAGAGCGCCGAGAGGTCGGTCCTGGTCGTCGACCACGACATATACCTCATCGACCTCCTCAGCGAGAAGCTGATGGTCTTCGATGGGGAAGAGGGGAAGAGGGGCGTCGCCCATCCCCCCGTGGATATGAGGGAGGGGATGAACCGGTTCCTGAAGGGGATAGGGATCACCTTCCGCAGGGACGAGGATACCCGCCGCCCCCGGGTGAACAAGCCCGGCTCGAGGCTCGATCGGTACCAGAGGGAGACGGGGGAGCACTATTATATCGCCGCCGATGCCCCCTGAGGCGGCTCTGCCCGGCCGTCTCCATATTTTTGCGGGCATACTCCCCCAGATCTGCGGATAAACCGTCATCTAAATATCTATTGGAGCGAAACCCGTCCTTCAGGAGATTTCGATATGGAGAGGGCAAAGGCCGGAGACGCCGTCCGGGTCCATTATACGGGGAGGCTCGAGGACGGGACGGTCTTCGACTCCTCCGCCGGAAAGGAGCCCATGGAGTTCACCATCGGCGAGGGGATGGTGATACCGGGGTTTGAGGCGGCGGCTCTGGGTATGAGCGCCGGGGAGGCGAAGACCGCCACCATACCCCCGGAGGAGGGGTACGGACCCCGCCGCGAAGAGCTGGTGATGGAGGTGGACCGCGGGTGCGTCCCGCAGGAGTACGAGCCGCAGGCTGGGCAGGTGATCCAGATAGGCCAGTCGAGGGAGAGGATGCTCCAGGTAGTCGTCTGCGAGGTGACGGAGGAGAAGGTCATCCTCGACGCCAACCACCCCCTGGCGGGAAAGACCCTCGTCTTCGAGGTCGAGATGGTGGAGATCTTGGGGAGCAGAAGAGAAGGCAAGGATGAGGAGAAGGAGGAGATGATAGGATGAGACAGGCTAAAGAGGGGGAGACCGTGAGCCTCCACTACAAGGGTAGCTTCGAGGACGGGACGGTCTTCGACAGCTCCGAGACCCACGGTCCGCTGAGGTTCACCGTCGGGAAGGGGACGGTCATCCCCGGCTTCGATGAGGCGGTTTTGGGGATGAAGCTCGGAGAGGCGAAGACCGTCACCATCCCCCCGGAGAAGGGGTACGGCCCCAGAAACGAAGAGCTTCTGATGAAGATCGACAAAAAGGAGCTTCCCCCGGACCTCGCCCCGGCGGTCGGCCAGAGGATCGAGTTCTCCAAGGGCGACCAGCGGCTCCAGCTGACGGTGGCCGACGTCGCCGAAGAGGCGGTCACCTTCGACGCGAACCACCCCCTGGCGGGCAAAACCCTCGTCTTCGAGCTCCTCCTCCTGGAGATCGAGGACTAGGGCGGGGGAGAGAGGGGGCCGGAGGCGGAGGCGAAGGCCGCCTCCCGGCTCCGTTGTCTGGTAAGACGGAGGATCATGGACGGCAAGAATAGAAAGGATATAAAGCCGGGGCTGAAGGTGGAGGTCGTCCTCAAGAAGGATCAGAGGACGGGCAAGCTGACCGAAGGGGTGGTGAAGGAGATCCTGACGAACTCCTCCTTCCACCCCCACGGGATCAAGGTCAGGCTCGCCGACGGCCAGGTGGGGCGGGTGGCGAGGATCGTGGGGTAGGGGGTGGGGTAGTCTTCTAACCGCCTAATTCAAACGTGTACGCAGATACAGCAAAACAGTTTTCATGTACTGCAACTAACAACACATCAGATATGCCGCTAGATAACAAAAAGCTCGATGAACTTGTAGCCCTGTTTAACAGCCGAATTCCAAACTGGAACGACTTCTCAGATCCCAGGTTTGTGAAGGATGAGATCGATTATAAGCAGGCTACCATCTCAAAAGCACGAAATTTGTTGAGCGAAGGCGAGCTTAAAAAGCTGATAGAAGAGGACAAGTTCGATGAATTTATAGATAGACTTGTAATCATCGGCAAGGATAACAACCTGCTTTGGAATAGCGTACCGTCAAAGGGCGATTTGAGCATCGTCAGCGAATTTGAACTTGATAAGCCAGGCTTCTGCAATGCTGTATTTGATCTGCTTTATGGAACAGGTCCGTCGCACGAACGATTAGGGCGTTACACGGAATACGTCAGAACCAAAGGTCATCAAAACAAGTGGACTTTTCCGACATATTTTCTCTTCATCTGTTACCCGGAAACTGAGATCTTCGTCAAGCCGACGGTGACGCGATGGTTCCTTCAGTATTTGGATGCAGAATTTAAGTACCCATCAGTTCCAAACGCGGAAAACTATGCTGCCATCAGAGGTACGTATCAACAACTTAGAGACGAACTGAAGAATTACAGGCCAAAGGACATGGTTGATATTCAGAGCTTTGTTTGGACATGTTGGGACATATATAAATCTTCGATTAATATCTGGTGGGTGAATCAAGGTACTCATCTAAATGATGAGAAAGAAGGTGGTTACCTTTGGGCACCAACAGAATCTAAATCTGGGCGCTCAATATATCATTGGAATACAATGTTAGAAGTGAAAACGAATGATATCATACTCCATTATTCTAATGGTAGTTTGCGATATGTAAGCCAAGTTGTATCACCTGCAGAAATAGCCAAAGATCCGCATTATGATCAATCTGGAGAGAAATATATTCAGACTGGTCATTCGATTCGCGTCGAGTATTATGACCTAAACCCTCCAGTGCCTTTGAATAAATTTTCTGATGAAATTTTGAGACTTAATATAGATCAAGGTCCGATAAATGGCATTGGTGCTGTTAAGCAGGGATATCTGTTTCGATTAGTGCCTGAAGCGCTAAGAATTATTCGTAATTCTCAACCCAATTCGAGTTGGCCGAAATTCATCGAAGATTTTCTAACTTTATCTCATTGGATCTTTCAGGGAAATCCACGATACTACGACATTGATGGGGCTTTAGATGAATTGACAGAAAATACATGGCTAATTACGCGATATTCCAACGAGATACGTATTGGAGACTCTGTCTTTATCTGGGAATCAGGAAAAGACGGTGGTATTCTCGCAGTTGCCACAGTCCTGACGAAACCAGACCACATCCCAGAAGATAAAGATGAAGAGAAGTTCATCAAAGATGAGGAGAGGTTTGAAGGGGAGCGTCTTAGAGTTCGCCTCAGAATCGACCACGTCCTGTCAGAAAAGCTTAGTCGAGAGACCCTAGCAAATCATCCTGTTATCGGTTCCAATGAAATCTTTAGATTCGCCAACGCTACAAACTTCAGAGTGACAGAAGAACAAGCGAGGGCGATCAATGACCTGATCTTCTCAACACACCCACCAAATAAAAAAGGATTCACACTCCGCATAAAATCGATCCTCGAACGTAAAGGCCAGGTTATTCTCTACGGCCCTCCCGGCACAGGTAAGACCTACTGGGCGGAAAAAGCAGCTTGCGAGCTTGCCGCCCGATCGAATTTCGGATGTGGATTTGACCAACTATCCGCTCATCAGAAGTCGCTCATCATCGGCGACACCGACAGCTTCGGCGCTGTGAGAACTTCCTGTTTTCATCCCGCCTACGGCTACGAGGATTTCATTGAGGGTTATAGACCTGAGCAGGCCGACGGTCAGATGATATTCTCCCTCCGAGACGGCGTCTTCAAGAAGCTCTGCAAAGACGCTTTGGAGAACCCGCAGACGAGCTTCTACCTGATAATCGACGAGATCAACAGGGGAGACATCCCGCGAATCTTCGGCGAGCTGATGACGATAATCGAAAAGGACAAGCGTGGAAAGTCCATCACCCTCCCGATCAGCGGTGAGCAATTCAAAGTCCCGAGCAATGTCTACATCATCGGGACGATGAACACCGCCGATCGGTCCATAGCTCTTCTCGACGCGGCCCTCAGGCGGCGCTTCGGTTTCATCGAGCTGATGCCCGATCCGTCGGTATTACGCGGGGCGACCATTGAGGGCATCCACCTTGGAAGATGGCTTGAAGCTCTAAACCAGAAGATCTGCGAAAACGTGGCGAGGGACGCCCGAAACCTCCAGATCGGCCACTCTTACCTCCTCAGGAATGATGGCACGCCCATCGATGAATTCTCAGAGTTCGCCAGGGCATTGCACGAGGATATCATACCACTTCTGGAAGAATACTGCTACGAAGATTACAGCACCCTTGAGAAGATTCTGGGGTTGGGGATTGTGGAAGCAAACGATCAGAGGATTCGACATGAGCTTTTTAAAGCCTCTGCCAAAGACGAACTTCTCCAAGTGATCGGGCGAATCTTTCTTAATATATATGAAGAGTAAGGATGGATGCTAATGGACGATAAGATAAATTCGGAAGACGAAGCTCGAAAGAAAGAAGCAAAGGACTGGTTGAAGAAGGCTTATTCGTTTGAGAGGAAAAAAGAGCATGAAAAAGCTATAGAATGCTTTGATAACGCTTTAGAGATAGAGCCGAAGAATGCTTATTCTTGGGATGGGAAAGGATGGGCGCTTTATGAATTGGGTAGATATGAAGAAGCCATACAATGCTATAATAAGGCCATTGAGATCAAGCCAAAAGCGCCGAAGTTCTGGAATAATAAGGGCGTAATATTAGATGATTTAGAAAAAATTGACGAAGCTCTTAGATGTTACGAAAAAGCCATCGAAGTGAGGTCAAATTATTCGATCGCCTGGTGCAACAAAGGTGATTCACTAAATCGTCTAGGCAGACAAAATGAAGCAATTGAATGTTTCGATAGAGCCATAAAAATAAAACAGAATAATGATTACGCATGGAATATGAAAGGCATAACCTTACTGGAGCTTGGAAGAAATGATGAAGCTATGGACTGCTTCAGCAAAGATATTGAAATAAATCCTAAAAAGACAGACGGATGGTTGGGCAAAGGTTGGTGTCTTGTCTCTCTTGGCAGGTACAACGAATCTATAAATTGTTTTGACAAAGTTATCGTGATTGATCAGAACCAAGATGCTGCATGGGATGGGAAAGGGTGGAGTCTGATGGGCCTCAATCAGCACGATCAGTCAATCAAATGTTTTGACAGGGCCATTGAGATAAATCCCAACAATTCTGACGCCTGGACTGGCAAAGGTGGGACATTATATGAATCAGACAAACACGTGGAAGCCATTAGTTGTTTTGATAAATCAATAGGCATATCTTCAGAAGAACCGTATACGTGGGACGCTAAAGGACGAGCTTTATATAAGCTCGGAAGAAACGAAGAAGCTCTAAAATGTTATGATGAAGCTATTAAATTAGAGCCAAAATATGCAGATGCTTGGGCCGATAAAGGAGAAGTTCTTCTCGATCAAGAAAAGTTCAACGAATCGTTGGATTGTTACAATAAATCAATCGAGATTAATCCGATGGACGCTTTTTCATGGGAGGGAAAGGGAAAGGCTTTACGGGCCTTGGGACGTACCTCCGAAGCCGAGGAGGCCTTCGCCAAAGCCCGAGAGCTGAAGGAGAAAGAACCCCTCGACAACGGACCAAAGCCTGCTCCTTTGCCTGAAATAATCCAAGACATTCAGCAAGTATTAGAGCGGAAGGGCCAGGTTATCCTATACGGCCCGCCGGGGACGGGGAAGACCTATTGGGCCGAGAGGGCTGCCCGAGAGATAGCGTCCCTCGACCGTTATGAAAAGTCCTTCGACCAGCTATCCGAAGAGCAGAGGAGCGCCCTGATCGACGGCGGCCACGACTCCGGCCCCGTGAGGATCTGCTGCTTCCATCCCGCCTACGGATACGAGGACTTCCTCGAAGGCTACCGGCCAGAGGAGACGGACGGCAAGATGAGCTTCGCCCTCCGGGACGGGATCTTTAAGAAGCTCTGCAGAGACGCCCTCGCAAATCCCGACGTCAAGTTCTACCTGATCATCGACGAGATCAACCGGGGCGACATCCCCCGGATATTCGGCGAGCTGATGACCGTCCTCGAAAAGAACAAGCGGGGAAAGCCGATTATTCTTCCCGTCTCCGGTGAGCAGATGCGTGTGCCGGAGAACGTCCGGGTCATCGGGACGATGAACACCGCCGATCGGTCCATCGCCCTCCTCGACACCGCCCTACGCCGCCGCTTCGGCTTCATCGAGATGATGCCGGATGCTTCGGTCTTGGGCGACTCCGTCGTCGTCGGGGTTCACCTCGGCGAATGGCTCTCCGGCCTGAACAGGCGCATCTGCGAGAGCGTCGGCCGAGACGCCCGAAACCGCCAGATAGGCCACTCATACCTGATGGAGGAAGGCAAACCGATATCGAGCTTGTCGGGCTTCTCTCGCGTCGTCCAGGACGAGATCATCCCCCTTCTGGAGGAGTACTGCTATGAGGATTACTCGGCTCTGGAGAAGATTCTGGGCGGGGAGGTGGTCGACGCCCAGAGACAGATGATAAGACATGAGATCTTCGAAGGTTCGATTGATGGCGAGTTCGTCCGGGCCATGTTGAAGATCTCGACGAATGGGGCTTCACTTTGCCCTTCGATGACAGCGGGATCTGAAGCGTCAGAGGACGGCGTGAGCGATTCAGACGAAGCCCCAGAAGAGGAGCGAACCGATGGCTAAAAATGCGATCTCTGTTTGCCTCTCAGAATGGGAGAGCTGCGATCCGAAGTCAGACGAAAAAATGGTGAATACTGTTCTTAAGGATGATCCTTCTGTCCTTAAGATAGCCGACTATTTGAATAATAATAATATATTATCGATAAAAGAGCTGAAAAATGGCCTATCTATCGAGTCTTATTCTTACGTCGGACGAATCCAACTTGGAGACCTTCAGATTACCATCCGTCCAAAGATCAAAGGCGCTCCCTTTCTCCAGCTCCTGAAGTATGCCTACGGGCTTCGAAACCTAAAGCTAGAGCCATTCGACGACCGAACTAAACACCCTCTCGAGTCTCGAACCTTCCAGGATCTAATAATCATGCAGTTGGTGGCCGAGGCGAGCGAGCTTATCTTGCGGGGGCTGCACAGAAAGTACGTCCGCCTCGACGAGACCCTATCAAGCCCTCGGGGCTGGATCGACATCAAGAGGATAGCAAGAAATGGCGGGATCCCTCAAGCTGCGCTGCCCTGCACCCACTACCCGAGGCTCGAAGACTGCCTCATCAACCAGGTCCTCCTGGAAGGGCTCCGCCTCGGCGCGAAGCTCACCGAAGACGTAATTCTGCGGTCCAACCTCCGCCGCCTGGAGGGTCTGATCCGGGACGGGATAAGCCCGATCCGGCTAGACCTGGAGACTTTGACACGACTACGCCGCGCGATGACGAGGCAGACGGCGGCCTATCGGCCTTCGATATCGATCATCGAGATCCTCGTCGCCGCCCAGGGCCTCTCCCTGGATGACGGCAAGAGCGAGCTTTCCCTCCCCGGCTTCCTCTTCGACATGAACCGCTTCTTCCAGGCGCTCCTATCCCGATTTCTCCGGGAGAACCTGCCGGGCTACTCCGTCCTGGACGAGTACCGCCTCCGCGGGATGATCTCCTACGTCCCCGGAAAAAACCCGAAGAACCGGAGGGGACCGGACCCCCGGCCGGACTACGCGATCCTGAGGGGGCCGGAGGTCGTCTCGATCCTCGACGCTAAATATAGAGACCTCTGGAGAAATCCCCTCCCCCGGGAGATGCTATACCAGCTCGCCATCTACGCCCTCATCGGAAGGCGGGGCGCGGGCGGGAGGTCGGCGATCCTATATCCGACGACCTCTTCTGAGGCGGAGGAGGCCTGGATCGAGGTGAGAGATCCGGTCGCCGGAGGCGGGAGGGCCCTGGTGGTCCTCCGCCCGGTGGATTTATATAAACTGAACGATTTAATCAGCGGTGGTGGGGGCGGTCGAGAGCGGGGGGCGTACGCTCGGCATCTCGCCTTTGGGTAAGAACAGTCCTGGTAGGGCGATGGTCTCAGAAATGGCAACCGGGTAGAGTCCGGCGATTGAGATTTGAAAGAACAGGTCGGGGGGCTGCGCCATAGCTCCCCCCCCCGTACCTGCTCCACAAGCCCCATCTCTCGTCGGGTCCAAATCCTCCGGGCCGATCCAAAATGTGAAAGAGATCGTCCCGTCACTTGCGAGATTTACGTGCGCCATATTCGGGGCCTTGGACCCTCTCTGGTGCTGATGCCGAAGACCTTTCTGATTAATATAAATTCTTAATCGGTAACTTAATATACTAAAAAATCATTTGATAGTAGCATGTCAGACGAACCTACCCCCAAATTAGAAGAAGAATTGGAGATGAGAGGATTGGCAGAAGAACGCCTGGTAAAGCTTGGAAGCCTCTTGGAGATAGGCGAATCGAGAAACATCCACGTCTCCTGCGCCAGATCAAATTATTATGACGCCAGAGACGATCTATATGTGAAAAAGAACGCCCTCGAATCTATAAAAAAATCCGATGAGGGTATGCTCCAGCTTACAATGGAATTGAATAAACATAAAATCAAGTTCTTGGGCTTTCCCAGATGGACCTACCTCTCCTTCGTCATCGCCAAATACGGTCTCTTCTCGATGTTCTATGGGATGGCAGCGGCGATCTTCTTCGGATATATACTCTTGTTCAAGGATGCAAATGGAATTATCCTCAACGTTCCCCTTTGGGCGGCTTTAATAGCAGGACTTGGGGCGTCGGCACAGATCATGGTTGGCACGGTAGAGGATATCAAAGCGACCGGCATCGTCCGGGAATATAAGAGGCTCTGGTATACATCTCTCCCCTTCCTGGCGGCGATATTCGGCTTCATCGCCTACCTGCTCACAGACCTCGGGATGACGACGACGACTGGAGGCTCCGCCACTGGTATTTTAAATCAGAGTGCTCAATTGATCGGCAACAATACGACGCTGAACGGTTCATCTTTTGAGGCCAACACCGGCGACAACATGAGGATCCTCGTCTGCTTCCTGGTGGGGTTTGCGACGAACGCCTTCATTGAGAAGCTGGGGAAATTGTCTGAGAAGCTGTAATCCCGGGCAAACGTCGCCGATGACTGGAGGGGGGGAATTTACATGAATCTTTCGGAGTTCGAAAAGGTCGCTGGCGACAACCCCGTTGGCAGCGTCGCGACGGCGGAGGGGGACCGGCCACCCACATCAGGGCCTTTCTGATGTGGTTCGCCGACGATCCCGGCTTTTACTTTGACACCTGAGAGAAGAAGAAGAAGAAGGTCTGCCAGAAGCTGCTGAAAAACTCGATGGTCGAGGTCTGCTTCGACAGCCCTGACCACGAGAAGACGATGAGGGTGGCGGGGGTGGAGGAGATCCTCGACTACTCGGGGCTGAAAGCCCGGCTGATGGAGGAGTGGCCCTTGCCCAAGGCGATCGCAAGAGGTGCCGACGACCCGGCCCTGGTTAGATTTCTGGATACCCCGCGGCGAGGGCTCGCTTCTTTACGGTGGAGTTCAACCTGAGGGAGAACGAGGCACCAGGGTCGATCTCTGACCGGGCGGAGGCCTACTGCCGCCGCCATAACCCGGCCAGACGCTAGCCCTCGATCTGCTCAAAGGGCCAGAAGATCGCCCTGTACCCGAGATAGGCAGTCAGGATTACCAGGAAGGCCCTCGACGCTGCGATGTATTCCGGGGGCCAGTAACCCGGCTGGTCCAGCACCCCCAGGGAGGAGGCGGTCGTCCACGGCAGATCCCACCAGGATAACGGTCCCATATTTCAACTCCTATAGTTCAGCCTTGACATTCTCTATATCATTATACTAAATAGATTTGGGTTGAACTAGAGATATCCGACGACAGATCCTCCCCAAAACCCTCAAAGAGCTGAGGAGGCGGTTGCCATCCAGAAAGCCCTGGGGGACCTCCTAAAAGGATTATGGCCACTTCAAATGGCCGGCTTAGAGGGGGATGCGGGCCGCTCCCCGCCGCCAAGGGGTTGCAGCCCTCCGGCCCGTCAGCGAGCCCTGGACAGGTCACCGGTAAGGATACCTCATCACCTCTCCGCACTCGGCGCAGGTCACCGTTACGACCCCGTCCCTCAGCCTCACCCGGGTCCTCCCCGGGGAGAGGTAGCACCTGCACCCCTTGCATACCCGCCTCTTTAGCCGTCGCGGTATCCGTACCCTCATCCTCATCCCCATCCTCCTGGCGATGGAGACGTACCGGTCGCTCCTCTCGGGACGGCGGAGGTGCTCCTCCTCGGCCAGGAGGAAGAGCCGCTCGATCCTCTCTCTCGCCAGCTCCCTGGCCCTGTAGTATCCCTTCTTCCTTCTGGACACAGGTATAGCCTCAACGCCGGTCCTTATAAAAGATATACTATTTCAAGGGGCGGGACGATCTCTCCGATGATGCCCGCTAAGCCAGGAAAAAGAGATCCCGTCATCGCCCCGGAGATAGCCCCGGAGATGAGGAACTACATAAGAGAGAGCTTCTCGGAGCTACGGATATCCACCACCTGCGAGGGGCCTATCCTCCTCCCTCTCCGGATCAGCCCCCCAAAACCGATGGACCACAAGCTTGAGGTGGAAGGAAGGACCCTTTACATCTCCGCCGTCCAGGCTCCCCGGATAAAGAGGATCGACAGCAGCATGCTCCCCAAATGCGCCCTCAGGAAGGGGCGGAAGTGCTGATGGAAAGTCCGCCGGGAGGGATCACCGGGAGGAGAGCCAGCTCTTGAGGGCCCGGATCGAGGCCCCCCGGTGGGAGATCTCGTTCTTCTCCGATAGATCCATCTCGGCGATCGTCTTATTACCCACCTCGAAGATGGGGTCGTACCCGAAGCCTCCAGACCCCCTGGGCAGAGCTGCGATCTCTCCCCATACCTCTCCCCTGAAGAGGACCGGTTCTCCCCCCGGCTCGGCGTAAGCCACCACCGACCTGAAGGCTGCCCTGCGATCTTTCATCCCGTCCATGAGCCGGAGGATCCCTCCGTTTCCTATGGTATCGAAGACGTAGGCGGAATAGACTCCGGGAAAGCCCTTCAAACCCTCGATGAAGAGCCCCGCGTCCTCGATCATCACGCGACCCGCGAGCTTCTCGGCGACCTCTCTTATGCCATAGGCCGCCACCTCTTCCAGGGTCTCGGCCTGGATCTCGACATACCCGAGGTTTTTCTGCTCCACCTCCCCCAGAATACCCCGGGCCTCTTCGAACTTTCCCTGGTTTGCGGTGACGAAATAGATCAATATAATCGCCTCTTGGATGGCTCTCATGAGGGGTGATATTAATCAGCTTTCCTCCGGGGGGGGGCGATGGAGATCTTCCCCGACACAACCCAGAGGGCTCGCGGGAGGATACGATCTCAGAAGCTGCTGCGATGGACATCGCAACTTGATACCACCGAGTTGCAGGCCGGATCGACGGTGTCCATCCAGCTGACGGTGATGGTCACCCCAGGGACGGATCGAAAATTGACAGGGATTTTGTCTGCGTAGATGAAGATGGTCTTAGTCTCCCTCGGGGCTAGGTCGCCGAGGTCGAGAAAGCCGATCCACTCACCTTCATTATTACCGCTCGCCTCGACCCTGTAACCAGCCCTTTGCAACCAGATCGCCGGAGGGAGAAGATCCCTGAACCATACATTTCGGGCGTTGCTCGGGCCATTGTTAGAGATCTCGACGGTGTATTGGGTCCGATCATCTCCCCACCCATCCGGGGGTGGGCAGTTCACCGTCGCCACAACCTCTGCATCGGTGGTGATAGTAGCCGCAAAGACGTCCTTGTTGTTCTCTGGAACTGGATCGATCCAGTCTCCCGTCACCTGCGCAGCATACGAGATCGTCATCCCCGACGGGACCGAAGGGGCGACGGATACCTCGAAATTCAGCCTCTCGACGGAGCCGGAAGGAAGATCCCCCAGGGTCCATACGCCGGTCCTCCGGTCGTAAGAGCCCCGGCTGACCGCTGACGAGACGATGACCCCTTCAGGGACGTCGAGGGTGGAGGTGACTCGGACGCCTGCGGCGTCGTCGGGGCCGGAGTTAGTCACGGTTAAGGCATAGCTATAATTTGCTTCAGCGATGATGATGTTGGAGGCGAGGTCAAATGCGACCGAGATGTCGCAAACGGATGATGAAAGGAGATCTTCGCTTCCTGCAGCGATGCCGATCGGCGGAAAAAGAGATATAAGGGCCGCTGCGATGAATAGAACCGACCAGAACTCGAACGGAGACGTTCCCCTATCGCAGACCCCGAAAGATCGCCCTTCAGGGACGGGCCTAAAGCCAGAGCCATTGTCTGAAATAACGGAATTGATGCCTCGATCCCTCTGCTGCGAAGCCGAAAACCACCGCAAGATCATCCTTCAAATCCTCCCTCTATCTCCGGCAATATTGCCTTTTATAAGCAATATTGCTGCGCTCCTTGACGAGGGGTGGTGAGGATATAAACCTGGCGGCTCTTGGGGGGGGGTTGGGGGCCGAATATCTCTCCGGAAGATCTTCGGCCTCCCGGTGTGGGCCCCGCCGGAGGGGAACGTTTTTCATCCCCCGGCATAAAGCCCAGGACGGATAGAAGACAGGAGCTGATGCGGTGGAACTGGAACTGGGGGACAGAATAGCGGTGACGAAGGACGGCGTCCGGCGGGAGGGGGTTCTTATGCCCTCCGTCTCCGGCCACGTCGTCATAAAGATGGACAGCGGCTACAACGCTGGCTTCGATCCGGAACGGTCTGCCGTGGGCCTGGTGAGGAAGGGGAAGGCCGCGATGGTCCCGTCGCCTGCGCCCCTGTCGCGGCAGGAAGGGCTGCCGAAGGTCTCGATCCTCTCCACCGGGGGGACGATCGCCAGCAAGGTGGACTACAGGACCGGGGCCGTCACCAGCCAGTTCTCAGCCGAGGAGATAATATCCTCGATCCCGGAGCTCCTGGAGATCGCCAACTACGACGGGAGGGTGATCTACAACATCTTAAGCGAGAATATGAAGGCAGAGTACTGGCAGGTCCTGGCGAAGGCTGTAGGCTCCGAGATAGAGAAGGGGGCCGACGGGGTCATCGTCACCCACGGGACCGACACCATGACCTACACCGCCGCCGCCCTCTCCTTCATGATAAAGACCCCGGTGCCGATCGTCCTCGTCGGCTCCCAGCGGTCCTCCGACAGGCCCAGCAGCGACGCCGCCATGAACGCCGTCTCGGCGGCGGCCGTCGCGACGAGCGATATCGCCGAGGTGACGGTGGTGATGCACGGGACCGATAGCGACGACTTCGCCCTCGTCCACCGGGGAACCAGGGTCCGAAAGATGCACACCTCCCGAAGGGACGCCTTTAGGAGTATAAACTGCCACCCCATCGCCAGGGTCGGCTATCCGGATAGAAATATCGAGATTCTGGGGGACTACCGGAGGAGGGGCGAGGCAGCTCTGGAGGTGAAGGAGAAGCTGGAGCCGAGATGTGCCCTGCTCAAGTACTTCCCCGGTGCTAGCCCCGGCCTCTTCGAGCATTACATAGCCTGCGGCTACCGGGGGATCGTCCTGGAGGGGACGGGCCTCGGCCACGTCGCCTCCGACTGGGTCGCAACGATAAAGTCCGCCACAGAAGCCGGCATCCCCGTGGTGATCACCTCCCAGTGCCTCCGGGGCAGGGTATGCGATCGGGTCTACGATACCGGCAGAGACATCCTCGCCGCCGGGGGGATCGAGGGCGGCGACATCCTCCCGGAGGTCGCCCTGGTGAAGCTGATGTGGGCCCTCGCCAACGCTCCCACAGTCGACGAGGCGAAGAGGCTGATGAGGGTCCCTCTGGCGGGAGAGGTCTCGTCCTCGACGCCGACGACGGTCTGAAGGAGAGGAGGGCCCCGGGATGATCGAGACGGCCCCGGCCCACCTCCCCCAACGCTTATAAACCATATGTATATATTAGGCAGGCTCAAGTTCACTATGGAGGAATTCAGTTTTGGCACGTAAACCAGCAAGCATGTACCGAAGACTGGAGCGCCCCTACACCCGGAGGAAGTACATGGGTGGCGTTCCGGGAAGCAAGGTCGTCCACTACGATATGGGCAACCTCAACACCGAGTTTCCGGTGACTCTGACCCTCGTGGTCAAGGAGCCCTGCCAGATCAGGCATACAGCTCTCGAGGCCGGGAGGATCACCGCCAACCGTTACCTCATGACTTACGTCGGAAGGCTCAACTTCCACATGAAGCTGAGGGTCTACCCCCACCAGGTCTTAAGGGAGAACAAGCAGGCGACGGGAGCCGGGGCGGACCGTGTATCCAGCGGGATGCGCCATGCCTTCGGAAAGGCCGTCGGCACCGCTGCAAGGGTGATGGCAGACCAGAAGGTATTCTCCGTCAGCACCACCCCCCAGAACGTATCTCACGCCAAGATGGCCCTGACGAGAGCGGGACATAAGCTGCCCACCCCGATCTACATAGTCGTCGACAAGGGCGCCGAGCTGATAAAATAATCCAGGTCGATCGGTGTTTTGATGGAAGACTACATGAAAGGGCTCGAGCGGGCCATGGGGAGACTTCCCGCCTCCAAGGGGACCGAGGACAGGTTCGTGATACCTGCTCCCAAGATCTTCTACGAGGGGAAGACGACGGTCCTCGACAACTTCACCGGCATCGCAGACGCCCTTAACCGGGACCCAGACCATCTGATGAAGTTCATCCTCCAGGAGATGGGGACTGCAGGGAAGATCGAGGGTCAGCACGCCGTATTCCAGGGGAAGTTCACAGAGCAGAGCCTCGAGCGTCACATCGACTCTTACGTCCAGGAGTACGTCATCTGCTCGGAATGCCACAGGCCCGACACCCAGCTCATCAGATCCGATCGGGTGCTGATGCTGAAGTGCGAGGCCTGCGGAGCCCACCGGCCCGTGCGGAAGAGGAAGACGAAGACGATCGTCCCCAGGGACGTCATCGAAGAAGGGGAGACCTATGAGCTTCGGATCGATTCGGTGGGAAGGAAGGGTGACGGGATCGCCCGGGTCGACAAGTTCATGATCTTCGTTCCGGGGACAGCCAAGGGCGACATCGTCCGGGCGAAGATAAAGAAGATCAGCGGTACCCTCGCCTTCTCAGAGGTCGTCGAGAGGAAGGGCTCATCCTGAGGGAGTTGAAGAGTCGTGGAGCCGAAGATCAGCCTCGAGTTTACCGACCGGCACCTATACCTGATGGAGTTCTCACCTCCGGAGTACTGGCGGGCCTTCGCCGAGAGCTACACCTCCCTCCCCTGGGAGGAGCTGAGGGATGACAGGCTCGCCATAGTCGCCGAGAACTACTCCTACCTCCTCGACCTTCTGGTACATGCGAGGCTATACCACCTGAGCAGAAAGCCCTACGAAGAGCGGTTCAGGTAAATTAAAGCCGCAGCGGTGCCGATTTTGAGAGATCCCGTCAGCTTCCATCTGGTGAGGGGCCTTCCCTCCATTCGGGAGGGGGACGACCTGGCGGCGATGATAAGAGAGCGTTTTCCGATCAGGGACGGGGACGTCGTCTGCATCGCCTCCACCGTGGTATCCAAGTCGGAGGGCAGGTCAAGGAGGCTCGACGAGTACGTCCCCTCGGCCAAGGCGATAAAGGTGGCTGAAGAGATCGATAAGGACCCGAGGTTCGTCCAGGCGGTCCTGGAGGAGTCCGAGGACGTTCTTCTCGAACGGCCCTTCCTCCTGGTGGCGACTAAGTTAGGCCACGTCGGGGTCAACGCCGGTATAGATCGGTCCAACGTCGGCGGGGGCAGGATCCTCCTACTACCGGAAAACCCCAGCGCCAGTGCCGACCGGATCAGGAGAGGGCTTGGGGGGGACGCCGCCGTCATCGTCACCGACACCTGCGGGAGGGCCTTCCGATGCGGCGTCGCCGGCGTCGCCATAGGCTGGTCGGGGATAGGAGCCCTGCGGGACTGGCGGGGCGAGATGGACCTGGAGGGGAGGGTCCTTGAGATCACCCTGGAGGCGATAGTCGACGAGATCGCCGGGATGGCGAACCTCCTGATGGGAGAGGGCGGGGACGCGACCCCCGTCGTCATCGTCCGGGGGCTTTCTTATCCGAGATCCGGTGGCGAGATATTTCGGCCGAGGAAGCTGGACGTCATCAGGGAACGCCTCCGAGATAGAGACCGACGTCCTTGACCATATATGAGGCCGATACGGGTTGTCGTCCCCTTCAAGCTCGAATGCGCCAAGAGCAGGCTGTCATCGGTCTTATCATCTGAGGAGAGGGAAGAGCTCGCCCTCGCGATGCTGGAGGACGTGATCGATGCCGTCTCGGGGCTCGGAGAGATATCCATCCTCCTGAGGGGGCCGATCACCGATGGTGACCCCTTACACCGGCTCAGATCAAGGCCTGGGATCGAGATCCTCGACTGCCGGGAGGATCTGGACCCGGCCCTCAACCTCTTTATAGCGTCCCTGGAGGAGAAGGGGTGGCTTTCAGACCTTTTAATCGCCATGGCAGACCTCCCCCTGATGAGGGCTTGCGATCTCGACGGCCTTCTCAGGACCCCCGGAGACGTGGTGATAGTCCCGGGGAGGGGTGGCGGAACAAACCTCATCCTGATAAGAGATCCGAGGTTTCGGGTCAGCTACTACGGCCTCAGCTTCTTAAAACACGTCCGGAAAGCGGAGGAGCTGGGCCTCTCCGCGGGGGTCTACGAGTCCTTCCGGTGCGGATCCGACGTCGACGAGCCCCCGGACCTGGTGGAGGTTCTGATCCACGGCCGGGGGAGGACGGCGGAGCTATTGAAGAGTTTAGGCTTCGCCCTTTCGGGGAAGAGGGAGAAGACGAGGGCAGGATGGGTCCGGGATCGTTGAGATCCCGGATAGGGTCTAGTAGACGGTAACCCTCCTCACCCCGTTGATGTCCATGAGGAGCCGGACCAGGTCGCCGGGGATCTTCGCCTCGGTGATGATGGTGAGCTTCGGCCGCTCGACGAAGTAGGGGTCGTCGGAGACCGCCTGCCTTATGGAGAGGCCGTACCCGGCGACGGCGCTGGCCACCTCCCCCAGCAGGCCGGTCTGGGCCGCGTCGACGGGGGTGATCTCGATGACCCCGAGGCCCATTACGGGGGCCACCTCGGGGAGGAAGGTCATCGGCCTGACGTTCTTGAAGATCTTCCAGAGCAGCTCGTCCTCGACGATCGCCGCGGCGGTGGTGTCCACAACCCTCCTGTCCACATCGAGTTCCTTGGCGATCTGGGCGTGGGGTATCTCGATCCCTCCCGAGACGACCCTCCCCCGCTCGCTCACCTGAAAGCCCCGCTCCAGGATCAGCCTTACGACCTTCTCCTGGGCTGGATAACGCTTGAACTTATCTAGAATCTCCCGCCACATAATATCGCCATTCTGAAGGCTATTGGACTGATATGTACAAAAGCCCTTTCCTCATCGCCTCCCCTTCCGGCGAAGATAAGGGTTTGCTGAAGGGAGAGTGGACTAACGCAAGAGAGATGGAGAGAGGAGGGACGGTGAAGGGGGTTGGGAGGGTAAAGGGTGGTGGAATGATGAAGGGAGGCGGGTCATGTTGGGAGGCGGGGTGATGGAGAGAGGCTAGGTGATGAAGATAGGATGAACGGGCGGAGATGGAGAGAAGATAAGAGAGGGAGGGGGTCGTCTCCCCTCAGGAGAACATCTCCGCCGGAGGCTCCTTCGTCTCCTTCTTCGCCTTCGCCACCGCCTCCTCCAGGTGGCGCTGGTCGACCCGGACGCCGTCGATGATGGCGCCGTGGAGGGCGGTCTTGAGGACCTTCTCCACCAGGTCCCGGCCCGAGAAACCTTCTGTGATCCGGGCGAGGGCTGCGAGGTTCAATGGGCCCACCTCCACCGGCAGGGTGACCACGTTCATCTCCAGGATCGCGAGCCTCTCCTCGGCGTTGGGGAGGGCGAACCTTATCTCCTCTTCGAACCTGCTCCGGATCGACTCGTCGAGGAACTCTATCTTGTTGGTGGCGGCGATGGTACAGACCCCCTTCCTGGAATGGATCCCGTCCATCTCCGTTAAGAGGGCGTTGACCACCTCCGAGACGTCGCCCCGGAGGTCCTGGTACCTCCTGTCCAGGGCTATGGCGTCTAGCTCGTCGATGAATATTATGCAGGGGGCCATCTCCTCCGCCCTCTTGTAGAGGCCGTGGATCTGCCTCGACCCCTCTCCTACGAACTCGCCGATGAGGGTCGTCGCCTTGATCGGTATCATGGGGACGTTCGTCTTGCCGGAGAGGGCCTTTGCCATCATCGTCTTGCCGGTGCCTGAAGGGCCGTAGAAGAGGATGTTCCTCGGGGCCCACTTGCCGAAACGCTCCGGCTCGGTGAGGAAGGACTCCACGATCTTCATCTTCCTCCTGGCATCCGCCTGGCCGACGACATCGTCGAAGGTGACATCGGTCTTGATCTTCGCCGCCTCGGACTTCTTCCTCTCCACCACGATCCGCGTCTCGGACCCCACCACGGAGACGTGAGGATGGGCTCTTATCACCTTGAAGGCGAAATCGGGGTAGAGCCTCCGGTCAAAGAGGTAACATCCCGGCCTCACCAGCTCGCCGTACCACTGCTCTCGGGCGTACCGCTCGAAGAGACGGGGGTCAGCGACCTCGGGATAATCCTGAAAGACGCTCTTCAGGGGATAACCTGCCGGCCTCAGCAGGACGTATCTCGCCCCGGATGTCCTCGTCCGCTCCAGCCTTCCGCCAACCTCCTTAACACCGGTCTTCTGGATCGATCGCACGTTTTTTTACTCCAGCCCGAAGATAGTTAAATGTATTGGCCTTTCCACCCAGCCCCTTCCGGGCCCTTCCGATAGTAATTAATACAACCTCACCCCACCTTACGGCCAACTGGTTGAACTTGCTCTGGAGAGGAGATTCATGGGAGATAATGGACTGGCAATTATATTGATGATCGTAGGGTTTCTGGTCGCCTTCATGCTGCCGCTGTACGCCCTGGCAGCCATATTCTGAGGTCTGCCGCGGCCAAATGCGGCCGAGGCCTCAAGACGATTTTTTTTATCGGGATTTATTTTTTTCATCGGGATTTATTTTTTTCGAATACTCTGCAGCTCTGCCGCGATATATTCGATTTAAAAGAAAGTTCGTCCAAGCGGAGTCGGAGGAGGCCGCCATAAACATCGCCTAAGGGGCGGCGTACTGATCTGGTAGCTTCGTCTCCTGGTACCCAGACTACGGCCCCGAGCAGAGGGGCGGCACCTCCAACTGCTCCGTCGTCATCTCCGGATAGAGTATAGGCTATCATGTGGTCGATCATCCCGACGTCCTCGTAGCCTTCAACCGACCGTCTCTCGAGAAGTTTGCTTCCGATGTCAGAAAGGGCGGCATGATCCTCTACGACGCCCAGGTCGGAAGCTTCAAGCCGCCGGAGGGGGTCGCGGCGGTCCCCGTCCCGGCGACAGAGATCGCGCTATCGAGGGGGGGGGGTCGAACAGGCCGCCAACACCGCGATGTTCGGCGCCCTGATGGAGTCGGGGAACCTGGGCCTTCCTTGGGAGGCCTTCGGCGGGGCTTTTAAGCGGACCTTCGCCAAGAAGCCGAAGCTGATACCCCTAAACCTGAAGATCCTGGAAGCCGGCGCAGCGAGAGTGAGGTGAAGATTCGGGGAATATCCACTCAGCCGAGTGGGTAACCTATTCTTTCATTTTTGGTATTTTCGTAGCGTTCAACAGTCGAGAGGTGATCTCGTTTTGCCGATCATACCTCTACGACTTCGCTCAGTATTCTCTTCCCCGCGTTGGCTTTCATGGTCCGCTTCGTGACCATGTCCACCCGGCACCTGAGAAAGGCGGCCAGGTCTTCCTCCAGATCCATGAACCTGAAGAGGTCCAGGGTATTTGAAGCGCAGATTTTACACATTTTCATGTTATACATACGTGATATAAATTAATTTTGTTTATTTATATTAATTTCGCTGTCGTCTTTGTTCATATTGTAATCACATTGTAATCTTGCTCTAATACGAATATAATCAGATATCATTGCACATAATTTTAATCTGATTTTGGTCATATCAATATAACATGTTTTCTGACAGATATCTGATTCAGATATGATAATCCCAAGCTCGCAAGATATGGAATTTGTAAAAATACTCCTCAGATATGAGACATAAATGTTATATATAAATGATATTTTGGTAGGTTAAATATATATATGATTCTTCTACATCATTGATTCGGTGGGCTAGATGGGCGCCCAGACCAGCCACCAGATTCGGAGGACTGAAGATGAAAGGTAAGTCGCTTGAAAAGCGTACCGAAAACCGCTCTAGCCTCCAGCTTGCATCCATGTCCATGAATGGAATTGCCGCTGGAAGCACTCTGGCCTTTAATATACTGGCAGGAGGATTAATCGGATTTCTCTTCGGTGTGAAGCTTGGTGAGCAGTCCAGCCTCGTCGGGCTGGCAGTGGGCCTGTTCATGGGATTCCTCACCGGAGTGGATGGACTATACCGAAATCATGCGAGGTATTGAGATGACAGAACTTAGACGACGCAAAGCAGTGATCAATTGCACAGTCTCACCCTACATCAAGGATCGGATCGAAGAGCTCGTGGAACATGGGAGATTTTCGACCATCAGCGATGCTGTGGCCATCGCCCTGCTGGAGATGATTCATAAGCACGAATCAGAACATCAGGCGGTAGTCGAGTATCTTGAAAAGGGCGGATGATGGCTGATATGTCTGAGGCAGGTCCCATAAGGGGAACCGAAGAAGTCGAGGTTACATCCCGACTCATTGATCAGGTGATCGGGCAAAGCGAGGCCATGGAGACTATCAGGAAGGCAGCTCGCCAGCACCGTCATGTGATGCTGATCGGCTCGCCGGGCACGGGAAAGTCTATGCTTGGCAAGGCGATGACAGAGCTCTTGCCTGCAGAAGATCTCCAGGACGTGCTGATACATCCTAATGGCGAGGAGAGCAACAACCCCCAGATCAGGGTGGTACCTGCTGGCAAAGGTCAGCAGATCATAGCCGCACACAAGAAGGAGGCGAAGAGAATAGCAGCAAGAAAGAACAGCCTCCTTGTGCTGGGGGCAGCCAGCATCCTTGGATACTCTCTCATAGCGGGCCAGCTCTTCATGGGAATAATCGCAGCGGCCATTGCGCTGATCGCCTTTCGTCACCTGATGCCCCACGGCAAAGAGGCGGTTCCAAAGCTGCTGGTATCAAATGGCGGTAACACTACATCTCCCTACGTCGAGGCGACCGGGTCTCATGCAGGAGCCCTTTTAGGAGATGTTCGCCACGATCCATTCCAGTCAGGCGGTCTTGAGACACCACCTCATGAGCGTGTTGAATCAGGCGCGATTCACAGGGCACATCGTGGAGTTCTTTTCATAGATGAAATCAACACCTTGCGACCTGAGATGCAGCAGAGCCTGCTCACCGCCCTCCAAGAGGAAGAGTATCCGATCACCGGGCAGAGCGAACACAGCAGCGGCGCGCTTGTAAGAACCGAACCTGTTCCGTGCAGCTTTATCATGATAGCTGCGGGAAACCTGGACGCCATAAAGAGCATGCATCCTGCGCTTCGCTCGAGGATAAAGGGCTACGGATACGAGGTCTATATGAGGGACTCGATGGAAGACACGCCCGAAAACCGGGAAGCTTTGTTGCACTTCGTGGCGCAGGAGGTCACGAGGGATGGAAGGATCCCCCACTTCGATGGCGAGGCGGTAGCTGAGATAATTCGAGAGGCCAGGAGAAGGGCCGAGAGGAAGGGCCACCTCACTCTCAGGCTGAGAGACCTGGGCGGTCTTATTAGGGCGGCAGGCGATCTGGCAACGGCAGAGGGTGCCATATATACAACGGCCACGCACGTCTGTCAGGCCAAGAGCAGTGCCAGAAGCGTGGAGCAACAGATCTTAGATCGATCTGTTGAGTTCAGAAATGCTTACAGTTCTTACCAGAATAAAGGCTCAAAGGTCGGAAGGGTCAATGGTTTGGCAGTGACTGGAGATACCGGCATGGTGCTTCCCATCCTGGCCGAAATCGTTCCTGCCCAGTCTAAGGAAGAAGGGCGGGTTATTGCAACCGGACGGCTTCAAGAGATCGCAAAGGAGTCTGTGCAAAACGTCTCCGCGCTAATTAAGAAATACGCCGGCAAGGACATTGCGGGAATGGACGTCCACGTCCAGTTCATCGGCACCTATGACGGTTTGGAGGGCGACAGCGCATCCATCTCCGTCGCCACGGCGATAGTATCCGCGCTGGAGGGATTGGCGGTGCGGCAGAACCTGGCCATGACAGGTTCCCTCTCGATACGGGGTGATGTCCTCCCAGTGGGAGGTGTCTCTTCCAAGATAGAGGCCGCTGCAAGGGCTGGAATGGACACCGTGCTCATCCCCAAGGATAACTATGAGGTGGACATCGTCGATAGCGCGTCCGGGATCAAGGTTGTGCCAGTTTCCACAGTGGAGGAGGTCTTCGATAAAGCGTTCATTGAAAAGGAAAGTCTCCTGTCAAGAATTGCCGAGATTACCACCTCAGAGCTGGAAGGCAGACCTTTCGGTGCATGTGCAGGGTGATCAGTCGTGAAGGCCGAAATTGGATCCAGTGAAGTGCTTGATCTGGGCGACGATCTCGAAAATGGTCTCTATTATGCGATAGAGAACCTGCTGGTAGAGATCGCAAAGCTCAAAGGTAGAATGGCACAAAGATACATCAGGATGCCGGACCAAGGTTATGACATGTGGGTAGTTGGCACCTATCGGGGAAGATCCACCAGGATGAACGTGTATAAGAGCACCGTGAAATGGCTCAGCGTCTTCGACCCGAATTTTCGGGGGATTAGAGACCCGTATAGGCGGGCCGTCATCGCCAGCGATATTCACGACCAGCTTCTCAGAAAGGCGCGAACCTCGATATGATTACAGCCTCTCACCCCTTCCATGCACAAAACTTAAATAGGATCATTATCACATACATGTATGATAAGTATCTTATAGGAGGGTGCTGTGATGAAACTAAAACGAGCTCAGATAATCTTGCTTGTAAAGCGAGAGATGTGGAGCATTAAAGCCCTGAAAAAGCTGGGCTTGGTCAGCGTAGTCGACTATGGCGGATCTGAGCTCGCCATTCTTAAGTTAAGAGTACCATCCCTTAACTAGAGAGTCTCCGCTGTGCTCACCATCATTTTGGACTTGCGATGCTCGCTCATTAGCGCCTTTAGCTCATCTTCGTTCCTGTTTATGAGCTCCATCAGGGCGATTGCTACTGCATCGCTGATAGTAGAGAACATCCCATAAGCTACCATTTCATCGATTCGAGACTTGATGTAAGGCGAAACGGTGCAGTTAATCACAGCTTTTCGTCTCTTTATCCTGTCCAAAATATCACATCCTTTGCACCACACCAAACATGGGATTTATCCTATATATATGTTTTGTATGGTAGCCATTAAGAATGCAGTCTCAACATGGTTCACGCTCAAATTTCATAACATAAACATGTTATAATTGACCGGAGTTTTCCGAATGTGATCATCAAAATTCTCGAGATCTCAAATATGGACGGACCATCAAAGGAAACATCCACGATCCATAGACCCATCCCAGAAGAGAGAAATCAATTTGATGCAATATTATTTTCTCAGAAGGGTATATAAATAATATATATATAATTATCAAAATTGATAAATATTAATATATATTTTGTAGCACGGTTGACATTCCAAGCAGAAATTTTAAATAGGATCAGTATCACATAGGTATAACATATGAATGTGATCAATATGGCTGTCAAGAGAGTGACTGTGCAAATAACGGACTCCGACCTCGCACGCATCCAAAAAATGGTGAAGGACGGCAAGTTCATCAACACCTCAGATTGTATTCGGACGGCGATACGATTCCTCGATCAATCGATGCCCGGCGAATACATTGGCAGACGAGATCGGCTGGCAAGAGAGGATAAGGAGAAAGAGGAGGTTTGAATGTTTCAAACAGTTCGAATGAAGAGGCTGCGCATAATAGCTCTTGGGCATTACAAACAGCCGCTCGTCAGTTCCCTTCACAAGCTGGGTGTTGTTCAGATTGTAGACTACGAAGGTACGAGGGTGCATCCAAATGAGGTTGAAGAAGGGCTGGTCAGCCTCCACATGACGGATCTGGATCTCAAAGCTTTGACCACACAAGTCATACGGATGAACAAGGTTCTGGACATCTTTGAAGAAGTAGACCCTGTATCGGGAGACGGCTTCTTTAAACAGGTCTTCAGACCCACACCGCCGGAGAAAGTCCCGGTAAAGGAGCTGGATAGAGAGACGTTAGTCAAGGAGACGGAAAAGGCGTTAGCTTCTGCAGAACGCGAGGTGGTGGGGCCTGCTGAGAAATTGGCCCGGATTGAGAAAGCGATCGCCGAGTGCAATGCGCAAAAGACAACATTGGAGGAGCTTCGGTCGCTTGATGCTCCGCTCGAGTACATCGAGAGCACGCCTGTCCTTACAAGCTGGGCAGGATTGCTGGCCAAGGAGGACCTAGGGCAGATTGAAGCGGTCCTTGGGGAGGAAACGGGGAATCTCTTCTATCTCGGCACATCAGAGCTCACAGACGAGCAGGAATACGCAGCAGTTGTGGTCTGCTTAACGAAAGATGCTGAACGTGTCTTTCGCGCCATCCGCAAAGCTGGCTTTGACAGGATCGATGTCACGGGTTTGAGCGGTACTCCAGAAGATGCCGGTGTGGGGATCGAGGAACGTTTACAGGGACTGGCAAAAGAGAAGTCGGCCGTTTCGGAGGAGATTGCATCAATATCCAGAAGGTGGCGAGAGTCTCTCGCAGCTCTCAGAGAACAACTGAACATCGAGCGTGACAGGGGTGAGATTCAGTCAAAGTTCGCGAAGACAGATACGACAATCATCGTGGAAGGCTGGATACCATACAGATATGTCAACGGGCTGGCCCAGGTGGTTGAGGAGGCCACCGATGGCTACTCGGTGATCAGCTTGACCGATCCAGATGTACTTCCTAAAATGGTTCCGGTTTTGCTGGACAATCCTGGTATCTTCAAGCACTTCGAGTTCCTTACGAAGTTATATTCACTCCCGAAATACAACGAGATCGATCCTACGATGCTGCTAATGCCCACCTTCTGCATATTCTTTGCCATAATGGTTACCGACGCGGCTTACGGCTTCCTGACCCTCCTGCTCGGATCGTTCCTTGCCATTGGAGGCGGGAGATACAACCGGACAATCAAGGATCTTGGTGTAATACTTGCCACTGCAGGTCTGGCAACGATCTTCGTCGGCGCGCTCACTGGCGGCTGGCTCGGAGACTTTGCCATCGAGTACATGGGTCTGAGCGCCCTTCGCTCGGTGATGATGTTGGACCAGTTGGCTCAGGTGCAGCTCTTCCTGTATCTTGTGCTGGTTGTGGGGGTTATTCACCTTACTATTGGGATCGTATCGGGCATCCTGGAGGATGCCAGACACGGCAAACTGAAGGAAGCGGTGTTTGAGAAGGCATGGCCGCTTTTGGCCCTGCCAGGTCTTGCACTGATCTACGTGGGGAGCATGATCCCTGGGAGTGTACTGGCAGTAGCTGCACTGGCGATTCTGATAACTGGACACAGGGCTATGTTCTTCTTCGAGATCACAGGATTTCTCGGAGACGTTCTATCCTATGCAAGGTTGATGGCACTTGGTCTGTGCACCTTCGGAATAGCCATGACGGTCAACGTACTGGCGGACATGGTCTCGAATGTTGCTGTTGTAGGAGTAATACTAGCTCCCGTGGTCTTCGTCTTCGGGCACACTTTGAACTGGGTTATCCAGACACTCGGAGGCTTCGTCCACGGCATGAGGCTGCATTATGTAGAATTTTTCAGTAAGTTCTTCGATGGAGGTGGAACAGGCTTCGAGCCCTTTGTGACTAAGAGGAGCGTGACAGAAGAGGTAATGACGTAGAGTATAAGGAGTATATTGGAGGTTAAATACTATGACAGAAATAACGATGGGGGTGTCGTTGGCGGCCCTTGGCGCAGGCATCGCAATGGGTTTGGCCGCGATTGGCTCCGGAATAGGTGTCGGAATAGCAGGATCAGCAGGCGCAGGTGCAATTGCAGAAGACCCTAACAAGTTCGGACCTGCGCTGGTGCTACAGGCACTTCCCCAGACGCAGGGCATCTACGGCTTTCTCGGAGCGATCCTGATCATGATCGGGACCGGAATTTTGGGAGATGTCGTCGCCGTCCCAACCGAAGTTGGGATAGTCCTGCTCGGTGCTGGGATATCTGTAGGGCTCAGTGGAATTACTGCTATCGGCCAGGGTATTACTGCGGCAAGTGCCATCGGTGCAGCTGCCAAGAACCCAGAGACCTTTGGTAAGGGCATGGTGCTGAGCGTTATGTCTGAGACCTTCGCAGTCTTCGGTCTCCTGGTAGCGATCTTGCTCTTGGTGGGCACCGGCCTGATATGAAATGGAGGTATGGATAGATGGCCCTCACGGCAATAGCGAGCGTGGAGATGATTGCAGGAACAGTTGCACTGTTCTTGCTGCTCATCTTTCTAGTCCGGACAGCTAGGGATATCATCCCCTATGTCTACTCGACTGCCAGGATACGCGCAAAAGAGAGCAAGCTGATCCAGGATGACAGACTAGAGGATCTGGTGACAGCCAACTCTCTTGAAGATGTGTTCTCGTACCTAGAAGCCACCGAGTATGCCAGGTACATGCAGGATCTTGTGCTGACGGGATCCGAAGCGGTGGAACGGGCTCTCCTGAATCAGATGGCAGATACGTATGTTGAGGTGGCAGCAATGGTTCCCAAAAACGTTCGGAGCACATTTGCCGTCTTAGCCCGGGTCTGGGATGTCAGAAACATAAAGACAATACTGCGCGGCGTTCAAGGGGGCCTCCCCACTGATGTTATCAAGGCGCATTTGTTACCTGTCGGAGAACTCGACCAGAAGAAGCTGTACGACATGGCAGAAGCCAACACCGTTGCCGATGTGGTCTCGGCTCTCGAAGAAACCCGATATGTAGCACTAATGGAAGCACTTCCCAGATATGATGAGTCCAGGAATATGTTCCATTTTGATACAGCACTGGATAAAATCCATTGGGATGATACATGGGCCACGGTGGAGCCGACTAACGTAGTTCCGCTCAAAAGATACCTGGCGATCTGTGTAGATACTACAAACTTAAAGATCCTGCTCCGCGCGAAGAAAGAGGAGCTATCCTTAGACGCAATCCAGAACTCGCTGATCACCGGAGGGACGATCCTAACCAAGGCTCTGAGGGGTTTCGAGGAGGCTGACGTTCCGAGCATGGTGCTGGCGTTCGAGGGCACCGAGTACTATTCAATCCTCTCCGATGCGGTTCCCGAATACGAACGAACCGGGACCCTCATCGGCATGGAGAATGCCCTCGATCGGTACATGATCATAACTGGCAGAGATATCTCGATCAAGCAGCCTTTCGGGATCGGGCCGCTTATTGGCTTTATAGCTCAGAAGGAGGCCGAGCTCAGAAACGTGAGAGCGATAGCTAGGGGCAAAGAGGTGGGACTGGGCGTGGACGAGATCAGGAGTATGGTAATAAGTATGTGAGGAGGTGAATTGAAATGCCGCTGATTACCCCGCTGCTGAAAAATATTCGTGCTCAAGCGAGGGCGAAGCAAGAAGAAGATAACAGGGTCGTAGGACTGAAACTCAGCGAGATACAAAGATTGGCCGCTCGAGAGGGATGCTAGAGCTGCAAAGAATATGCTTTAGATCGATTTAGTCGATCGAGATGTCGATGGTACACAATATCCCAGAGAGATCCGTGGAGAGATGAAGATTAGGAATGTGGTCATAAGTATGTGAGGAGGTGAATTGAAATGCCGCTGATTACCCCGCTGCTGAAAAATATTCGTGCTCAAGCGAGGGCGAAGCAAGAAGAAGATAACAGGGTCGTAGGACTGAAACTCAGCGAGATACAAAGATTGGCCGCTCGAGAGGGATGCTAGAGCTGCAAAGAATATGCTCTAGATCGATTTAGTCGATCGAGATGTCGATGGTACACAATATCCCAAAGAGATCCGTGGAGAGATGAAGATTAGGAATGTGGTCATAAGTATGTGAGGAGGTGAATTGAAATGCCGCTGATTACCCCGCTGCTGAAAAATATTCGTGCTCAAGCGAGGGCGAAGCAAGAAGAAGAAGAAGAAGATAACAGGGTCGTAGGACTGACACTCAGCGAGATAAGACGACTTGCAACTCGGGAAGAGTTTGCCGAGAATGCCAGAGCTGCAAAGAACAAGCTACGAATCGGTGTGGAGGATTGAAATGCCGATAGTTACAAAGTACATCAAAAATATCCGCGCAGAGGCCGAGAAGAGAGAGAGGACCGACTGGATAGCCTGGAAGAAGAGGACCTTCGATTTCCTGGTGGGAAGCCACGGCAAAGTTGGGCATCTGGTGGCAAAGGAGGATGTGGCCTGCAGACGAGGAGTTGCACAATCCGTAGAGATCGAGCCAGTGAGTGTACCTCCGAGCAGCCTTATCTCCATAGTTCCCTATGCGATTCACAAAGCCGGAGTCGTGATCGGCCTTGTGGACAAAATGCCGCTCCCCACAGAGTTTCCGAGAACTGCAAGTAGTGTTGTCTTCTTCCCCTACACAGATAACGTTGTCAAGAAGGGCGACGTGCTCGGGAGGGCTGTATACTTCCCAATGGAGGAGTTTCGAAAATGAGGGACGAGATGGGTGGCCTCCTAGAGAGTGAGGATGTGAGGGCAAAGCTTTATCTGCTGCTTTGGATTGGCTCGTTCCTCGTCACGACATTCCTCTTTGCAGGGGGCCTCTTCTTCATTTATCTATTTCTGAGAAATGCGGGAGTGATTTAGCAACATCTTCAAATACTTGATCCAAGACTTGGATCGATATGAAATATTGATTTTGGTGAGAAAAATGGTCAGGAAAAATGGCGTCAAATCAAATCCGGATCGTCCTGAGGATTGGAATGACAGAGGTGTCGCACTCGATCAATCGGGCAGGTACGAAGAAGCTATCGAATGTTTCAACAGAGCAATCGAGCTAAACCCATGTCATCCTGGTGCCTGGAATAACAGAGGTGTTGCACTTGATCACCAGGGCAGGTATGAAGAAGCCCTCGAGTGTTGTGATCGAGCAATCGAGCTAAATCCAAGTCACCCCGGTGCCTGGATTAACAGAGGTGTCGCACTTGATCACCAGGGCAGGAATGAAGAGGCCACCGAGTGCTACGACAAAGCCCTAGAGATGGATCCACAGAACGCAATAACCTGGACCAACAAAGGCCTTGCACTCGATCACCTGGGCGAGTACGAAGAAGCCGTTGAATGTTTCAACAAGGCAATTGAGATAGATCAAAGAGATATCTACACCTGGACCAATAAAGGACTTGCTCTCAGTAAGTGGGGCAGGTACAAAGAATCGCTCAAATGTTTTGATAAAGCGATCAAGCTAAATCCGAAATATTCTGAGGCTTGGCACACAAAGGGCGTCGTCCTCAACCAAATAGAAAAATATAAAGAGGCCGTTGAATGTTTTGATAAAGCAATCAAATTAAATCCGAGACACGCTTGGGCCAGGGCCAACAAAGGTCTTGCACTTTATCACTTGGACAGGTACGAAAAGGCTCTAAAATGTTTTGATGAGGCGATTGCGCTTAATCCAAAAATTGAATTGGGCCTGCTCAGCACGTTGTAGCTCTATGGAGCTGAAAGCCAGGCCAGCTGTGATTATTGCTCGGCAGATCTCCTCAGTCAACGTCTCCGAAAATCCTCTTTTGTCTTCCGCCGCGAGCTGAAGGGAAGCTCAGATCCAGCTGCCATGGCGAGCTTTCTCCAGTCTACCAAGTGATGAACTCGCTCGATAATCCAGTCCAGTTGTTGGATCTCCAGATCTGGCGTCAGCTTGCCAGAATCGAGATTTTTCAGGAACTCACCGAGTTTGCTCCTGATGACGGAAGCTTCCGCATCGTCCTTGTATCTCGAGCAAATCTCGTCCAGCTCTTGCAGGGCACTGATAAGATACTCTTTGTGTTTGTTGTATGCCTCTGGGGTGCCCTCCTTCAGTGCCTCTTCCGCTTCCTTCAGGAGCATCTCAACATCCCGAAAGAGATACCCACTTGCTTCAGTCATCATACCACCTTCCTAGATTTACTATTCCTTAATCATACGTCTCACGATCATGCTGTTTATAATCCGTCGCATGGTGAGCGTTCCGAGGAAAAGATTGGCAAATAGCGTTATCAGCACATCATCAGATTTCTTGCTTATATTCTCGTACAATTTAAGCCTCCCTTTATGAAGCTCCACAATCATTTTCGCTTCTTTTCTGGCCATATTATACAACACATCTTTATCCATTTTTGAATTCATCAAAATTTCATAATTTTTATTTATATCGTTCAGGTGATTTGAGAGTATCTTGAGCTTGTCAGGAGCTACCAGCGCCGGTAGAATCTCCTGGTATGCATCCAGTATATACATATAAGATTTGATCTCATCTGCGAAACCCTCCAGTGACTCAACAAGCAGCCTGAATCCAAGCACGTCTGTTGAGCAGAGGTTCAGATCGTAGATGAAAGCTGGATTTAACACGGATTTGTGCATCGTAAGTTTGGCGATGATCACACACTCGTGATGGCATCGGTCGATTTCATACTCCTTCCGTTCCACATCTCGCTTAAGCATCTCATACTCAGTTCTCTTCGCGAGCGGATCCTTGATGTGCTTCGCCTCATCCATATATTGGATAAAGAGGTTGAAGAGTCGAGTCACAAGCTGGATCATCTCATCCAACCTTGTCGCATAGATACTGTGGTAGATCAATTGTTTATCAAGTTCGAAGACTATCTTCTTCCCGTCCTCTGTTACCTTTGCGTGAAGCTCCTTCTCAAAGTTATCCAGCTCCTCCAGGAGCGATATATCCAGCCGATCTTCACCACCATTTTTCTGTAGTATCACCCTTCCGACACCATTGACCAGGATCGACGTCATAAACTCTATTAATGGTCGCCAGCAGAACTCGGATTCAACAGTCAACAAACGTTGATCTCCCTCTTTATAAAATTCGTCAACATCGATAATCATTTCATCGGTCAGCCAATCCTTATGAAAGGAGGGCATATGGGGAGACTTTTCCGGTAGGATGTAGAGCAGATCGCAGCTGGCATTGGTATAAACTATCACATCCCCCCCATCGGCCTTATATGTATATCTACCATCGTCATCTATTCTATCATTTCTGATCAGATCATGTCTCTCCACAAACTCAGGTAGCAGTGTGATAATGCCGTTTTTCTTTGGTTCCTCCTTCTTTCCTACCGGCTGGACCCTCCTGATCACATGATACCATTTCGGAGTTCCGATTTTGGTTGTTACCATGCCAATCACCCATAATTATGCTTCCAGTTA
>DAXT01000024.1 GCA_002506535.1 Methanothrix harundinacea
ATTAAAGTTTGGTTTTAGACTATAAACAAAGTCATCACTCAAGATATTAGCATTAATCAATCGCTAACCCATCATAGCTATTCAGTCTGTTTTAAATGTGTATTTTTCAGAAAAACGAGGTAGTTTTTAGATAGGTACGGTCGAAGCTTGGCCCGGGGGTGTTTGTGGCATATGGCCAAGTCGAGAACCAGGACAGCGTGGAAGTGCTTCAGAGTTTGTGGAGTGAAGACTTAAAGAGGCCTTCCGCCTTTATCTTCGCCGATAAGTCCTTTGTGCCCCAACCGTCAAAGCGCTTTCGGATACGATCTGCCGTTTCTTCGAAGTGGCCATGGGTTTGTTGACGCCCTGGCCGGCCTTCGAGGTCTTGCAGCGGGCCTGGGGCCAGAGGCCAAAACCGCCGGCGATCACCGCCGCCATAGTCTCACGGGGCTCGCCCGGCAGGAGTTCCTGGTGGAGATGGACGGCGTAGCGGTGGTGCAGGAGGACTAATAGGCTCTCGATCTCCTCGCCGGATACGCCGAGCGGCTCGGAGAGGGCAGAGATGCCCGACCCTGATCTCTGCCGCCTTATCTCAATCAAAAATAGCGGAAGATATCCCGTCCAGGATCCGCGATGGATCTAGAGGCGGTCTATTTACAAACGACCCGCCGATACAACTTCGCGGTGGGTTATCAGATCGAAATATCAGGATTTATGGGCCAAATCCCCGATTTTTCTGTCATTTTCTGCAGCTTTAAATATCAATCTCACATTCCGCACCTTGAGTTCTGAAATCTGTATTTTTAATGTTATCGATTTGTGATATTAAATTCTATAAATATAATATAATAAGATATTTTAATTTGTTTGAGTTAACATTATGTTGATTATACCTTGCAACGTGATGTGATGAGATACTCGCTTAATAGGGAGTTGGTAGTAAGAGGATATAATATAGATATAAATGAATAATTTAAATTACAATTATGCAAGCAAAATACTCGATTTAGGAAGTTAAGGTGCGGAATGTGGGATCAATGAAGAGTTACGGATCCCCCTGGGCACAAACCTCGAATTGAGGATGAACTTAAATTATAATTTTAGGCGATATCGCCCGAAGGGGTTATAACTTTCGGGCTCTTACAGGATAGCTAAGGCGTGTTGATAATACACGCCCTAGGAATAATATGCAGAACAGAGTGTGAGCCGGAGATGAATGCTAAAATCTTCGGCGCGATATCCCTGGGCAATACCGTGGCCGCGGTGTTTGCCCTAGAAATGGACATCGATGAGAGCTGGAGCGTATTGGTTGGCTTCATTGTCAGCCACTTCGACTTGCTCCAGCTTCTTCTCTTTTAGCATTCCTCTCTCAGCCCAATTAAGTACTAAGTACGTATTATGCCTAATAAAGGTGTTCCTTACAAAACAAACCCATCAACCTTGGATTGAAGGCAAACATATTTGGTTTCAAACCACACGTTCCTTCCTCGCAAACTCCTTCGCGTAGTACGTCAGGATCATGTCCGCCCCGGCCCGCTTGATCGACGTCAGCGCCTCGCCCATCGCCTTATCGCCGTCGAGCCAGCCTCTCTCCGCCGCGGCCATGATCATCGAGTACTCACCGCTCACCTGGTAGGCGGCCGTCGGCATCCCGAACTCGTCTTTGACCATCCTCACGATGTCGAGGTAGGGCATCGCCGGCTTCACCATGATCATATCCGCCCCCTCCTCGATGTCGAGGCGGACTTCCCAGAGGGCCTCGAGGGCGTTAGCCGGGTCCATCTGGTAGCCGGACCGGTCGCCGAAGGCGTACCCCGACTCCGCAGCCTCCCGGAAGGGTCCGTAGAAGCTGGAGGCGTACTTGGCGGCGTAGGAGAGGATGGGGGTATCAGTGAAGCCCTCGTCGTCTAAGGCGGCCCGGATGGCGGCGACCATGTGGTCCATCATCCCGCTGGGGGCGACGACGTCCGCCCCCGCCCGGGCCTGGGAGACGGCTGCTTTGCCCAGGAGGGGTAGGGTCTCGTCGTTTGCCACCTCCTGGTTTTTGATCAGGCCGCAGTGGCCGTGGCTGGTGTACTCGCAGAGGCATAGGTCGGCGATGACGACGACCTTCGAGGTCGTCTCCTTGATCCGCTCGGCGGCCCGCTGGACGACCCCCGCGGGGTCCCAGGCGCCGGAGCCGACCTCGTCCTTCTTTTCTGGAAGGCCGAATAAGATGACTGCAGGAACCCCCAGCTCCTCCAGCTCTTCGATCTCTTTTGCCAGGCTCTCGATAGAGTGCCTGAGCTGGCCCGGCATCGAGCCGATCTTCACCGGCGATTCAAGCCGCTCGTCGACGAAAAGGGGCATGATCAGGTCGTCCGTCGATACCCTCGTCTCGGCGACGATCCTTCTTATCCCCGGCTTACGAAGCCTTCTCATCCGTCTCATCATAATCCGCCTCCAGCCCGAAGAGCTCCTCGATGAACCTCAGACAGTCGTCGTCGCCCCGCTCCGCCGCCCTCCTCATGACCTTCGTCGGCTCGGCGAAGATCTTGTTGACGATGGAGTGGCTCATATCCAATAAGACCCTCTCCTCGATCTCCCCTAAAGTGTGGCGGGCTGCTAGCTTGTTCATCGCCCTCATGATCTCCTGGGCCTTGATCTCCTCCGCCTGGAGGTAGATCCTCCCCAGAAGCTCCTCCGCCCTCCTCCTCTTGTACTTCGCCCTGAGGAGGGCGAGCTCCTCGGCGATGATCATTTCGGCCCGGTCCATCTCCGCCATTCGAAGCCTCATATTCTCGGCGCTGATCTCCCGGAGGGCGTCGATGTTGCGCAGCTCCACCCCCGGGATATCCCCGACGTCCTCGTCGATATCCCTGGGGTTTGCGATATCGATCATCAGGAGCGTCCCCTTCGTCCTGCGGGTCATCACCTCCTCCAGGTCGTCCCGCCTCAGGATGTAGTGGGGGGCAGAGGTGGCGCTGATGACCAGGTCGGAGGTCCTTACCCTCTCCTTCATCTCGTCGAAGGGGACGGCCTCGGCCCCGAGGCTCGCGGCTAACGAGAGGGCCCGGCCGAAGGTCCTGTTGGTGACGCGAACCTCTCCTACATCCTTGGATAGGAGGGCTCTTGAGATCAGCTCTCCCGTCTCGCCGGCCCCGATCACCAGGACGCTCTTGCCCGCGAGGCAGCCCAGGATCTCCTCGGCGAGGTCGACGGCCGCAGAGCCGACGGAGATCGACCTCTCGTTGATACTCGTCTCGCGACGGACCCTTTTACCGACGGAGATCGCCTTCTTGAAGGCGACGTCCAGGGTCCATCCGGTGGTCCCCGCCTCCTTCGCCATCGAGTAGAGCTCCTTCATCTGGCCGAGGATCTGGTCTTCGCCTATGATCATCGACTCGAGCCCCGAGGCGAGGCGGAGGAGGTGGGCCAGGGACTCGTCATGATCGTGAAAATCGATGATCCTCGATGAGATCCGGGCCCGCTTTGCCAGCTCGAAGAGGACCTTCTCCCCCCGGGGGGATACGACGTAGATCTCGACCCGGTTGCAGGTCTTGAGGACGGCACACTCCTCGACGAGATCGTGAGACGATATCCATGACAGGAGCGCCTCCAGGTCGCCGTGCCACGCCCGCTCAATCTCGTCGATGCAGGCCTTCCGGTGGGTCACCAGCATCGAGGCTATCTCGCTCATCTGGGGGGATATGTTCTCCGGCCCTCTTATAGCCCTTTTCGTAGGACTCCAAGAGGAGCCGCCATACCTCTTCATCGGAGATGATCTCGTAGAGGATCCGTCGCCGCTCACCCTGGTCGGCGACCCGTTCCTTGAGGACCCCTCTCATCTCCCCCAGAAGCCGGGCCATATCGCCGTACCCCTCGTCCAGGACCGTCTCGATCCTCTCCCGCAGGAGCCTCGCCAGGGCAGGGCTCTCTCCCAGAGTCGATACTGCGACGACGACGGGACCTCTCCTGACGACGGAGGGGACGACGACCTCCCCGACGCCGTCGACCCTGTTGACCAGGACCCCGGAAGCCTTCGCCATCTCTTCGAGCCGGCGGTTGAGGTCGGGATCGCTGGTGGCGGGGACGGCGATTAAGGCTTCCCGCAGGAGGTCGGCCGCGCCGCTAGGGAGATCGACCTCGAGGATATCGATCGCCCCCTCCGCCGCCATCTGCTGGATACCCGGCGAGAAGGCGAGGGACGCCACCGTCACCTCACCATATTGAGAAAATAGCCTCGCCTTCCTCTCGCCGACGGCGCCCCCGCCGAAGATGACGACCTTCCGCCCTGAGAGATCCAGGAGGAGGGGGAGGTGGCCCGTCAGATCCTCGCCCCCGTCTTCTTGAACTCCCTCTCGCTGAAGAGGACCTGGAAGTCTGAGATCTCGACCTTGCGGGAGATCTCTGCGGCGACCTTCCGGCACTCCTCCCTCGACGGGGAGTGGACGACGGTGTAGAGGTTGTAGGGCCACTGCCCCCTCGGTGTCCTCTCATAGCAGTGGGTGACCTCTTCGAAGGAGGCCATGATCTCCCCGACCCTGGCCACCTCCTCCTCGGGGACGCGCCAGACTATCATGGCGTTGGCGACGATCCCAAGAGCCCTGTGGCCTATCGTCGCCGAGAACCTCCTGATCGCCCCCACCTCGATGAGCCGCTGGAGCCTCTCGATCACCTCCTCCTCGCCGATGGCCAGCTCTGTACCCAGAAGCCGGTAGGGGCTTCTTGATACCGCTATCCCCTCCTGGGCCGCCCTGATGAGGGCTATGTCCAGTTCGTCGATCTCCTCGGTCGTCTCACCACATCCTATCGGGGCCCCTTCCAGCCGTCGGGGTCCTGGTAAGGGTACCTATCGGTCCCCTTCGACGGGACCCGCCTGGGATCCGACCCCGGATTTCCGACTGTAGGATGATCGCTCCAGAAGTTTCCCCCCACCTCGGCCCCCCCGTCCCACTCGTTGGCACCGTTGTCGACGGCGTTCTGGGGCAGCATCGGGCTTCCGTTATCTATGAAGTTGTTGTGGCGGATGGAGAAGCCGCTGCTGTCCACCAGGCTTGCTCCGCAGAGGCCGTTGCCGAAGAAGGTGTTCTCTGCTACGGTCCCGTCCCTGGAGTAGCTGACCCTCAGCCCGTAGCGCCGGTTTTCTCTGAGGTCGTTGCTCTCGATCCTCGCCCCGTCGACGGACGAGAGGGTGACCCCGTCTCCGTTCCCCCGGGCGGCGTTGCCGGTGACCGTCGCCGCCGAGAGCTGGTGGAGGGCGAGGCCGGCCCCTTCGTTTTCGAAGAGGTCGTTTCTGATCGCCACCGTCCCGTCGGAGCCTGCGGCCCGGATCCCCTCCCGGTTCCCGGAGACGGAGTTCTGAGAGAGGACGGATCTATGAGACCTGGTGAGGCTTATCCCTTCCTCCTCGTTCTCCCTCGCCATGGACTGGATTATCATGGTGGACGAGGAGTTGGAGACGGATATCCCCACCCTGTTCTCCGAGGCCGTCGACCCCTTCAAGACCACCCCGGAAGAGCCCTGGATATCGAAGCCGGAGCCTGAAGAGCCGTTGGCCGTGCAGCTGAAGATCTCGTCTGCCTGACCTCTCTCGACGAGAAAACCGACGGCGGAGTCGTCGGCCCTGCTATCCTCTATCCTGGAGCCGGAGGTCTTCAGCAACCTCGCGCCGAACTCGTTCCCGGAGAAGGTGATGTTTCGAAGGAGAGATCCCGTCGAGTTGACTATGAGGGCGCCGGCGGTGTTGTTGGATAGGGTGAGGTCCTCGGCGGTTACGTTGCTGCACCCCACCAGGGCGATAAGAGCGCAATCCTCACCTAGCCTCATATCCCGACCGTCGACGACGTAGCAGACGGGCCTTGCGTCGATGGTGTTGGAGGTATCGAAATCCTGGCGGAAGGGTCCGTCGTCCCATCTGGAGGGGTCCTCCCGGTCGACCCTGACGGCGTACCGGTTATCCTCCATACTGTTCCCCAGGAGAAGGTTATCCCCCGATCCCAGAAGGGAGATCCCGCGCCCGTTCCTGACGATCCGGTTCTCTTCGATGGCGTTCTCCCTTGAGGCCGACTTCAAAATAAGCCCTTCAACGTTCTCGTAGAATACGTTCCCATCGATCCTGTTCTTCGTCGAGCCCTCCAGAAGGATTGCTGCCACCCGGTTTTCCTCTAGATCGTTTCCGTCGATCCGGTTATCCTTCGAGTCCCTCAGCCTTATGCCGATCTCGCAGCCCAGGACCGAATTGTTGGAGATCCGGTTTTCGACGCTCGCCTCCGCATAGAGCCCCATAATTGAGCTGGAGAGCCGATTACCCGAGATCGAGTTCCTCTCTGAACCGCGAACGATGACCGCCGCGACCCGAGAGCCCGAGATATCGTTTCCGCGGATCTCGTTCTCCGCCGACCCCACGAGGACGACCCCCCCCCTCGAAGAGGTGAAGAAGCTTCCTTCCACCAGGTTTCCGCTGGAGTTATGGAACTCTATCCCCGTCGCCGATAGGAAGGCGGAGCCGGAGATGGCGGTCTTGCTGGAGTTGTCGATGAGGACCCCCAGATCTCCGGAGAAGGTGGTGTTGGACGCTACCCCCCCTCGCGATCCCAGGAACTCCACGCCTGTTGAAGAGCTGATACTGGAGTCGACGATGGCGTTCTCCGCCCCGCCCACAACCCGAAGGCCGACGGAAGTGCCCCGGATCGATGAGCCGATGACCCGGTTATCCGACGCCGATGAATGGATCCCCGTCGAGAAGTTGAGGATGGAGCACCCCTCTACGGAGTTTCCCGGCGAGCTCAGCTCGATCCCGGTACCTCTGCGAGACCCCCGGATCTCGATCCCCGATATCTTGGATCCTCCCGCCTCCACCCTGAAGGCGACATCTCCTGCGGTCTCCAGGGTCACAGCCCCTCCGGTTCCGACGATGGTGATCGGCAAAAGTACGGGGATCTCCCTCTCCAGGTAGTATCCGGGCAGAACCTCGACGACGTCTCCAGCCTCGGCGGATAGGACCGCCTCTCTTATGGTTGAAAACCCCGCCCTTCCGCTCTGGTCGACGACCAGAGTCCCGGCTGAGGCTCCATGAAGGCCGGCTGAGATCAGAAGAAGCGGAATTATAAGCCAGGATTTTTCCGTTGCGATTACCCCCAATCCGGTATGACATTCCGTTATCATGGGAGATAGATAACTCTATCCCCGCCCGATTCAAAGAGGAGAGCCGTTTCAAGATCGGCATCGGTCCATAGGGTCCGGGAGATAAGAGGGAAGATACTAATCAGATGAAATTGGATAACTGAGGGATGAGATAGATGGGAGGGCCCGCATGACAAACCCTTACCGAATCCTGATCATTGAAGACGACCCCGACGATGTAGAGCTGATGCTCCTGGGCTTCGGGAAGCACGACGAGTTCTTCGTGGACGTAGCAACCTGCGGGGAGGAGGGGCTTGACAGGATCAGGGAGGCCAGCTACGACCTCATATCTGTGGACTTCGCCCTCCCGGGGATCTCCGGCCTCGACGTCCTGGAGGAGATCAGGACGAGAGATCAGGACGTCCCCGTCGTCATGGTGACGGGCCGGGGGACGGAGGAGCTGCAGGTGGTCGCCTTCGAGAAGTTTGCCACCAGCTACGTCATGAAGAGCGTCGACAGCTTCAGAAGCCTACCCTTCATCTTCGAGGCGCTGATAGGAGAGGCGAGGTTTCGGACCGAAGAGAGGAGGATGAGAAGGGACGTAGAACGGTCGGAGGCGGTCAGCAGGTACCTCCTCGAGAACTCTCCTTCCGGGATATACGTCCTGGAGAACGGATGCTTCAAGATGGTCAACTCCAGGTTCGCCGAGATCTTCGGCTGTGATAAGGAAGATCTCATAGGCGAGCACTTCTGGAGCCTGGCAGACCCCGAGAGCTTCGAGTGCGTCGAGGGCGCAGGAAGAGAGGTCTACCCCGATAGATCGATCTTCCACGAGTTTCGGATATCGAGGAAGGACGGGTCGAAGCGCTGGGTCGAGGTGAGGATCGTCCCCCTCGACTACCAGGATGAGAGGTGGGTCCTGGGAAATCTGGTGGACGTCACCGAGAGGAAAGAGGGGGAGAGGGACCTTCTGATGGAAAACCAGAGGCTATCTCTCCTCTACTCCCTGGCGATGAAGGCGATCGACTTTCGTGGAGAGGCCGGCGACCTTTCGGGAGAGGCGCTCTCTCTGATCATGGCGGGGCTCGACGGGTTTCTGGTGGGGGGGCTCTTCCTCCAGGAGAGGGGCGATCTGGTTCTGCGGGCTCTGGCGGGACCCCTGGAAGATCTTATGGATTTCATAGATGAGGTCGGGGCGGAGGAGCTCTTGAAGGAGGCGGGGTCGAAGACCGCCGGGGATCGGGGTCGCAGGACCGTCTGGGGCTTTTGCCCCTTCTCCTGCGGCGGTGGAGGAAGAGGGGTACTCGTCCTGGGGCGAGGAGAGGAGATCGGACCGCAGATCCAGAGACTTATAAGAGATATCGCCTGGCAGACCGGCAAGATGATGGAACTGCGTGGGCCGGAAGGATCCCCATCATAACGGGTTTTATGAGGACTATAGCCTCCTCCAGATGAGGACCGTCCTCTGGAGGGCCGTGACGTGGCTCGCCACGGTGATCAGGACTATGGCCCACCCCAGGATCGAGAGCCCCGCGATATCGGCGGGGTAGAGGGCGTTGGCGAGGGTGGCGGCGAGGATCAGGACGAGCCGGTCGGCCCTCCCCATCACCCCTCCGTATAGGCGGCCGAGGCTCAGGGCCTGGGCCTGGGTTCCGAGGTAGCTCGTCAGGAGGACCCCCATGACGGCGAAGATACCGACCGCCTCCGAGACGTAGCCGGCGAGGACGATCCCGGTGAGGATCGCCATGTCGGCGTACCGATCGATGACGTGGTCGAGGAAGTCTCCCCTCGCCTCGGCGGCCCCGATCCTCCGGGCGAGGGTCCCGTCGACGGCGTCGAAGACGGCGTTGAGGAGGACCATCAGGGCCGCTATATAAAGGAAGGAGGTCCCCCCGGCCGATAGATAGTAGGAGGCCCCCGCCGCCAGGGCGAAAGCCATGGAGATGAGGGATATGGCGTTGGGGGTCGCCCCCGCCCTCTCCGCCAGGGCGGCCAGGGGCTCCGTAACGGCGAAGGACTTCGATCTCAGGTCGTCAAGGGTCAAATTCCATCTCTCCGGTCCAGTCGACTTTTCCCGGGGGCATGGATATATCCCGGCGGAGTATCCCCACCACCAGGGCGGCCACTTCCTCCGGCGATAGAGCGGTGGCGTCGATCTCGGATACCCTTTCACACCACTCCGCCGCCTCCACCAGGATGACGTCCAGGGCTTCAGCCTCCAGGTTCTCTCTCACCTTCTCTTCGGGGTACCCCCTCTGGAGGAGCCGCTCCTTCAGAACCCGAGGCCTGGTCCGCAGGACGATCGCCTCGGAGGCGAACTGGTGGCTGAAGTGCCCCTCCAGAACGACGATCCCGTCGTCCTCCTCGGGGGCTAGCTCCTCGAGCCTCCCGGCGAGGGCTTCGACGTCGGCTATCAGACAGCCCCGGTCGGGGTCGGTGCCCAGGGTGAGCTCCTCCTCTCTGACGACGGCGTTGAGGTCGATGACCCTGAAGGGGAGGAGGGCGGCGACGGTCGTCTTTCCCGTCCCCGGCGTACCGGTCAGGGCAGCCCGCATACCTCACCGTAAGCTTCGAGGAACCGGTCGTTCTCATCCGGCGTTCCCACAGTCACCCGAAGGGCGTGGTCGCCGGCCCCCCGGAAGGAGAAGCAGTCCCGGACGATGACGCCCCTGGCGAGGAGCTTCTCCGCCACCTCCCCCGAGGGGACCTTTGTCTCGAGATAGAGGAAGTTTCCGCCGGAGGGGCGAAACTGCGGCATAAGCCTCAGCAGCCGGGCCCTCTCCTGCCTTATAGCCTCAACAGACCGTCTCATGTACTCGATATCCTCCAGGGCCGCTATCCCCGCCGCCACCGACGGGGTGGTGACGCCGAAGAAGGGGGGGGCCGCCCTCCGATACTCTTCGGCGATCCAGCCGGGCCCGACGGCGTAGCCGAGCCTCATCCCGGCGAGGCCGAAGGCCTTGGAGAGGGTCCTGCCCACCACCAGGTTATCGTACTCTGCCGCCAGGGGGAGGAAGTTCTCGTCGCTGAACTCGGCGTAGGCCTCGTCGAGGAAGACTATGGCGTCGGTCCCCTCGACGATCCTCCTGAGGTCTTCTTCGGGGATGATGTCGCCGGTGGGGTTGTTCGGCGAGCAGATGAAGATCATCTTGATCCCCTCTGGGACGTCAGTCGGCACCTCGAAGTCAGGTCCCCGAGGGATGAAGACCGGCTCTGCCCCTGCCGTCACCGTCAGGATCTCGTAGTAGCTGAAGGTGGGGGTGAAGATGACGGTCCTCTCCCCGGGGTCGAGGAAGAGGCGGGTTAACGTATCCATGACGCCGTCCATCCCCGCCCCGATGAGCACATTCTCGGGGGCCGCCCCGGCGTACTCCGCCATCGCCTCGACGAGCCGCACCGGCTCGGGGTACCTCTCGGGCCTTGCAGAGGATATCGCCTCATAGACCCGGGGGCTCGGGCCGTAGGGGTTCTCGTTGGACCCGAGCTTCACGATCTCGTCTGGTGGAAGGCCATACTTCGCCGCGATCTCGCCGATCCCCCGTCCGGCGACGTAGGGCTTCAGCCGCTCCAAGCAGGGCCTAAGGTTCTTCGAGTATCTCTCCAAGGACCTTCACCACGCGGTCGATCTCCTCTCTTCCCACCACGAGGGGCGGGACCATCCTGAGGACGTGCTCGCTCGTTGCATTGAGGAGTACGCCTCGCTCACGAGCACGGTTCACGATCTCTGGGCAGCTCGCCTCAAGCTCGACACCCACCATCAGGCCGAGGCCTCTGACCTCGCGGGCGTCGATCTCCTCGACCAGCCTCGATCGAAGGTATCGGCCCATCTCCTCCGACCGCTCCACCAGCCTCTCGTTCTTGATCGCCCCGATGGAGGCGAGGGCGGCCGCGGAGACCAGCGGACCGCCGCCGAAGGTGGAGGCGTGGTCGCCCCTCTGGAAGATCTCGGTGACAGACTCCGCCGCCAGCATCGCTCCCATGGGAAGGCCGCCGGCGATCCCCTTGGCTAGGGTCATGACGTCTGGCATCACCCCGCTGTGCTCCTTTCCAAACCATCTTCCAGTACGACCAAACCCGGTCTGGACCTCGTCGAGGATGAGCAGAGCGCCAGCGTCGTCGCAGATCTGGCGGGCCGCCCTCAGGTACTCCGGGCTGGGGACGTTGACGCCCCCCTCCCCCTGGACAGGCTCCAGGATGACCGCCGAGGTCTCCCCCGAGACCACCGCAGCCAGAGCCCCGGGGTCGTCGAAGGGAACGAACTTCGCCTCCTGGAGGGGGCGGAAGGGCTCTCGATAGACGGCCTTNNGCGACGATCTTTGACCTGCCCGTCGCCCTTCTGGCGAGCTTCAGGGCCGCCTCGACGCTCTCGGCTCCGGAGTTGCAGAAGAAGGCCCGATCCATACCGGTGAGGGTCTTCAGCTCCTCAGCGAGGAAGACCTGGTTTTCGGTGTAGTATAAATTCGAGGTGTGGATCAATTCTTTCGCCTGCCGGGCGATCGCCTCGACGACGGCAGGGTGGCAGTGGCCGACGGTGTTGACGGCGACCCCGGCGACGAAGTCGATGTACTCACGCCCTTCGGCGTCCCAGACCTTCGCCCCCGCACCCCGGACCAGGAGGATCGGCTGGCGCGTGTAAGTCTGGATCACCGACCCCCTCTCCAGCTCTACGATCCGGGCGGTCCTCTCTGCCCCCGACAGCTCGGATATCGAATTTTCTGCGCCCATCTTCATATTCATCTTCATTTTTTCATCGCTCTCTCTTTTGATCATAGAACGCTCCGCGCAAACCGCAGGCTCGCCTGGATCTGGCGGCCCACCTCCCCGCTGACGACCTCCATGTGGCCGGGGTAGAGTACCTCGACCTCCAGGGCCGTCAGCCTCTCGATGGAGCTGACGAGGTCGGGGCCGCATCCGGCATAAAGGTCGGTCCTCCCGATGGACCCCTGGGGGAATACGGTATCCCCGGAGAAGAGGACCCGAGCCTTCCTCTCATAGAGGCAGATCCCCCCCGGCGAGTGGCCCGGGGTGTGCATCACCTCCAGCTTCCACTCCCCCAGGTCGAGGACGTCCCCCTCGTTCAGGACCCCGTCGGCCTTCAGCTCCGGGGCCGAGAGGCCGAATAGGTAGGCTACGGTCGCCATGTCGTCGCCGAGGAAGCCCGCCTCCTCCTCGTGGATCAGAACCCTCGCTCCCGTCGCCTCCTTCAGCTTGACGACTCCGCCGGAGTGGTCGTGATGGCTGTGGGTGAGGATGATCATCTCGATATCCTCCGGGTCGATGAACTTTCGGATCTTACGCAGCGTCGGCTCCGGGTCCATCCCGGCGTCGATGAGGACCGGGACCTCGTCTTTTATCAGGTAGACGTTCCCGTCGAAGGGCGAGCCTGAGACCTTGTGGACTTCCACCATTCCAACACCTGCTCGGAGGATGGTCTCCACCGATATATCTGTTTGGAAGCGAGATTCCGGGCGGTTCGGTGATGGTTAGAAGGATGGTTCGGGCATGGTTCGAGGAAGGCTCATCGACCGGCGCGATCAACAACCTTTTAAGAAAATAGATCTTCTCCAGATCAGCTTTGAAGGTGCCGATATGTCCCGATACGAGATCAATATGAAGAGCGTCCCCGCCATGAGGGTGGCGAGCCTCTGGGGAAAGGGCCTCCCCTTCTCCGTCACCGTCCCGAAGGCCTACGAGGATTTGGCCGCCTGGATGGCGAAAAAGTCGATCCCTCCCCTCTCGGGCTCGCCGATGGGGATCGCCCTATACTACGACGACCCCGCCTCCGTCTCCCCTGAGGAGGTGCGGTTCAAGGTGGCGATGCCGGTTGCGGCCGAGACGCCCGAGGTCGCCGAAGGCGGCGCGGCGGTGGAGGTCTTGGCAGAGGCGGATGTGGCATACCTGACGGTGGAGGGGCCTTACACCAACCTCGAAGAAGCCTACGGCCAGCTCTTCGGCTGGGTCTTCTCGAACGGCTTTCAGCCCAAAGACGCGGCCCGGGAGGTCTACGTCAAATGGGGAGAGGCGATGCCGCCGGAGGAGCAGGTGACGGAGATCCAGGTGCCGGTGGGGAGGTAGGGGAAGTGAGCAAGAGGGGAGCTGGGGCGCTCCTCGCCGAACTCGCCCCTCATCATCTCCACCTCCCGGGGGATCGGAGCGGCTCGGAGGCGGAATGACGCCGCCGGGAAGGCGGGGTCGGTCGCCATCACCAGCCTATGAACTTTTTGGATTTGAACATTCATGATTTCAGAACCGAACCATCTCACCGAAGGATTGAATAATCATTAATGACAACAACAATGACAATTAAGTATAAGGGTGCTTTCATCCGCCCCCTGAGAGGTATGGGTATGAAAAAAGGGATAGTCTTTGCAGTTGCTCTGGTTTTTGGCGTACTGTTTATCTCCGGCGCCTCAGCCAGCCTCGCACAATTTCAAGGAACCTGGACGAATGTCGATTCAGGGACTTCAGGCATTACCAAACTCAAGGTGGATGTCTCTGGCTCCAAAGTCGCGGTTCAAGCCTGGGGAAAGTGCCACCCCACCGATTGTGATTGGGGTACCGCCAAGGGCGTTGCTTTTGCCCCATCCGTCGGCTCAGACCTCATCAATGATGCCAACGCCGTCCTGGCGGTATTTCCGGAAAGCTTCAAAAAGACCACCTTGGTCCTGACCCTTTCTGGAAGCCGCCTGGATGTCATATCCCTCAGTGAGTTCACCGACTCCAGCGGAAGAACCAACTACGCCAGCAAGTACACCTTCGCCCGTGCTCCTGCAACTCCAGTTCTCACAACTCCAGGCCTCGCAGGCCTTGCGAGAACTCCGGTTATCACAACCACAGCTCTTGTGGCTCCAACCCAGCTCGCGCCAAAGAATAATGAGGTATTCAACCACTATCCTCGCGATACTACGCTCCAATGGATGCCCGTATCTGGTGCAGCCTCCTACACGGTGGAGATCGATTGCTACCATTGCTGCGAGTCCAACAAATGGTGTACCGATGTGGGAAAGACCTGGAAGGTAGTCCCTGGGATAGAAGGTACGACTTACTCGTTCAGCTTTGTGGGCGCCCAGCCAGGTAGATGGAGGGTTTGGGCCATCGGACCCGGTGGCGAAGTTGGGCCCAAGTCTGGTTGGTGGCAATTCAGCTATACACGGTAGTTGTGAGCGGCACAGCTCACAACTATATAATTATTTTGATATAATTAGCGGACGGCTAAAGATCTCTGACTGATTAATATTGTAATTTCGGCCCTCCCTTTAGGCTCTTCTGCGATCCGCCCATCTCCCTCGTCTCCCAGGCGAGGCCTTCCAGCGTTACTGCTTCAGATTTGCAGGCTTCCACTTCGACCCCAAGCGGAGGTCCTGCGAGGGGTTCGAATTTTGACGACAAAGGTTATAGGCAGCCGCAGATTTTGCTATTTGGAAATCCTCATGGACGGCATATCCACCCTTCTGATCGCCCTCGGCCTCGCCATGGACGCCTTTGCGGTATCGGTGACCAGCGGCGTAACGGTCACCCGCGACAGGCTCAAGATAGCCTTTAAAGCCGCCTTCTTCTTCGGCACCTTCCAGGCCTTCATGCCAGTAATCGGCTGGTTTGGCGGGTCCGAGTTCAGCGACTTTGTCACCGGATATGACCACTGGATAGCCTTCGGCCTTCTGACGCTGATAGGGGGAAGGATGATCCACGGGTCGGTGACGGCGGAGCCGGGAGAGCGGGTGGCAAACCTCCTGGACCTTCGGGTCCTCACGTTCCTGGCCGTCGCCACCAGCATCGACGCCCTGGCCGTCGGTGTAACCTTCGCCTTCCTCGAGGTCCCGATCTTACTCCCGGTGGCGGTGATCGGTATCGTCACCTTCGTCCTCTCGTTTCTCGGGGTCTACATCGGCAACCGTTTCGCAGGCTTCTTCGAGGATAGGATCGAGATCGTAGGCGGTGTTATTCTGATCGGGATAGGCCTGAAGATCCTTCTGGAAGACCTCGTCTTTTAGAAGACCTCATCATTACTATGAATCCAAAAGAGGCAACCGGGGCGATATGAGTTATGAAGATGCGAAGGGGAACTATCATAGCTCTCTAAGCTCTTAATCCGAAAGCGAGTAAGAGGGGCGGGGGCCGGTGGACGTCACCGGCCCCTCCAATCCGGGCAAACGATTTAAATGGTTCTATCCATGGGGGGACGATGCTCTCCATCCTCTTCTGGCCTCTGGTCTTCCTGGCAAGCCTCGCAGTCCTGGTGAAGGCCTCGGATATCTTCACAGACTCCGCCGAGAGGATCGGCATCAGCTTGGGAGTATCGCCCTTCATCGTCGGAGTGACCATCATATCCGTCGGGACCTCCACCCCGGAGCTGGTCTCCTCAATCCTGGCGGTCTTGAAAGGCTCTCCGGAGATCGTTGTGGGGAACGTCATGGGCTCGAACGTGACGAACATCTTCCTCGTCCTGGGCATCTCCTCCATCGTCGGAAAGAAGATGGTTGCCGGCTACGAGCTCGCCAACGTTGATCTGCCCCTCGTCATAGGCTCGGCGGCCCTCCTCACTCTGATGGTCTGGGATGGCGTCTACAGCTACCCCGAGGCCCTCCTCAGCATCGCCTTCCTCCTGGTCTATTTGGCCTACATCGTCAGGGCAGAGAGGGTGGCAGACGAGGTGAGGGCGAGGTCCCTTGAGGGGGAGATCGTCCGCCGGAGGAAGAGAAAGCTCGATATGTTGGTCTATATGAAGCTGATTCTGGGCATCTTCTTCCTCTACCTGGGAGCCAACTACACCATCGTCTCTGTGGTCAGGCTCTCTGAGATGATGAACCTAGGGACCGAGATCATAGCTGCCGGCGCCATCGCCCTGGGGACCTCCCTTCCGGAGCTGATGGTGAGCGTCAGGGCCGCCGCCATGAACAAGCCGGACCTCGCCATAGGGAACGTCCTGGGGTCCAACATCTTCAACGCCCTCGGCATCATGGGGATCTCGGCCCTCTTTGGGACCCTCGTCATCCCGGAGACGATAACCGGCTTCGTCATGCCGATGATGATCGTCGCCACCCTACTATACTTCGTCATAATATGGGATAAGGAGATCACCCACTGGGAAGGGTGGTTGCTGGTGATATTCTACATCTTCTTCCTGGGAAAGCTCTTCGGCCTCTTATGAGACGGCCACTGATAAATAGGATAAAATATTTAAATGCGTCTGGCCGGGGACGGTGAGGCGGTGGCTTACGAGGGCTGCAGAGGGGATGGGTCCTTGATACCTCTGTATTGTCTGGTTAGGTAGAGAAAAAGCAGCCCGGCCAGAGGATGGTGTTTGACGACCGCAATATTTTCCATCAAGAAACGAGATTTTGATATGGGAGGATAAAATCGTGGCTATATTCGATCGGATCTTGGGAGGTCAAAAATGCAGGTCAGGCCGACACGATCCCGAGCTTGCCGACATCTGGAATGACAACGGCGTTTCTCTCTGCAAACAGGGCAGGTACGACGAAGCGATTCGGGCTTTTGACGAGGCGATACGGCGAAATCCTGAATATGCTGACGCCTGGTATAACAAAGGCGCTGCTCTCAATAGACAAGGCAAGTACTACGAAGCGATCAAGGCCTACGATAAGGCGATCCGGTTCAATCCCAAGCATGCCGACGCCTGGCTGAACAAAGGCGTCGCCCTCAATAACCAGGGCAATCACGCCGCTGCGATACTGGCTTTCGACAACGCTATCCGGCTCAATCCCGTGAATGCCGATGCCTGGTTGAACAAAGGCGTTGCTCTCAATGGCCAAGGCAGGTACGATGAAGCTATCAAGGCTCTTGACGAAGCCATCAGGCTCTATCCCGAGCTTGCAGCTGCCTGGAATAGCAGAGGCGTTGCCCTCGATGGACTGGGCAGGTACGAGGAAGCGATCAGGGCTTTTGAAGAGGCCATCAGGCTCTATCCCGAATATGCCACCGCCTGGAATAACAGAGGCGTTGCCCTGGAAGCTCTTGGCAGGAAATCAGAGGCTCTCGTCTCCTATGCCACTGCAGCGACATACGGCTTCGTTTAGGGACCTATTTTTTGGTCCGTTGATCATCAGTCCTTTATATATTAATATAATATTAAACAATATCTTTGAAGCCGGGACCGCGGCAACAAGCCTCGGCCGCCCTATCCCCGCCGCCTCGGCAAGGCCCGCCCCGTCCTCTCAGCGTACCTGCGATACTCATCGCCGAATCTCTCCTCCATCATCTCCTCCTCCCTGGGAATCCGCGCCATATAAAGGGGGAGTGACGCCACCAGGAAGGCGGGGCCTGCGATCCAGTTGTGGAGGAGGAGGAGCTGGGCTGTCGCCCAGAGGAGGTGGGCGGCGTACATCGGGTGGCGGACCCGCTCGTAGACTCCGGTGGTGACAAGCCTGTGATCCTTTCGGATCTGAAGCCCCGGCGAGAAGCTCCCGGCGAGGTCCGCATGGGACCGCCACAGAAGGAGGAGCGCCTGGAGGAAGAGGGCGGCGCCAAGGGAGCCGGCTACGAGGCTTGCCGTCGCTGGAAGGCTGTAGTCGGCGAAGTCGAGCCTCGATGTGAAGAGGTAGAGGAAGGGGACGACGATCATCCCGGCGGTGGTGAGGAGCATGAGGGGACGGTCCTGCTTTCTCTCGCGGCTATCGGCGACCTGCGAGGGGGACCGCCACCAGGAGGGGGTTCTCTTCAGCCAGTATACCCGGATCAGGGAGGCGGCGAGAAATCCGGCCAGGAAGACGAGATCGAAGAGGTCGTCGAGCATGATCAGACCATTCCCCCGGCAAGCCAAAAATAGACGGCGGTCCGGCCCGGATCAGTGGATCGACCTTGCAAAGGCGAGGCTCGTCTTTATCTGCTCGTTCACCTTATCGTCCGTCGGCTCCATGTGGCCGGGGTAGAGGACCAGGACGTCGAGGGACGCGAGCCGTTCGACGGATCTGACCAGGTCCCTCACCGCCTCCTCCGATCGGCGGGTCCTACCGATGTTCCCGGAGGGGAAGAGGGTGTCCCCGGAGAAGAGGACCCTCGCCCTCGGCTCGTATAAAGAGATGGAACCGGGGGAGTGGCCCGGGGTTACGATGACCGAAAGCGCCCAATCCCCGAGGTTTATTACGTCATCTTCCTCCAGGGTCCCGTCGATTTCGAACTCCGCCGGATCCTCTGCGTACCGGTAGGATCCTGTGGCGACGTCGTCGCCCAGGTCGCAGACCTCCCCCTCCCCGATGAGGACCTTCGCCCCCGTCGCCGCCTTGAGGGCGGGGACCGCGGCGGTGTGGTCGTGGTGGCAGTGGGTGAGGATGATTAACTTGATCTCCCCGGGATCGATCAGCCCCCGGACGTTATCGAGGATCGCTGAAGCGTCTCTACCCGCATCGATGAGGACCGCCACCTCGTCTTTGATCAAAAAGACGTTCCCCTCGTGGGAGGGGCCGACGCCGTTAACCTTATGCACTTCCACCAAAGAAGTCACCCCATAAGATCAATGCCGTTCCTTAAATATATCGGCCGGTTGGTATCATGACTCTGATCGAAGACGCGAAAAAGGGGAAGATCCCCCCCGAGGTGGAGACCGTCGCCCGGAGGGAGGGGGTAGACCCCGATAAGCTCGCCCGCCTCGTAGGCCGGGGCAGGGCCGTCATCCCGAGAAACGTCCGCCGAGAGATCGACCCCATCGGTATCGGCGAGACCCTCACCACCAAGGTCAACCTGAACCTGGGGTCGTCCCGGGGGCTCGCCGACCCCGACGCCGAGGTGGAGAAGGCGGTGGTGGCGATGGAGGCGGGGGCCGACACCGTCATGGATCTATCGACCGGCGGCGACCTGGACGAGATAAGGCGGCGTATCCTTGATGCCGTCAAGATCCCCGTCGGGACCGTCCCCATATACCAGGCGGAGGTGGCGGGGGATCTCACAAGCCAGGGGCTCTTCGACGCCCTGGTCCGGCAGGCGAAAGACGGCGTCGACTTCGTCACCGTCCACGTCGGGGTCAATCTGAACTCCTTTGAGAGGCTGAAGGCAAGCCATAGGATCATGGGGGTCGTCAGCCGGGGGGGCTCCCTCACCCTCAAATACATGAGCGAGACCGGGGAGGATAACCCCTACTACGCCGAGTTCGACCACCTCCTGGACATAGCAAGAGAGCACGAGCTGACTCTGTCCCTGGGCGACGGCCTGCGCCCCGGCTGCATCGAGGACGCCAGCGACCGGGCGAAGTACATGGAGTTCATCATGCTCGGCGAGCTCGTCGACCGGGCGAGGAGGGCCGGGGTCCAGGCGATGGTGGAGGGGCCGGGGCACGTCCCCGCCGACGAGATCGAGACGAGCGTAAAGGCGATGAAATACCTAACCGACGGCGCCCCCCTCTACCTCCTGGGGCCGATAGTCACCGACGTCGCCCCCGGATACGACCACATCACCGCCGCCATCGGCGGGGTCATCGCCGGGATGAGCGGCGCCGACTTCCTCTGCGCGACGACGCCCAGCGAGCACCTGGACCTTCCTACAAAGGAGGACATCTTCGAGGGGACGGTCGTCACCAGGATCGCCGCCCACGCCTGCGACCTCACAAAGCCCGGGGTGAGAGACCGGGCCCGCCTATGGGACAGGAAGATGGCCGTCGCCCGCAGGGACCTCGACTGGCCCGCCCAGTTCGACCTCGCCATAAACCCCGCCATCGCCAGGAAGATCCGCCACCGGCGGGGCGTCGACGTAGAGACCTGCACCATGTGCGACGAGCTCTGCGCCATCAGGCTCGCAAAGGAGGCGATGGAGCGGGAAGAAGAGAAGGCTAAGAAAAGTACGAAGAAGAAATAAGAAGACTAAAGAAGAGGACGAAAGAGAGAGAGGGCCGGATAGCCCCCCTGAGAGCCGGATACCTCAGGAGCAGCTCTCAAGCCCCTTCTCCACCACCTCGCCGCCGGGGGCCGCCTCGGCGAAGACCTGACCCTCGAAGAAGAGGACCTCCGTCTCCTCGTCTATCCAGGAGTCCGGGGGCAGGCCTGCCTTCAGACAGGTCTGGCATAGAAAGTCCGTCGGGTCGAACTCCCACTCCGTCGCCACCTGGGGTAGGAGGAGCCCCGACCAGATGCCCTTGCGGACGATGAGGCCGTGTTCCCCGATCCTGACCGCCTCCGGAAGGTCCCGGTTTCTGACGTCGTAGCGCCTCGGCGGGGTGAGGACCGTCACCTCGATCTCGATTTTGGAAAGCTCCTCGGGCCTGACCCGGGGAAAACGGGGGTCGCGGGCGCCGGCGTTTATCGCAGAGTCGACTATCGCCTGGCCGAGGACCATCACCGGCTCGGGGTAGCCTATGCAGCCCCGCAGATCGCCGTCCTCGTGCAGCGTAACGAAGACCCCGGCCTTCTCCTGGAAAGATGGCGGGAGCCCGTCGGGGGCGATCCGCTCTCTATTCTCGACATAAGCGGTCAGGGCGTCCCTCGCCAGGGCGACGGCCCGCCTCCCCTCTTCGATGGTGAGCATGGAGGGCATTTTCGGCTGCCATATACTAAAGAGTTTTGAGTTGACCTTCCGAGCCGAGGAGACGAAAGAACAAACACTTCAAACTTAATCGAAAACTTAAATATTGATAAGAACGAACTAACAAGTTCTATAGGTGGTAAAATATGAGAGCTTCAAAACCTGCAGGACGCTTGGTCATCCTGGCTTTGATCGTACTGATGGCGTTGTCCATCCAGGGGGTTTCACAGAACGATACGATGGAACCACAAGACGATGCGACTGAAGAAACGGAAAGCACCACAGGAAAAGTGGACGATAAGACCGGTTCAGGAGAGGAGAAGACGGAAGCGGCGGGCAACGTAAACGAGGAAATACCCGATAAAAGCGGCTCTGAAGATAAGCCTGGTACGGGGACGCTCTTATTTATAGTATTTATTGTAGCGGCTGTTCCCTTTGTTATCGTGGCAGGAAACATCTTTGGAGCGTACCACTATTACGGAAAGAGGCAGAAAGTCCTCTCGGACCTGTTGGCGAGAGAGCAGCCGCGTAGCGAGAAAGAGACGGCGAGGCTGATCAAAGAATACACCACCATGAAGCCTATCGGCGTCGAGGGAAGTGTGAGGGCGGCGATGGCAAACAGCATAATCGTGATTCTGGGAGTTGCCGTGGTCTACCTTCTGATCTATTGTCCGATAATTGACACCTCAATAGTCAAGGAAGTCCTTCTCATCCTCACGGGGGCGATATCCTCCATCGTCGGCTTCTACTTCGGCGGGAGATCCGCCAGCGAGGCAGAAGCACCGTCCGAAGCAGCTCCAACGCCGACATCCCCTCTGCCGAACCCGCCTGACGAACCTGAAGGATAAGAGACGGTGGACGAGGGACGAGCCAGCCGATCGGCCCGGCCTTCCACACCCTTTTTATCGAATGGGCCAGAAAAGTGGAGATCATGACAAGATCAGAAGATTCCCTCCAGGAGGCCTTCGCCGGAGAGTCCCAGGCGAACCGGATGTACCAGGCCTTCGCCGAGAAGGCGGACGAAGAGGGCTATCCCCAGGCTGCAAGGCTCTTTCGTGCCGCCGCCGAGGCGGAGGCGGTCCATGCGAAAAACCACCTCAAGGCGATGAATAAGGTCAAGGCGACGAAGGAGAACCTCCGGGAGGCGATCGCAGGGGAGACCCATGAGTTCAAGGAGATGTACCCGGGGATGATCGACACCGCAAGATCCGAGGGGGATAAGGCTGCCGAGAGGTCCTTCAGGTACGCTAACGACGTCGAGGAGATCCACGCCCGTCTCTACCACGATATGATGGAGAACCTGGAGTCGCGGGGGGTGGAGAGCAGCCCTTACTACGTCTGTCCCGTCTGCGGGATGACGGCGGAGAAGGTCCCTCCCGAGAGGTGTCCCGTCTGCGGCGTCAAAGGGGATAAGTTCAAGAGGATCGACTGACGGGTTCTCTGGCCGAAGGGGGCAGAAAGACCTTTCAGCCCTCGAGATCCGCCAGATGGACCTGGAGCTTCTCCAGGAGCCGCCAGCATAAGAGGATCTGGACCATCCCCGTGGAGGTGACGACTCCGCCGCCGGACCGGTCGCAGATCGGGGTGCTGGACCCCATGAGGGCGGAGAGCTTCTCCTCCAGCCCCTCGATCATGGAGCTGGGAAGCTCGCCGTCGATGGTGAGGACGCAGACCCTCTTGCCGTAGTAGTCGTCCCGCTGATATGCGATGGAGAACTCCTCTTCCGCCTCACGATAGATAGCCGAAAGGTCGATCTTCAGCTCCACCTGGGAAGGCACCGACTCCATCACCTCCTGGATGAGCCTCACCGAGTACCTATCCTTTGGCGTCTTTGCCATAAGAGGCGCTGGAAGCCTCGACTCCTCGATCTTGACGACCGCCTCAGCGTAAATCTTCTGGACGTCGACGTAGAGCTTGTAGTCGGCCTCCCGCGCCAGGATTTCTCTTTTCACCGCTTCCTGCTCGTAGTTTCGATCGATGCAGTCCCGCTTGATCTTCCACCGTCGCTTTACGGTGCGGCTCGGGTCGACGAAGATCGAAAGGTCGATCTCTTGCCGAAGCTGCGGGGTGTAAAAGGGGTGGAGACCCTCTATGATGAGGACGGGAGCCGATCTATAGGCGACGGGCCCTTTGATCGTTCCATCGGAGTGGTCGTAGACGGGCTTATCGATCTCCTCCCCCCGCCGCAGGGCTCCCAGGTGATCGGCCAGAAGGTCGAAGCGGTTCGCCTCCGGGTGGAGGGGTGTTATCCCCAGAACCCTCCTCTCCTCCCTGTCGAGGCTGTGATAGTCGTCCATGCTGAAGGTGGAGACGAGGTCCTCGCCCAGGAGCCTTCTGATCCCCCTGGAGAGGGTCGTCTTGCCGGAGCCGCTGTCTCCCGCCACCGCCACCACGAAGACCTTCCCCGACTCCTTAAGCCGCTCGGGCAAACTTGATGTCACAGGCGGCTCCTTGCGAGAAAAATTCCTTTGAGATCGAGGAGCGGATTCGAGAGCCGAACAGATCATCGATCCTGCTTCTCCGACATGAGGTCTGCAAACTCGCTCGTCTTGTCGATCAGCTCGAGCTCTCTCGCCTCGATGACCGCCGTCTCCTCTACCCGCTCGACCTTCGTCTCGCCGTCGACGATCACCGCCGACCGGGTCTTGGTGATGATGGAGAGGCTGCTCATAAGCCTCGCCTTCTTCATCATGGTGGGAGAGAGCTTGCCCACGCCCGTCAGGACCACCAGCGCCTTGTTCTGGGTGATGGCGTTGAAGGGTGACTGGACTGTGGGGAAGACGTCGAAGCCGATCTGGGCGAGATGGCTGAGAACCTTGTCGTCGATCAACCCCTGCTCTCCGGCCAAGGGGCTCGCCGACTCCAGGATCTCCACCGGCTTTATCAGCTCCTGGCCGAAGAGCTCCTCGAGCCTCAGGGCGATCTCGATGGTGGTGTCCATGCTCTCGATCTCGTACTTGCTGACCGTCCTGCGAGAGACGGAGAGCTCCGAGGCTAGGGCGCCCAGGGATATCCCGCTCTCCAGCCGGAGCTTTCTCAATAGTCCGCCGTCGATCTTGACGTAGAGCCCCCCGTGAGCTGCGTAGACGAAGGGAGGTATCTCCTCCGCGATCCAGTCCATCAGGGTGGTGGGGCTAACGGTGGGAACGCCGTATCTGAAGTAGACGACCCCCCCCTCGAGGCTGTGATCCCTCGTCTTCTCCCCGATCAAGAGAGGGTTTCCCGAAAGGTATTTAGCGAGGCGACGAATCTCTACCGCGGTCTTCTCGTTGAGGCCGTCGATGTTGGAGAGGATCTTCAGAATAAGGAGAAGGCCGCCTCGCCTCGCCGCCAGGTCGAAGCTCCTCGGCCTCACATAACACCGGTCTGATACCGAGAACCCCGACCTGGCCAGAAGATCTGCGACCCGGTCGGTCAGAAACTCCTTATTCATCATTATACATGTTTCAGCTCAGCCGTTATTTAAAGGTTCACCACGATGATCAGCATAGGGGTAGACGATACCGATTCGCAGGAGGGGCTCTGCACCACTTACCTGGCCGCGGTGATGATGGAGAGGCTCAGAGAGATCGGCGAGATCGTGGGCTTCCCGAAGCTCGTCAGGCTCAACCCATCCGTCGAGTTCAAGACGAGGGGGAACGCCGCCATCGCCTTCTCCCTCGATACGGACCTGCCAGAAAAGGCTAAAGAGATCGCCCTGGCGACCCTTCTGGAGCTCTCCGACTTCACGGGACCGAAGACAAACCCCGGCCTCGTGGTGGCTGAAGAGGTGCCGCCGGAACTCTCCGGCTTCTACCGGAGGGCGCTTCATGAGATTCTGGAGGTCACAGAGGCCGTAGAAGTCATCGAGGGGCTCGGCCTCTGGTCCCGGTCCTTCAAGAACCGGCAGGGGCTCGTGGGGGCCCTCGCCGCCATCGGCGCATATTTCCCCGACGAGACCTACGAACTCCTCGCCTATCGGGAGGAGAAGAGATGGGGGACCCCCCGGGCGATCGACGAGGAGTCGGTCTGGAGGGCCGACGAGCTGACATACCCGAGGACGTGGGATACCGTCGACCACCACCACAAAAAGGTCGTCTTCGCCCCCCACTCAAATGACCCGGTCCTCTTCGGGATCCGGGGGGAGGACCCAGGAACCCTGAGGGAGGCGCTGGAGGAGATCCGGGCCGAGCCCTTCGAGAGGATGGTGATATACAGGACCAACCAGGGGACCGACGCCCACATCAGCCGGGGCGATATCGCCGGCGTCGTCGAGGAGAGAAGCTACCGCCTCCGGGGAGTGGTGTCGGAGGGACCTGTGGCGATCGAGGGAGGACACATCTTCTTCTCCCTCAAGGCCGAGGACGAAGACGCCTCCATCAGATGCGCCGCCTTCGAGCCGACGAAGAACTTCAGGGATCTGGTTAGGTCCCTCTCCCCTGGAGACCTCGTCGAGGTCTACGGGGCGGTCAAGAAGGGGACGGTCAACCTCGAAAAGATGGAGGTCGTCTCCCTCGCCGAGATGGCGGTGGAGGAGGCGCCCCCCTGCCCATCATGCCGCCGGAGGATGAAGTCTGCCGGCCGGGGCCAGGGGTACCGGTGCAGAAGGTGCAAGACCCTGGCCGGGGAAAAGGTGAAGATCCCCCTTCGTAGAGAGATCGAGGAGGGGTTCTACGAGGTCCCGCCATCCGCAAGGAGGCACCTCTCCAAGCCCCTGGTGAGGATGAAAGGCAGAAAAGTCCATCCGTCCAGGTAGGAAATATAAAAAGAGGGGGAGCCGCCTCACTTGAAGGCCGCTTCCAGTGGGGGTATTACCTGCTTCTTCCTCGAGAGGACTCCCTTCTTGTAGATGGAGTTGTTCTCCATCTTGCCGTCGAAGGCCTTCTCGAACTTATCGACCGGCGTTCCCACGAAGAGGAGATCGCTCGCCTCCTTCATGACGTCGGTGAGCATTATAAGAACGAAGCTGAGACCCTCCTCCTTCCTCACCTTCTCCATATCCTCCAGGATCTCCTTCTTCCTTGGTGCGAGAACCGAGAGGTCCATCACCTCGATCTGACCGATCCCGGCCTTCGTCCCTGCGAAGTCGAAGTGCTTGTAGTCGCCCTTGACGATATCGCGGGCGTTCTTGGAAGATATGTCGCTCTTGGCGGTGAGCATTGCGATCCCGTACTGCATGTAGTCCTCCCCGACGATCTTGGCGAGCTTCTCCACCTCGGCCTTGTCCTTATCGGTGCAGGTGGGGGACTTGAAGAGGACGGTATCGGACAGGATGGCGGAGATCATAACGCCCGCCATCTCCCTGGTGATGGGGACCTTGTACTGGTCGTACATCGCCGAGACTATCGTCGCGGTGCTGCCGACGGGCTCGTTGTGGAAGAAGATGGGGCTGGGTGTAGTTATGTCGCCGATCTTGTGGTGATCTACGACCTCCATCAGCGTCGCCTCTTTGATGTTATCTACCGCCTGTCCGACCTCGTTATGGTCGACGAGGACGATCTTCTTCCCCTTCCCGTCTGTGATCGTCTCCGGCACCGGGACGCCGAAGTGCTCGAGGACGAACTTGGTCTCGTTGTTGATGGTCCCCGCCGCCGCCGGGACGTAAATCTCCGGCATCCCCAGCCGGTTCTTCAGGTTCGCATAGGATATCGCCGCTGCTACAGAGTCGGTATCTGGACTCTTATGGCCAACCACGTAGACGTTATCAGCCAGATGAAACACCTCCGAAGTTATTCAACGCTCGAATCCGACTTAAACCTTTGCTAACCTTGCGTTTATGCCGAAAATATATGAGATCCGGGGGGGGGGTTTGGGGGAGGAAGGATCGATGAATGCCAGCATCTTTATATACTAAGTTGCTTATACATCCAGGGTTCCCTTATGAGGACCGGCGGGAGCCGAGGCGTCCGCCATCGCAGTGACCGCCGGAGCAAAAGGGGAACGACACCAAAAGCCGCGTTGATAGGTCCTTGGGGGAGATACTGACTACCGTCTGCCCATGACCTCAAGACAACCCAGATGCGGTACAGATAAGCCCGCTGCGAGGGTCACTGAGCCGACTAGCGGATCGTTCCGAGGATGAGGCCTCAGAGTTAGCAGAGCATCGGGCGACATACCAATAATCATCTTCTTTTGATATCTCGTCGTCTGCGGCTCTATCCCGATCCTGCCACCCGTTAAATACCAGGGGATACTGATGGCAGGCGATGATACTATGAGGGGAATATTGATCACCTTCGAGGGGATAGACGGCTGCGGCAAGTCGACGATCGTCGCCCAGATCGCCCGGCAGATCGAACTGGGCGAGGGGCCGCCCTTCAGAGGGAGGGAGTTTATCTTCACCGCCGAGCCGACGGATGGGGAGGAGGGCAGGCTCCTAAGGGAGAGGCTGAAGGGTCCCAGGACGGCGGAAGGCGGCGGGTCCGGATCAGTTGATGCCGGCGGGCTCGAAGGGCTCGAAGAGCTCTTCCTCTTCTTGGCAGACCACGCCCGCCACCTGAGAGAGACGGTCGTCCCCGCCCTGGCCCGGGGTGCCGTCGTCATCTCGGACCGGTACTCCGACTCCAGGGCCGCCTACCAGGCAGCAGCCCTCGGGGGGGTCGTCCCCCACCCCCTGGAATGGGTGAGGCAGATCCACCGCCCCTGGTCCGTCCCGCCGGATAAGACGATCCTCTTCTCCATCGATCCGGCCCTGGCTTTCGAGAGGTGCCGATCGAGAATAGAAGAGGGTCGCTCCTCCCCGCAACCGACGGGCCACGATAAGTTCGAGGAGGAGACGTTCCTGCGAGAGGTCGCGGCGAACTTCGAGACGATGGCGAAGGGCGAGCCGGAGAGGTTCGTCGTCATCGACGCCGGCCGCCGAAGGGACGAGGTCCTGGTGGATGCCATGAGGGCCCTGGAGGCTGCCCTCTCTGAGAAGGCCTACGCCCCGGATAGATAGCGTCGAGAGATCTACAGTTGGGCGATCTACGGTTAGGTGATCGGCGGTCAGGGATCGGAGATCGGCGGCGAGGAAGGGTCCTGCAGCGCCATCGCCACCAGCCTCTTCGCCCAGGCTAGCTTCATCCTCTTTTTGGGGGTGACGGCAGGATCGTCGTAATCGAAGCCTATTACCCTGATCACTTCCGCCCCGAACCTGCGGGCGAGGAAGACCGCCCGGTCCCCGTCGGTGAACCCCCCGAAGTTATAGATCCCCTCCAGGGGGACCGACTGGGTCGTCCCCAGGACCCTTTTTAGGCGGGGGACGTACTCCTTCAGGGCCGCTGCGTTGTCGCCGTGGGCGTGGACGACCACCGCCGAGCCCATCAGGTTGGCGGCGATGATGTCGGGGATAAATCCGTCGAGGTCTGTTACGATGACGTCGGGGATGACGCCGGCCGCCAACAAAGGAGTCGTCGCCCCGTCGGCGGCTATGACCACGAGGCCGCCGGTCTGCGCCCCCCCGGCGGGCTCGGGCCGACTCCGGCCCCTCATGGCATCCTCCAGCTCCCGCGACAGGCTAGGACCGTTCCCGCATACCAGGACCCGCCTTCCCCGGATGGTGGAGTCGAGGTCCTCCATCGATAAATCCCCCACCCTGCCCGATAGGAGGCTCTTCAGGAGCCGGGCCGCCTCTTCGTCCTCGTCGCGGGAGAATCGAAACTCCTCCAGGATCTCCCGGTATATCGGGTCCCATTCCTCAAACCGCATGGTAAGCCCTGGCCGCAGAGAGGGTTAAGCCTTTCCGGCACCCTCTAGATCAGAGGCGAGAAGGTCGGGACGATGGGAGGAGAAGCGAGAGAATTGAGATGCAAGATTGATAAGGTGATATAAAAGGGAAAAAGAGGTCGGGGAGGATATCCCCGATCCGTTCAAGAGAGGTTGCCGTTCATCGTCGGCGCAAAGTAGCTCTCGCTGGTGGCAGCGGACGGTGCCTTGTATGGGGTCACCACGCACGGCGCACAGGGGTTGTAGACGCCGCAGGGCTCCATCGAGTCGCACCCGCCTATGCAGCAGCTGAGCCAGTCCTTCTCCTCAACGACGAGCTTGTAGGGGACGTCGAGGGCCATCTTCTTGTTGATGGTGAAGGTCCCGATGTAGTTCTCGTCGATCTCGATCATGGGGTTCCGCCAGGCGGAATTTTTGCTCTGCCAACCCTCATAAGGTACATCGGGATTCATTGAGTTGGGCTCACCCTGGAGGACACCTATGTGGACGTAACCGTCGGTGACATCCTCAGTGATGTTCATCGAGGTGAAGCCTATGCCCTGATAGATCGGATCCTCGTATACATACGATTTATCCTTGACTATGACGTCGATCTCCTTGTCCACGGCCTTGGCGTACTCCACCTGGTGGTGCATCATGGTGACGGGCCTGTAGTTCTTTACGACCGTCTTCTCCTTCAGGAGGGAGTCGTAGCGGATCGGGTTACGGGCGTAGTAGCCGTTCCCGTAGGACATGGTCATCGGGGAGTAGACCATGGAGTTGTCCTCCCTCGCTATGATGCAGGAGTAGGCCTCCCATTCCTGGTAGCAGCCAACATCCTGGAGGTACTCGATGATGTCGGCGCTGATGATCATCTCGTTGTCGATCGTCCCGCTCCCGTGGGCGTAGTCCTTGTACATCGGACCCTTCTGGTCTGTGCCGGGGGAAGGCAGCTGGATGTACCTGTAGGTCATGAAATAGCCGCTCCCCTGGACGGACTGCTCGAAGTCGAAGGTTACGTTGTAGGAGCCCTTTCCTTTCCGGTCTGGGACATCAGATTGCGCCGCCGCCATCCCAACCAGGAACGACAAGGCGAGTATCGCGAATATTACTTTTCTCAGATCACTCCCTCCGTCTAAACTAAGTTCAGTAGAGCTTTGCATAAATCTAACGCCACCCACCTATTTTAATCTGTTGATCGCATGATATATCGCCCGGATGATTTTGCCGGGACGCTGAAACTTCATCGCCGATATATCAGGGCTATTTTCGATATAAAATTAGGATATATCATCTCTTCTCCGCCAGAAATGGACCTCATCATCCCGGAGCTTGAAAATAGAGATGAGAAATTTGATATCGTGCGGTTATCTACCAAGAGTTCGAATCGGATCTTTTAGGCACCTATTGACCTGTATTTTTTCCGGAATCCTCGATATAGGCCGCATCTCTGCGGATCTTGCCGCCGCCATCGGCCCCACAGCCACCATCGGTCCCACAGCCGCCGCCCCGGCGAGGTCGGGAGGCCGCCGGCCCGGGGTCAGCGGCGTGAGGTCCATCGCCCTGGGGCGCGCATGCCGTTCCACGGCCATTCTTCGCCCCCTCCCCAAAAGAGAAGCTTGCGCCCTTCCCGGCCGATCGGCCCTCCGGGGACGTCTGCCGGTCCTGTCCTCGGCCCCCAATCAGACGATATCGTCCCCCCCCATCGTCGGTGAATTGATTCGCGGCGGGTTTCGCGACGGGCCCGCCGGATGTCGACCCCATTAGCCGCATCCCGAGACGAGATCTGCCGGAGCTGCAACAGGGAAAGAGACTATAAGGATAGGGGTGCCGGGGTACGACGGGGTCGAAAATCTCCCCGGACGGGCGGGGCGATATCCCCGGCGAGATGATACTTCTCCGGGAGGAGGGGCGACGGTCCGGGGGCCGGGAGATCCTCTTCTAACCAAAAGATTAATACGTGGGGGATAAAGTAAAAAAAGGCACATGCCCGTCGACGTCGATCTTGAATTCGAGCTCTATTTTGGTTCCATGAGGCTGGAAGAGGGCGATCTTTTGATCAGACGCACGGCAGCTCGGCTGAGATGATCTTCAGATGACAGGGAAAATCGAGATTTTATTGAGATCTCCCAGAAGAAAGGGTCGATGGATCGGGCATGGCAGGCCGATGTTGCCCCACGATGAATAGTGCCGTAGGGATGTGACGAAAACCAGCCCAGGTGCTGGAAAAGGAGGACGAAAGGGGGATGCTGGCAGAATTGGAAGAAAAGAAGGCCCGGCTGAAGCAAGAGGCGATCGACTATAAGGATAGTCGAAGCCTACTGAACGCTGAAGCCAGCAAATGGGCTGCGGAGCGGAACGAACTGAACAAGAAGACCAAAGAGCTCATAGACAAAGCCCAAGAGCTCAAGACGCTCCGTGACGACTACAACAAGAACGTGGCTGACGCCAAACAGAACCGGGACGAGTACAACGAGAAGACCAACGACCTTTACGCTCAGATAGACGAGATCAGAAAGAAGCACAACCTCACCGGAGATCGATCCATCCGGGGACTCCGTCGAGAGATAGACCACATGGAGTTCAAACAGCAGACCGAGGTCTTAAGCCCCGACAAGGAGAAGCAGCTCGTCGATAGGATCGCAGCCCTCCGGGCCGAGTTCAAGACGAAAAAGGAGCAGATGGAGAAGAACGACGTCCTGAAGGACCTCCTCGACGAGGCGCAGAAGCTCCGGGACCAGGCCTCCGAGTACCACGATCTCGTCACCAAGTCCGCAGAGCTCGCCCAGGAATATCACGACAAGATGATCGCCACCTTCAAAGAGGCCGACCAGGTGAGGGCCCAGGCCGACGGTGCCCACCGGGAGTTTGTAAAGGCCCAGGAGGCGGCAGACAAGCAGCACCGAGAGTTCATAAGGACTCAAAGAGAGATACGCGATTTCGACAAGATCATCACCGGTCTACGGAGAAAGAACCGGGAGAAGAGGGAGGACAAGGTGAAGGCCGAGGTCAGGAAGGAGGCCGAGGAGATCCTCACCCAGTTCAGACAGGGAGAGAAGCTGGACACCTCCGACCTCTTGAGACTTCAGCGTTCTGGACTGGTCTGAGACCCGTCCTCGTCCGAGACCCCGAGAGCGGCAGATCGCCGCTCTCCCATATCTGTTTCATGAGCCGCCGCCTGCCAGAGATGGCGGCAGTCCCAGGTGGATGGAGATGAAGATAACCTGGCTTTCTCATTCTTGCTTTCAGCTCCACGAGTCGATGAATATCCTGGTGGACCCTTACCTGCGGGATAACCCGGCAGCCCCGACCCCCGGAACCGACCTCGAACCGGAGATCATAGCCGTAACCCACGGCCATAGAGACCACATCGGCGACGCCGAGGAGATCGCCCGCCGGACCGGCTCTCCGGTCCTGGCGATCTCCGAGGTGGCCAGATACCTCGCCGGAAAGGGGGTGAGATCTGAGGGGATGAACATCGGAGGCTCCTTCCGGGCGGCAGATGTCCTCTTCACCATGACCCCGGCGGTCCACTCCTCCGATATAACCCTGACCGATCCGCCGGCCCCCGGCGGGGATGCCGCCGGCTTTGTAATCGAGGACGGCATCCGGGTCTACCACGCCGGGGATACCGCCCTATTCGGCGACATGCGGCTCCTGGGAGAGTTATATCGGCCGCAGGTCGCCCTCCTCCCCATCGGTGGCAGGTACACCATGGGGCCCAGGGAGGCGGCGGTCGCCGTCAGCTGGATAAGGCCCCACCTGGCGGTTCCGATGCATTACAACACCTGGCCCGGGATAAGTCAGGACCCTGCAGAGTTTCGGGACCTGGCAGAGACGCTCTGCGACTCTGAAGTGGTGATCATGGAGGCCGGGGACACCCTGGAGTGCTGATATCCGGAGGGAAAATCCGGTCCAGCTTATTTCTATATTTCGTCCATCTCAGAATTCTCCTGCCCCCCGTCCCGGCCCTCCCCGATGGAACGACCGCAAACTTTTAAACTCCGTCGCCGAACCATCCGTCGATGAGCGATCTTCGTCTTATCTTTGGAAGACCCAAGATAAGGGAGAAAGAGGCCTTTCTGGCGGCGTTGAGGGAGGCGGCAGCCGCAACCGGCTGCCTCATCCAGGCGATGGACGCATCCTATCTCGTCAGCGAGAGCCACGCCGCCCTCGCCGCGGAGAAGGCGCTGCTGGCCTTCGCCGAGGAGAGGAACGTCGCCAAAGACCTGGGGCTTGAGATCCTCCGCTACGCCTCGGGCAAAAGGCAGATCGAGCGGGCGCTCTGCCTGGGGGTATCAGAGGTCACCGGGCGGGTCGCCCTGGTGGTTGTGGAGAACGGGACGCCCCTGGATGCTTCCGATATCATAGAGGTCGACGGTGACGGCCCCTGCTGGAGCAGGGCTGCCGTCAGGGAGGCCTTCGAGATCGGGGATGCAGAGATCGAGGCGGTGGGCGAGGAGAGGATCCCCGACCTCGTGCTGGAACGGGTAGCTCTATTGGACGCTTACCGATGAGAGGATCTTATGAAAGAAGAGTTCTACACCCGGGGCCGCTGGCAGAACTGGATCAGGAAGATAAAGGAGAGCGGGTTCACCCTCCAGGAGTCGGATGAAGACCCTTCTGCCGCGGTCTTCGTCTACGCCATGGACGACGTCGTATTGGCCTGTCTCAAGGTCATAGCGAGATGCGAACACGGGACGATAACCAGAGAGGATGCGATATCGGCCATCGACGAGATCAGAGATATCGTCTCCGAGAGGGACGAATCCCTCGGAGAGGACGCGTCCCTGATGCTCGAATCCCTGAACGCAGCCCTGACCGCGGTATTCATCTCAAGCCAGCGCTATATGGGCGGGGGCTACGACGGAAAGACCCCCCTGGTGGAGATGGTGAGAAGGGCGGTCGCCGCCGAGGAGGCCGACCGGATGGAGGAGGCCCTGGCGGTCCTGAGCGATATCGGGGCGAGGGTCATCGGAGGGGAGACCCTCCCGGAGGAGGTCTATAGCGACCTGCCCTACTGCCTGACGGCGGAGCTCCTCGACGGGATCGACGCCATCTCCGCCGCCCAGATCGGGGACGACAGCTACAAAGAAGACGACGGCTCCGGGGACGACGGCGAAGACTCCTGATCTTCGGGGCCCCGCCGCCGACCCGGCCTTGAAGGTCACTACTTGGAGGTCACTACATTCTCTCTGTCACCTCTGCCGCGTCGTCACCTCGCATCCGTCCTCGAGGACGATCACCGTATCCTCCGCCTGGGAGACGAGGGCGCCCTGCGCCTCCCAGAGGAGGGGGTACCTATGGAGGATCCCCGCCCGGAGGAGCTGACCGATGGCGTAATCGATCCGTTCTCCCGAGAGCCACCTCCGGGCGAAGGGGAGGGTCGAGTAATTTTCCTGGACCTGCTTCAATAGGGCCCTCGCCGCAGGGGACCTCACCGGCCTCTTGGTGACAAAGGAGAAGATCTCGACCTCAGGGGCCTCGGTGATCCTCCCGACGCCGTCCGTTGCAAAGGGCTCGATGGCTATGACCTCTCCTGCCGATAGCACCACCCCCTTTTCGACGGCCCTGTTGGGGACCGACGGCTCCCCGTGGGCCTGGTAGCGGCCGAGGCCGTGGCCCGTCAGGTTCGCTACGGGGCTGTAACCGTACCCCCTGATGGCCTCCTCGATGGCGGCCCCCAGCTCCGCCGTGCTTACGCCGGCGCTGACGAGCTCGATCGCCGCCGCGAGCCCCGACGCCGAGGCCTCGACGAGGTCGGGGTGGCCGCCCAGGTCCACCGTCACGGCGGCGTCGGCGATGTAGCCGTCGACGTGGACGCCGATGTCCAGCTTCACCATCTCCTCGCCGAAGACGCCCTCGTCCCTGGGCCGGGGGGTGTCGTGGGCGGCGACCCTGTCCCGGGAGATGTTGCAGGGGAAGGCCGGCTCGCCGCCGAGGGCCCGGGTCGTCGCCTCGACGAACTCTGCCACCTCAAGGATGGAGACGCCGACATCGACCATGGAGGCCGCCTCTTCCCGAACCTTTGCCAGGATCTCCCCGGCCTTCCTGTACTTCTCAAGCACTTCAGATTCCATGAAATCGTACTCCTCTCTGATCTTACCCCACCCTGATCATACCCATCTCTGATCCCTCTCATCTCAGAGGATAAGCCTCTTTTCAAAGTCGGTGAGGTTCTCGCATCCCCCCACCCTCACCACCACCATGTCCTCCAGGCGGACGCCGCAAAGCTTCGGGTAGTAGAGGCCGGGCTCCACGGTGACGACGTTCCCCTCGGCGAGGACCCCGCCGACCTCGCTCAGGGAAGGCCTCTCGTGGACGGCGAGCCCCACCCCGTGGCCGGTGGAGTGGATGAAGCCCCGCCCCTCCACATCGGGGTAGCCCCATTCCTGGAAGACCTCACAGACGACGGCGTGGACCTCCCTCCCCGAGGACCCCGCCCTGACCGCCGCGATCCCCGCCTCCTGGGCGGCGAGAACCGCCTGATAGATCTCGACGACCTCGGTTTCCGCCTCCCCCCGCAGGACGGTCCTGGTCATATCCGCGAAGTATCTATACCTCTTGGAGCGGGGGTAGATGTCGATGACGATCGGCGAGTCTGGAGGAATAGGTCCAAAGCCGCTGTAGTGAGGGTCGGCGGCATCGGGGCCGCCGGCGACGATCGTCTCCGGAGCCTCAAAGCCCCCCCGGAGAAGGGCGAGATCGATGGAGGACTTCACCATCTCTGAGGTGAGGGGCGACCCCTCGAGGATCAGCTCCTCGCCAGAGGGGCGGGACTTTCTTATCATATCGACGGCGACCTTCATCGCCTCCTGGCAGCCCCTCTGGGCGGACCGTATCGCCTCGATCTCCCGGGGAGTCTTCACCTCCCTCCACCTCGATACTGGGCTCTCCATGACCGATACTTCGAAGTCGGCGGCGAGGTCGGAATAGACCCCCACCGGAAAGTCTCCAAAAACCCCGAGCTTCTCGACGCCGTGATCCCGGAGGAACTCCTTCAGAACCGCGACGTAGGCCTCCTCGGGACGGTCGAATTTCGCCAGTTTCTCTTTCATCCCGTAATCGGTGGTGGTGGCCACCTCATCGGCGGTCGACTCCATCTTCGCCCGACCCGCCTCCATCCCCGATACCAGTATGGACAGAGAGGACGCCGCCAGGAGGGCGAAGCGGTCCGGGGCGAGGAAGCGGGATAGGTAATAGATCTCGGGGTTGCAGAGGCTGTCGCCGAGGAGAAGGAAGCCGTCGAGGCCGCGGCCGGAGAGGAACTCTCCGATCCTCTTAGACGAAGGGGGCATGGTACCGGATTTGGATACGAGGTATAAAAAGATGGATCAAAGGAGGGGGATCAAAATGATGCATCAATAGAGACGGATCAAAATGATGCATCAATAGGGACGGATCAAAATGATGTATCGAAGGGGATATATCATCGCCGTTTTATCGCCGATCTGATCTCCCGGACGAAGGCCGCCACGTCCTCGGACATCTCAACCCCGGTTCCGGTGACGATGATATCGGCCCCGGCGGAGACGAGCCGTCGAGCCGCCTCCCCGGACCTGATCCCCCCTCCGACGATGAGATGGGCTTTGCCTATCGCCCGTTTCGTCGCCGCCACCATCTCCTTCGGAACAGGCTCCTCCGCCCCCGACCCCGCCTCCAGGTAGACGAACCTCATCCCGAAGTAGGTTCCGGCCAGGGCGTAGGCGGCGGCCAGCTCGGGCTTATTTCTCGGAATCAGCTTCGCGTCGCCGACCCATCCTACGGTGCCGCCGGGCTCCACGACGACGTAGGCCATGGGGATCGGCTCGAGGTGATACTTATAAACCAGGGGCGCGCCGAGGGCCTGGTTTTCTATCAAGTAGCTCGCGGACCTGGAGTTTAAAAGGCTCATGAAGAAGACGGCGTCGGCGTTGGAGCAGAGCCCCGATACGCCGCTGGGGAAGAGGATCACCGGAAGGCCAGACCTCTCTTTGATCGCAAAGACCGTATCCTCCAGGGCGCGGCCCGCGGCGCCGACGGAACCCCCTACCATGATGGCGTCGGTGCCGGCCTCTGCCGCCGCTTTTGCCATAAGCCCGGCATCGGCGGGGCTCGATGAGTCGGGATCGATGAGGGTGAGATGAGCAGCGCCCTCGGCCTTAACGACCTTTGCCACCATCTCCTCGACGGGACCGATCATGATTCCATCAGCCCCAGCTTCGTCTACCCTCTGCTCTCCTTGGACTTGACCCGGAGCCCCTTGTAGCCGCACTTGCGGCATCGGGTTGAGCGGATGGCGTTACGCGCGTTGCAGCGCATGCAGATCTTCATGTTGAGAAGTCGGTTTTCTGCCTCTGGAAATCGAGCCATAAATTTGCCTCTTTGATGGTTGTCATCAGGTATGCGATCACCGCAGACGCGAAGCGGCGATATGAACTTTTTGGACGGTATTTGGCGCCGGGGTTGGGATTTTCCTGGGGGGGCTATCGCGCCCCTCCATTTTGAACCCAAGAGTCCCGGAAGGGACAACAGGTCTCGAGCCTGCCGCGTTTGGACTCTTCAGACTCCAGGGAGAGAGAAGATTAGTCCGCTCTGCCACCCCGGCTCCGGAGGTTCATCTTCAAGCTTCTGGTTTATATCTCTTGGCCCCCGGCGGGGAGATCGACAGGATAGGCTTATGTGGACGGGAGGCGAACCTGCGGCCGGAGATTTTGATGACGCTTCGAGAGGATGCGCTGGAATTCCACCGGAAATCAAGGGGTAAGATCGCCATAAAGAGCAAGGTTCCCTGCCGGACGCGGGAAGATCTGAGCCTCGCCTACACCCCGGGAGTGGCCGAGCCCTGCCGCGAGATCGAAAGAGATCCGGAGCTGATCTACGATTACACGTCCAAGGGAAACCTCGTCGCCGTCGTCACCGACGGGACCGCGGTCCTGGGGCTTGGAGACATAGGCGCTGCGGCGGCGATGCCGGTGATGGAGGGCAAAGCGATCCTCTTCAAGGAGTTCGCCGACGTCGACGCCTTCCCCATCTGCATAGACTCTTTGGATCCCGCTGAGATCGTGGAGGTGACCAAGAGGATATCCACCGTCTTCGGAGGGATCAACCTGGAGGATATAAGCGCCCCCCGCTGCTTCGAGATCGAGGACCGGCTGAAGGCGGAGCTGGATATCCCCATATTCCACGACGACCAGCACGGAACCGCCGTGGTGACGGCCGCGGCCCTCATCAACGCCCTCAAGGTGGTGGCAAAGGGCTTCGAAGAGGTCCGGGTCGTCACCAGCGGGGCCGGAGCCGCCGGGGTCGCCGTCTCCAAGTTCCTCATGAGCTTCGGCGTCAAAGACCTTATCCTCTGCGACAGCCGCGGGATCGTCCACACCGGCCGGGGCGACCTGAACCCCTCCAAGATGGAGATGGCGAAGATCACAAACCCCGGCGAGAAGACAGGATCCCTCGCCGACGCCCTCGAGGGGGCCGACGTCTTCGTCGGGGTCTCCGCCCCCGGGATCGTCACCGAGGAGATGGTCAGGTCGATGGCCGGGGGGCCCATCGTCTTCGCCATGGCAAACCCCGTCCCCGAGATCATGCCCGACCTCGCCAGGAGGGCCGGAGCGAGGGTCGTCGCCACCGGAAGGTCCGACTTCCCCAACCAGGTGAACAACGTCCTGGGCTTCCCCGGGATCTTCCGGGGGGCCCTGGACGTCCGGGCGAGGGATATCAACGACGAGATGAAGATCGCCGCCGCCAAGGCGATCGCAACCCTCGCGGAGCCGGTATCGGCGGACCGGATAATACCCTCCCCCTTCGACCGGCGGGTGGTGCCAAAAGTAGCCGAGGCGGTGGCGAGGGCGGCGATCGAGTCGGGGGTCGCGAGGCTGGAGGTCGATCCGGCGGAGGTCGGCCGGAGGGCCGCCGAGAGGACGGGGCTTGGCTAGATGGCGGCGAGAGAGGGAGGCGGCCAGGCTGGAGACGCTGACGGTCTAACTCGGCCCAGTGGAGAAGATCGTCGCGAAGGGGCCGAAGACGCATCCTGGAAGGATGGGTTTTGCTCCTCAAAATCAAAATACGCTTATCCGAGGGATGATCTCGTGAAAGCTGAATTGGTGCGGGGGGAACTCGCCCCCGCACCTGAATGGCTTAGACCGACTCACAAGTGTTCCGCTTTCTGTATAAAACGGAATTTTCTATGCAGCAAATCATTCAGTTAACCATTCGCAGCAGGATCTTCCTCACCCTCACGTTAGAAATCCGCACAAGATTTCATTGGTCATCGGTTAAGAGAAAAATCGCGAGGTAGCAACATTCCGAGTAGCAAGTCCACCGAGTCTTGAGGGATCAAAATGGTTGCAGCAATCCTTTCTCAAATTCGGCTCCTCGCTGTTTACTGTGGGTAAACTTAAGGGGCCACAGATCCAGTAGTCCGATCTTCACGACTTCATGATCGCCTGAAATCAGAACCCTCATTAGATGTATCGCTGCCTTCCGCCCTATTGGCAGGACTTATGGCTGGCATTTGTATGATTGAGATCGATAATCGCTATCCTGAAGTTACCCACACGAAATAGCGAAGAGCCTCAAATTCTACCCCATTATAACTGCGCATAAATCGTGATATGAAACGTAAGATAAAAGCGTTTTATATCCTTAACCGATGACTCATGCACAAGATTCACAAGGTTCACAAGGTAAGAAGATAGTCCTAGAAGAACCGATTATCGGCTTGATAGTGAATTCTAATTCTCCAGCGGGAATAAAATAAATCTTATCTTCGCCGGGGCTTTCAGGTATTCCTATGACCATCATGGCCTCACGTATCGTTCCATCTTCATCTTTACCTAGTACCTTAATTCGATATAATCCTGGTGAGGGGTCATCTTTGAATTTAATGGTCAAATTAGAACTCTGATCTATCTCAATTACCGGGCGAGTTAAACTAGCAGTTATCCCGTCGTGTCTGTCAGCAACAGCAATATCTAAAAATATTTTTTTATTGTGTTTAAAATATCGATTTTTATTCGTTGCAATTATTTTATTTTGGAATGTATTATTTTGAACTGATACTTTAACTTCGCCAAAAGCGTTTTCAGCAACAGTCAGATTGTTCGAAGGGGACTTATTAGATAGTGTAATATACGTATTTTCGAACTCAAGCCGATAATCGCTTGCATCCAGACCAAAAAATGCCGGATACGTTGTGGCTACAAGTGGACTAAATAATTGTGATAAAGCTATCAATATTGCACCTGCAAATGCAAAATCCAAGTATTTGACCTCTCCGAATAGCGACTCACTGTATTTATTTAATACTAAAAATATTATTAAACCTACGGCTAATAATATGAGTGTCGCGAAAAAAAGCGTTGCTACGGCCCAGGCCAGATACCACATAAAGTTCTCCCGATAATGAAAATGTAATGCTTAGCTTGTATATATTCTTAGCTACTCCTTCATTTAATTATATTGCTAATATTATAATATTAAATATCGACGAGGTGGCGTTTTCGTTGGGCCGTACGGGTTACCAGACATGTCACATGCGCTTATTCTTCGCTACATCCTCGGAGGATGGAGGGAACTGCGAGATCTGCTGCACGTACCCCTTCTCTTCTTCGAGCCACTTTATAATATCACGCATAGATGTTCTCAGGGTATAGAATAAGGAAGGCGCCCCTTACCTCTGGCCGTGACCCCACGCATAACTGCACATTAGATCGACATCTTTTGGTAGCTGCTCTTTCGGTGGTTTATCCCGGCTCGCAAGTAAATCCCGGTGGTTCGGATACTGGCATGTCCAAGCTGCTCCTGCAAGTCGTTCAACGGGACACCAGCATCCAGGGCAGCGACCGCATGAGCGTGCCGGAGACTGTGGGGGGTGACTATGTTCAGCGCCCGTCCATCCCTCGATGTATCATAAGAGCGCTGGATTCCAGCAGAGCGGGCTGCCCTGTCGATCATCATCCTTATCCATCGCTGAGAGAGGTGCTTCGAAGGATCCCGGCCTGGAAACAACCAGATGGAATCTCTAGGCAGACTCTCAGTCCACTTCTTCAAGTCTGGTATCATGGACTCCAGTACAACAACTTCACGGTATCGCCGAGTCTTTGTCCGCGCGGCATGGATGTGGATGATGCCCTCTACTGTATCAATATTTTCAAGCTTGGTGGTTACTAACTCCTCGACTCGCATCCCAGTGCTGAAGAGGAGCATGATGGCGATCTTATCCCGATCGGATTCGACTTCATCCACTAACTTTTTAAAATCATCGATACTGATGAGTTTTGTTATCGTCATGATCGGTATTTAGCGCCCCATTATATAAGTAACTTCCGATAATTGCCATATTCGGAAGTCACGTACAGTACTCTAATCGTTCTAAAAAAGTATTACGAACGATCTTCGACCTCGCGGGGGATCTGAGAAATAGACCTGTCCAGTGACCTCTGAGTAAATGCCCACAGATCAGAGACGGATTTGCGAAAAGACAAAAACGGAATAAGAGAGGTCAGATATCCTTCTGGACCTCGCCCCTGATATCCTCGAAGTCGATGAAGTGCATCCCCGCCACCTCTTTCAGCTCCCTTGCGATGAACCGCCTCGTGGACATGACGATGAACCTCTTCCCCCGGGCCCGGAGGAGGCGCAGGGGCCGCTCGAAGTCGCCGTCGCCGCTGACCAGGATCGCCATGTCGTAGTTCTCGATGGTGTTGAACATGTCCAGGACGATCTCGATGTCGAGGTTCGCCTTCCTGATCTCCCGGCCGTCGTCGAGGACGATGATCTTCAGCTCCTTGGTGATGATGGAGTAGCCGATGTCGGCTAGAGCCGTCAAGAACCCCTGCTGCCTGGTGTCCGGAGGGTTCTCCTCCCCGACGTAGTAGTAGGCGTCGATGATCTCGCCGCCGGTTTTATTCTCTATCCACCGGAGGAGCTTCTCGAAGTTGATCCACCACTTAAGCTCGTCTTTCTGCATGTAAAAGATGTTGGCGCCATCTACGAATACCGATATTTTCACTTATATTTCCCCTTTATGTTAAATATAATTAACATCATGGCCCGTCTCCGGGCTATGACTGCGATTCCGGGTGGGAGTAGATCTGAGGATACATATAGTTTGCTGAAAGTTTGCTTCAAGGCAGTTTGCTGAAGGTTTCCTGAAAAAATATCAATTCCGTTGCCTGGAAAAGTACTTATTAAAGAATATCGTTTATAACATTTAATGGTGAGGATATGGCCAAGATCGGAGTTGTAAGACATAAGGTGGAGGACTTTCCTGCCTGGAGAGAGAAGTTCGACGAACGGATGGAGATCCGCAAGAACAACGGATGGTCGGGGCACGAGCTCTACTACGACGAAGGCCGCAAGGAGGCCTATGTGGTCCATACCGTCTTCGACGAGAAGCTGGATATGGCCAAGGAGCATATGGAGAAGTTCAAGGCCATGGGAAGGCGGACGGAGATGAAGCCCTCCGGAAACCCCGACCACTCGATAATGCCGAGGGGGGAGAGGATCGAGGCGGTCCAATACTGAATTCTGCGATTAAACAATAAAAATATTTTTTATCGCCGCCGGAGGTATTTATACCAGCTCCGTGCCGGGATGGCCAAACCGCAGAGGAGCCTTTCGCCGATCAAGCCTCCAGATCAGAGATCACCGAAGATAAATCCGCGAAGACGATTCGTCATTGGAGATGACAGCCATGAGATTTCCTATTCTCCTCCTCATGATCGCAGCCCTCCTCTCGGCCTCGGGCTGCGCCGAGAGGGCCGACTGCGAAACCGGGGCCGCCGTAGAGGGGCTTCCTGTGGAGAGCTTCACCGTGGAGATTATGAGCGATGACCTGACCTATCCCGCCTACGTGGCGGCTCCGGCTCAGGCCGGAGAGAGGATCGGTGGGGAAGATGAGGCGGCGGTATATCCGGGGGTGGTGATGATCCACTCCTTCAACGGCCTGGAGCCCGGCTACAGAGACCTCGCCGACCGGCTCGCAGCCTCCGGGTACGTCGTCATCGCCCCGGAGTGGCAGACCTTCGAGAGGACGCCCCGGGATGAAGTCGTTGGGGAGCTCCTCAGGGCCGCCGCAGCCCATCTCATGGAGAGGGATGACGTCGACGGAGACCGCCTCGGACTCACCGGCTTCTGCGCCGGCGGGAGGTACACGATGCTCTTTTTGCCATCTATGGACGAGTTTCGCTCCGGCGTAGCCTGGTACGGATTTCCGTATTCGGGAGGCTTCAACGACGAGACAAAGCCCGCCGACCTCATCGACGGCCTCGATGCGCCGATGCTGATCATCCACGGGACCGGGGACGTTCCAAGCCCCATCTCGGGGATATACGAGTACGCCGCAGCCCTCGACGCCGCTGGCAAGTACTTCGAGATGAAGGTCTACCAGGGGGAGGACCACAGCTTCATGATCTCCGGCGGCGAGAGGTCGGATAGCTCCGCCTCCCTCGACGCCGAAGGGGAGATGGCCAGGTTCTTCGATAGGACGCTTAAAGGATGAATATGAGGTCGTTCGAAGGGGCGCGGGGCTGAAAGATACCTCGCTGCGGCTCCCCCTGCCCCTTTTTTCCGCTTCAAACCTCCGACCGGCCCCCGACCATATCGGCCACCCAGTCCCAGTCGTGATCGTAGATGTGGGCCGAGCAGCTGACCGTCGTGATCGAGCCGGGCTCCGCCCCCACCCTCCCGGCGACGTATTCGAGGAGCCTGGTGAGGCCGTAGAGGTTCGCCGGATAAGCGCCGGCGAAGTCGTGGCTCCGGAAGAGGGCCGTGAGGTGGAGCCTCCCCTGCCTAATTTTAAAGTCGTCGACCATCATGCAGGGGACCTCCTCCTTCTTCGTATCGACGGGGGGGATCCACGTAACCGCCGAGGCCCTCCGGGAGTTGGGGCTCGCCCGGAGGCGGCGGACAATGTGCTCGATCTGGTCGACGGGACCGCCGGAGCATCCGGCCTTTCCAAGGTCGTCCCCGCCCTCGTCGCCCCCTCCCCTCCCGGAGGCGGGCAGGGCCCAAGCCCGGAGCCTCTCGCCGTAGGTGTACTCAAAGCCGGGGTTGTTGCCGCTGATCAGCTGCCCGGCATAATCTTCGAGGCGGGGCCGGTTCCAGGAGTACTCGTCGGGGATCATATCCCTCCTCGGGTCCTCCACCACCACCTCCAGGGCCAGGATCTCTTTCGTCCTGGTGCCCCGCTCGTCGGTGATCTCTTCGCCGTCGCGCCAGATGAGGTTTAGCCCCCGCCGCCACGCCTCGGGGATCGTATCCGCCCTGATGAACCTTCCGACCCTCACAAAACCACCGTTCCCCGTCATAGCCCACTTGGCTAAAATAGGTTGGCACTCAACCCTTCAGATAGAGCAGTTCTGGAGATCCTCAAAATGCCCGACTTCGAGTGGGAGCTGGTGGCGGCCATAAACCGCTTCTTCGAGACCGAGGAGATCAGGGGCGTCGCCTACCGGCTCAAGCAGAGCCGCTACACACCCCAGGTCGTCGACCTCCTCGTCGACTCCCCCCACCCCGGTTACTATCTGGCCGTCGAGTGCAAGAGCCTCGACGCCCGCAAGGCTAAGACGTTATACTACAGCCAGCACTTCTCCCTCGCCTCCGGCGTCCATCAGATCGATAGGATCGACCGGTTCATCGAAGTCTCCGGTCGGCGGGGGGTCCTGGCGGTGGAGCTGCGCAGGGGGCCGGGAAAGCCCAAGGGGGCCCACCTCATACCCTGGAAGACGGTCATCGACGGCTTCAGGTCCGAGTCTCCAGGCATCCCGGTGGAGAGGATCGAGGCGATCCCGCCCCTGGGAAGGAAGAACGGGACCTACCGGATAGAGGCCGGGGACCTGGAAAGGCTGGGGATCTAAAGCCAATCAATTTTACTGGAGACAAGAGAATTTGGATTAAGCTTATATCCCCTTCCGCCGCTCCCAAAACCCATGAAGCTTCCCGGTACCGCGACCCAGCCGGAGATGGTCCATATCGCCGTAGGAAAGCTCGATATCAGGCCGGGGATGGCCTTCCTCGATATAGGGTGCGGCTCGGGGGCCGTATCCTTTGCCGCTGCTAGGTTCACCGACCGGATATACGGGATAGATCGAAGATCCGAGGCGGTGGAGATCTCGAAGGGAAAGGTCCGGGCCGGGACCTTCCTCTGCGGCGAAGCAGGGGAGCTGATCCCGAATCTTCCCGATATCGACCGGTGCTTCATCGGCGGGACGAGGGGGATAGAGGCCTTCTTCCCCGCCCTGATGGAGAGGCTCTCTCCCGGAGCCGTCGTTGTAGCCGACCTCGCACGGATCGGGATGGCGTCGAAGGTCGCCGAGCTGATGAAGGGGGCGGGGATCTACGAGGAGCTCCTCCAGATCGGGATCGCCCGGGGATACGACCTCGCCGGGGACGTCGCCCTCCGGCCGGAGAATCCCATCTTCATGGTGGTGGGGAGGCTTCCAGGAGGTCGGAGCCCTTGAAAGGAAGGGCATCGAAGATGAGGGGCTTGGGGAGAGGACGGCAGATGTCAGGAGAAGAGATGGAGATGGAGATGGAGATGGTGGCTTGCTGATAGGGGTGAGCCTCGGCCCCGGCGATCCGGAGCTTCTGACCCGGAAGGCGGAGAAGGCCCTCGCCGCCGCGGATAAGGTCTTCGTCCCCGGGGAGATGGCCGCCGAACTCGTCAGGCCCTTCGCCGAGCCGGAGGTCCTCGACTTTCCCATGATCTCGGATAAAGCGAGGCTTCTGGAGATCTGGGCCGATAACGCCGACCGGGTCGCCTCACGAGCCATTGGCGGCGACGCCGCCTTCGCCTGCATCGGTGACGTCAACACCTTCTCCACCTTCTCTCACCTCAAGAGGCTGGTGATCGAGCGCCACCCCGAGGTGGAGATCGAGACGATACCCGGCGTCGGGACCGTCCCGGCCCTGGCGGCAAGGCTCGGGGTCGACCTCTCGCAGTCCTTCCTGGTATCCGACGGGACCCAGGTTCAGACGGTGATAAGGATGAAGGCTGTCAGGCCCGCCGAGATGGCGGCAGAGCTGGCGAGGGAGGGGTTCGACGAATTCATCCTGGGGGTCCGGCTCTACACCCCCGAAGAGTCGGTCGTCAGTGGCGAGATGCCCGAGAGGAGCGACTACTTCAGCGTCCTCTGCGCCAGGAGGAGGAGGAGATGATCGCTCCTTGCGCCACGACCGATCTACCCGCCGGGAGGAAGAGATGAAGATTCACTTCGTCGGCGCCGGCCCCGGAGACCCCGACCTCATCACCGTCAGGGGCGCCCGCCTCCTCCAAGAGGCGGACCTCGTCGTCTACGCCGGCTCCCTCGTCAACCCCGCCCTCCTCAAGGACCTGAAGGCAAGGCTCGTCGACAGCAACAGGATCAACCTCGAGGAGATCAACGGGATTATGCTGGCGGCGCTCCGGCGGTCCGAGAGGGTGGTCCGGCTCCACAGCGGCGACCCCGCCCTCTACGGCGCCATCCTGGAGCAGATGACCCCCCTGGAGGAGGCGGGGGTCGATGTGGAGGTAGTCCCCGGCGTATCATCTTTATTCGCCGTCGCCGCCGCCCTCAAGACCCAGCTCACCCTGAAGGGGGTCTCAGAGTCGCTGATCGTGACGAGGCCGGCGGGGACGACCCTGGAGAGGGACTCCATCGCCGAATTCTCCCGGTTCGGGACGACGATGGCGATATTTCTCGGGGCGGATAAGATAAGGGATACGATGGACCGGCTGGAGATCCCGAGGGAGACCCCGGCCGCCGTCGTCTACCACGCCTCCTGGCCCGACGAGCTGGTGATCGTCGGGACCGTCGGGGACGTCGCCGACAGGGCCGAAGAGGCGGGGGTCACCAAGAGCGCCTTGATCCTCGTCGGAGACGTCATATCGAGGAGCGGCTTTGGGAGGTCTCACCTATACCAGAGTCGGTAGCCGTTCTCGTCTTCGACCGCAACATCCCCGAGGGCGAGAAGATATCCGCCGCCCTTGCCGACCGGTACGACCCGCAGCTTCTCGTCTACAGGAAGGAGAGGGCTCAGGAGACGGTCGATTCCCTCGCCGGCTTCGACCTGGTGGTGGCGGTGATGGCGGTGGGGATCGTGGTGAGGATGATCTGCCCCGGCCTCGCCGACAAGTGGACCGGAACGCCGGTTGTGGCCGTCGACTCGTCCCTCCGGTCCGCCGTCCCGGTCGTCGGAGGCCACCACGGCGGAAACGACCTCGCCCTCCACCTGGAGAAGAAGCTCGGCACATATCCAGCCATCACCACCGCCACCGACGCCGCCGGCCGCCCATCCCTGGAGGGGACGGCGGCGAGTCTCGGGGCTCGCATCGTCAACCGCAGCTCCTCCAGGGACGTGAACCTCGCCTTCCTGCGAGAAGACGTCCCCGTCGTCAGGCTCGCGGGGCCGAAGGTCGTCCTGGTGGATGAGGACGTGGCGGTCCTCAAGAGCAAGGGCGGCGTCGTCGTCGGGATCGGCGCCAGGAGGGGAGTCGAGGCCTCGGAGGTGTTGGAGGCGGCGAGGCTTGCCCTGGAGTCGGTGGGGCGGGAGATCGACGAGATCAGAGCGATAGCCACCGGGGAGATAAAGAGGGACGAGCCCGGCATCTCCGAGGCGGCGGAGAGGCTCGGCCGCCCCGTCATCTACCTCGACGAGGAGGTCCTCAACGCCCAGTCCCCGACGACCGCCTCCAGGGCCTCTTCCCTCGGCCTCGTGGGGGTGGCGGAGCCCGCGGCCCTCGCCCTATCCGAGAGGCTGATCATGCCCAAGAGGGCCTACGGGAGGGTGACCGTTGCCCTCGGTGAATAGGCTTTACATCGTCGGTATCGGCCCCGGAGAGAGGGGTCAGATGACCAGGAGGGCGATAGAGGCGATATCAGAAGCAGAAAGCGTCGTCGGCTACCGCCCGTACCTCGACCTCGTCTCCGACCTCCTGGCAGGAAAGAGGGTCACCTCCACCGGTATGGGCCAGGAGGTGGATAGGGCGAAGGAGGCCGTCGACCTCCTGGAGGAGGGTTCCGTAGCCCTCATCAGCAGCGGTGACCCCAATGTCTACGGGATGGCGGGGCTGGGCCTCGAGGTCGCCTCCGGGAGGGTCGACCTCCGCCGGGTCGAGGTTGTCCCCGGAATCACCTCCTTCTCGGCGGCGGCCTGCAGGGCTGGCGTAACCTTCACCGAGTCGGTGGCGGCCATCAGCTGCAGCGACCTTCTCACCCCCTGGAATAAGATCGAGGAGAGGGCGAGGATCGCCTCGGAGCTGAAGATGCCCATGGCGATCTATAACCCCCGGTCCAGGAGGAGGACCTGGCAGCTCGATCGTGTCCTCGAGATCGCCACCTCCGGCGGCGAGAGGGACCCGGAGGTCCTGGTTGCGAAGAACGTCGCCCGGGATGGAGAAGCCCTCTTCTGGACGAGGGCGGGGGAGATGCTGGAGGAGGATGACCTTCGCGAAGAGGTGGATATGTTCACCCTCCTGATCCTGGAAGGAGAGGGGATGGTCAGATCCGCGGGTACGAGGGGGGGCAGAGGCGCCCCCGATCGGGTCCGCATAGAAGGAGGAAGAGAGGCCGCTTGGGATGCCGCCGGCGGCGATAAGAGGAGAAGAGGCGCCGCCGGACCGGAGGCGAGGAGTCCCCCGGACGGAAGGAACCCGGCGAGGGTTGAGATCGTGGGGGTCGGTCCCGGCGACCCCCGCCACCTCACCCTCGAGGCGGAGGAGATCATAGAGAGGTCGGACCTCCTCCTGGGGGCGGAGAGACACCTCTCCACCGTCAGGGGGCTGGCCAGAGGCGAGACGACCTCCCACAAAGGGGAGGGAGAGTTCGAGGATAGGATAGCTGCGAGGGTACGGGCTGCAGAGGAGGCGGCCCGCCTCGGCAAGAGCACATCGATCCTCTTCGGGGGCGACCCCTCCACCTTCAGCTCCTCCTGGAGGGTACGCGACTCCTCAAAAGCTCAGGTATCTCCGGGGGTCGGGGCCTTCTCGGCGGCGGCGGCGAGGCTCGGAGCGCCCCTGGTGAACGACTTCGCCCTCCTCTCGGGGCAGGGTGGACCCGCCCGTAAGAAGGCTAAACGGCTCCTGGAAGGAGGGTACGCCGTCGTCTTGTACAACCAGGACTCGAGGAAATTATCAGGCCTCGCCGAGGAGATATGCGAGACGGACCCGGATAGGCCCTTGGGCCTCGTCCAGGACGCCACCCGTCCCGACGAGATGATCTTCATCGGGAGGGGGGAGGATCTGGGACGCCCGAGCTTTGAGGGGAGGAGGTGTACCCTGATCCTGGCGGGGCCGAAGGCCGATATAAGAGAGGGGAGGATCATCGCCAAGAGAGGGTACCAGACCAAGTATGATTACTGATCGATTAGGAACTGGGGCGTTTTTGATGACGGAGAAGAGGTATTCAGATCTGGGGGCGGTGACCCCCGAGGGGATGGAGATCTACAACAGGAGCAGAAGCTTCATCGCCGGGATCGTGGGGGATAATACCCCCGAGGACAGGATCAAACAGCGGTGCGTCATCGCCACCGGCGACCTGGCCGTCGCCGATATCCTCAGGTTCAAGAGCGACCCCGTCGCCGCGGGGCTCGCTGCCCTGGAGACGGGCGCCCCCATATTCGTCGACATAAAGATGGTGGAGGCTGGGGTGTTGAAGCGGGGGCATAAGAGCCCCGTGGTCACCGCCATCGGCAGGGGGGACGACCTCGCCGAGAAGGAGGGGATCACCAGGACCTCGGCGGGGTTTCTGGAGATGAAGGGGGAGCTCTCCGGGAGCATCGTCGTCATAGGAAACGCTCCCTCGGCCCTCCTCACCCTCTGCGACCTGATCGAAAGAAGCGAGGCGGAGCCGGCCCTCGTCATCGGCGTCCCCGTCGGCTTTGTCAACGCCGCCGAGAGCAAGGAGAGGCTCCGGGGGATAGCCGTCCCATCCATATCGACGGTGGGAACCAGAGGCGGAACCCCCATCGCCGTCGCCGCCATCAACGAGATCATAAACATGCGCCATGGAAGAGAAGAGCTCTGAAGAGGATAGGGGAGGGGTCATAGACCCCGTCTCCGGCTTATCGATACCTTCCGACTGGGTCGAGAGGTCCGCTGACCCCGAGGTCTTGGAGAAGGTGAAGAGCGGCCTGTGGGCGCTTCTATCCGACGGGACGCTCCTGCGGCGGGGTCTGACCACGGGGACGACGGCCGCCGCCGCGGCCAAGGGGGCGGTCATCTCCCTCAGAGAACCGGTCCACGAGGTCACCGTCCTCACCCCGGCGAGGATACGGGTCGCCGTCCCCGTCGAGGGCCGAGGCGGGTCCTGCACCGCCGTCAAGATCGGCGGCGACCACGACTCCGACGTCACCGCCGGGGCGGTGATCTTGGCGATGGCATCCCCCGTCACCGGAGGCATCGATGCTGGAGAGGAGATCGGACCGGAGGGGTTCAAAGAGCGACCTGTGAAGTTCAACGGGCAGGAAGATAGGATCGAGATCGCCGCGGGGCCTGGGATCGGGCGGATCGGGGCCCCGGGCCTCTGCGCCCCTCCGGGAAGGCCCGCCATCAGCCCCTCGGCGAGAAGAGAGATCATAGGAGCGATCGAGGAGGGGATGGTCGAAGCAGGGATTGCGACGGTCCGGGTGGTCCTCTCGGTGAGAGACGGCGAGAAGATCGCCGAAAGGACGATGAACCCCGAGGTCGGGATCGTCGGAGGGATATCGATCCTCGGTTCCACCGGCTTCGTCGAGCCCTGGAACGAGCACCTCGCCGAGTCGAGGGAGGCGGAGATCCTGGTCCCGGAGAGGGTGGTGGTCACCACAGGAAGGGTCGGCCTCAAGTACTCGCGGTTCCTCTTTCCAGGACACCTCGCCGTCCTCGCGGGAAACCGGCTAGCCCGGATCCGCTTCAGAGAGGACCAGGAGAGCGTCCTCTGCGGCCTTCCCGCCCTGATCCTCAAGTGGGGTATGCCCGATATACTGGCAGGTACTGGATACGGGACCGTGGCGGAGATGGTGGATAAGGAACCCGACCACCCCCGGATCGACGAGGGCCTCCGGAAGGCGGCAGAGAGGCTCCCCAAAACGAGGATCGTCCTCCTCAACAGGGACGGATCGATCCTGAGGGATATGGTCCCTTGACCGGTGGAAGCTGGCGGAAAGATAATAGGGAGCTGGGAGAAGAGAGGGGTGGGGTGAAGCCGCGGTATGAAGATCATAGGCGTCGGAGCCGGTCCGGGGATGCTCACGATGGAGGCGGCGAGGGCCATAAGGGATGCGAGGCTCATATACGGGTCGCAGAGGGCCATCGACCTCGCGAGGGGCGAGATCGATCCCGGAACCGACGTGAGGGTGATCGAGGACTATAAGGCGCTGCGAAACCTCCCCCCGCAGGCCGCCGTCCTCTCCACCGGCGACCCGATGTTAAGCGGCCTCGGCTACCTCGATGGAGAGGTGATCCCGGGGATATCGAGCCTCCAGGTCGCCTGCGCCAGGCTGAAGGTCAGCGAGCTTAAGGTAGTTCCCATAACCGTCCACGGCAGAAGGATGGAACCCGAGCCGATCATCGCAGAGCTCATCCGAGGGAGGACCGTCTTCCTCCTCGTCGACGACTCTACAGACCTTCCGGAGCTCTGCCGGCTCCTGGAGGAGAGGGGGCTCGCCAGGGACGTCGCCGTCCTCACCGACCTCGGATATCCGGATGAGGAGATCCTCAGGGGGAGGACCGCGAGCCCGCCGCCTTCGAAGGGGCTCGCCTCGGTGATGATAGGGGATCTTGGATCCCAGAAGACCCCATGATTTCCACTGGAGATCCCGGAGGCGTTGTCCTTGAGAAATGGACATATTTAAAAAATGATATTTATTCCGGGTTGCAGGCCTTGCATGGGGAGTAGCCCGCCTCCCGAGCTTCCCAGACATCTAGGAAGTATACCCTGTTTTCTTTCTTGATCTTCTTCGCCGAGGTGCAGTCGGGGAGGTGATACTTGTCGGAGTTCTTGCTACCGACGTATCGATATTCGATATCCCCGGCAGAATCCCATAGCTCACTAGAGGTGGAAGCCTCTCGATGGGCGGTTCCCTCTTGATATGTTGACGTCTCTTCATATTCTGACGTCTCTTTATATGCGGACGTCTCTTCATATGTGGACGTATCTCGATATGCGGGTGTCTCTTGATATGATGATGTCGATTTGGAGGATAAGGTGGCATCATCTGCGGGCTCGGAGAGGCGGGGAGGATCCATCGACCTCATTTCAGGTGCCGCCTCACGGCTGTAGAAATTGCGGCTCGAATAGCGGCTCGAACCGGGTATCACAACATCCTGACCATCTTCAGCGACGATGCAGTCTCGCCGCTCTGGGCGAAAGAGCCCCTCCGGCACCTCCACCACCAGGAGGCTGGAATAGCCCAGGTCCGGGTTCAGGCTGCAGATCTCCCGTATATCGAAATCGCGGCTCTTGCCAGGCTCCAGATCCATCATCATATACCTGGTATTTTCGACGAGCCGATCCCCGTCCCACAGGGAGGCGTTGAGGATCAGGTACTGGAGGGTGGAGCCGCCCTGAAGGGTAAGACTCCCCCAGGTCCGAAAGAGGCTCCTGCTTACGGAAGAGTTGAACTCCAGTATCGGATAGATAGATGGTGAATAGGTCGTCTCGTCGTAGACCTCATGCGATCCGTCTTGAAGATCGAGGGATCCGCCCTGATCCGGCTCCTCTCCGATGTGCGAACCGTAACCCCTTGATCTGGAAGGCGACCGGAGTAGGTCCCCGAAATAGGACCCATCCCTGGAGATAGAGGAGGCCGTCCTCGAAAGCCATACCCCGCCATCCTCCCGGATCGAGGAGAGGGCCGCCCCCGCCTCTGGGGGTAGCCGGATATCGCCCCCTTCCTGAAGGTAGAACAAAGATCCTGTGAGGACCACCAGGAGGGTGGAGAGGATGATGATCCTCCTCTTGGATAGAAGCTTCGCCGACAAGTGCAGACCCCTTTATTTCTACTGGAACCTCGACCCGGAGCGGCTATCGTCGATGACGTTCAATAGGTGCGTGCCCTGAAGGAGATCTCCTGGATAGATAGCCCCAAAAGTCGAAGCTCAATCTTCCAGCCTCTCCAATACCTTCAGTGCCTCCTTGACGCACTCCAGCTGGCTCATCAGACTCCCCAGATCCTGCTCATCTCCCATCTTCTCAGAGATCTCCCTGATCTTCTGAAGGATAACTGTCTTCAGCTCTTTCAAAACGAGATCGGCCTCTTCTTCAGCCACCATCTCCCCGGATTCTCCTTCGCGATGGCCCTTCCTCCCTTCATCTTGGGGCTCTGAAGACGATGATTCCAGACGTCCCACCCCCGCCCCCAGGCCAGACCCCGAGGCCTCCTCTCTCTCGGTGGCGGTGATCGAGCCCCTTCCCGTGTTAGAAGGCCCCTCCCTGGACTCGACGGCGACTCTCTCCTCCTTAGAGGAGGGTTTTGCTCTTCCCACCTCCTCAAAAGAGCAGACCGGGCATACCACCTCCCCCTTATAGCGGAAGAGCGGTGCTCCGCAGTCATGATGGGTGGCCAGCATCGTCCCTCCCATCTCCAGAAGCCTCGTTATCCTCCTGATCGCCTCTTCTTCATCCATCCTCGTCTTGATAGCCTCTTCTTCCATCCGCGATCACCAAATAAGATCAGAGATCGTCATGCAGCGTCGATCATCATCTGAAAGCATCGCCCGTAAATCTCAACAGGATCACCCATCGATAGCGAAGCATCGCCCACCAGAGCGAAGCATCGCCCACCAGAGCGCAGCATCGCCCATCGATAGCGCAAGGATCACGCATCAACAAGCCGACCGCCGATGAGGGGGTTTGACGCCACCATATGTTTAAATATGACGACCATGACATAACAACTTGATATGGGCTTTATCTTTAACCTTTTTGCCCTCTTCAAAGTGTGGTGATTCCATGGCAGCTGAAAACGTGCTTAAGCAGTGTGTTGAAGTTTTAGAGCGGATCATGAGCGACGATACCGTTCCCAGAAATATAAGGCGTTCTGCAGAGAGCGTAAAGTCGACCCTCCTGAACAAGCAGGACTCCGAAGCGATAAGAGCGTCATCGGCCATATCGATCCTGGACGAGATAAGCAACGATCCGAATATACCCCTTCACACCAGAACCCTCATCTGGAACGTCGCCAGCCAGCTCGAGACGATCCCTGTCGACTGATCTCGTCTAATCAGATACCAGCGATCCAGATCTGAGAGAACCGACTTCAATTTTCAGATATAACGAGTCAAATCAAAATTCAAGATGAGACCGCCTTATATCCCTCCAAATTGGAGAATACCTTGATAATTTACGCAACTTGAATAATTCCCAAAGCTAGATGCTACCTTGGAACCTGATGATCCCCAAAACCGGACAGCACCTCGATATCTCGCAACCGGATTGTATAACGCTTGTATCTCTGATATAGGCATCACATCAAAAGGCTCGGTTCTCCTTTCCGCCCTTTGATCTTAAAACCGGAATGATCCCCCCGGGATCATCCGCATAGGCCCCCCAGCTCATCGCTCCTGAGGGACGGGGCCTCTGATGGAGGGGGGGGCGGAATATCTGAGCTCCCCCCTTACTTCCACTGGCCCCCCTACCCCTTTGTTTCCACTGGAGGGAGAGGAGGGCAGGATTTGGAGGTGATCTCAAAGGCCGTTAAAAAATTATCAATATTTTTCTTTTACAAATAAAACTCAGCGGCGAAGCAGACCCCGATATTTCTACTGGAGCTGCGACCCCCCTTTATTTCCACTGGAGGTTGTGATAGATCGACCGATCGGTCCTCATGAGAGGATCAGATCATCAAATGTAGTTGTAGAATCGTGAAGGATCGGATCAACAACTTAAAAATATCCTTCAAATTGTCATGATAGATCTCTGATATTCCGAGATGATCGGGTAGATTCGCCATCGATGAAGGTTGACGATATTGATTTATCTTTGAACTATCTCTTCTCTTCGTTTCGAGATTATTCGTATCAGAATCTTTAAGTATAATCAATCGGTAAGTCACACATAGATATATCCATATCATTCATCAAGAGATAGACGAGATATATCCGGATTCCAGTAGAAATAAAGGGGTAGGGGGGTCTGCAGTCGAAATGAAGGGGGCATACCATAACTCTTAATAACAGATAGAATGTATTTCTTTTTCTGCTTGGGGGATCTGGTCTTTCATGTCCGGTGGATTATTCGCGGACCTCTTGAAAAAGGGGGAGATATTCAAGTGCAGAGAGGTATTGCGCTCCAGTTATACGCCCCCGGAGCTCCCCCATCGCGAGGACCAGATCAACAGCATGGCCTCTATCCTCGTCCCGGCCCTCAGGGGGGAGACCCCCTCCAACGTTCTCATATACGGCAAAACCGGAACGGGCAAGACCGCCGTCGCCAAGTATGTCGGCTCGGAGCTGGAGTCGGCGGGGGCCAAGAGCGACTTCAACTGCTCCTTCATATACATCAACTGCGAGGTCATCGATACTCAGTACAGAGTTCTTGCTCACCTGGCCCGCTCTTTTGGAAGAGAAGTTCCCATGACCGGATGGCCTACAGATCAGGTCTACGAGGAGGTGAGGACCTCCCTTGACGAGGACCATCGCATGGTGGTGATGGTCCTCGACGAGGTCGACAAGCTGACGAGGAAAGGGGACGATATCCTCTATAACCTCACCAGAATCAACTCGGACCTGAACCAGGCGGGTGTCAGCCTTATCGGGATCTCCAACGACCTGAAGTTCACCGACTTTCTGGACCCGAGGGTCAAAAGCTCCCTGGGGGAGGACGAGATAATCTTCCCCCCCTACAACGCAGAGCAGATCAAAGACATCCTGGAACAGAGGGCGTCGATGGCTTTCAAGCCCGGAGTCCTCGCCGAAGACGTCATCCCCCTCTGCTCCGCCCTGGCGGCCCAGGAGCACGGCGACGCCCGGCGGGCCCTCGACCTTCTGAGGGTCTCGGGGGAGCTGGCGGAGAGGGTGGGGTCCGATCGGGTTGCCGAAGACCACGTCAGGTCCGCCAGGGCCAAGATCGAGCGGGATCGGGTGAGAGAGGTTGTGATGACCCTCCCGACCCAGTCGAAGCTCGTCCTGTACAGCGTCCTCCTCCTGGAGGAGCAGGGGATTAAGAACGTCACCACCGGCGCCGTTTACGGCATGTACAAGCAGCTCTGCCCGGTGGTGGACCTGGATTTTCTGACCCATAGGCGGATCGCCGATCTGATCGCGGAGCTGGACATGCTGGGGATCATCCATACCGTGGTGGTGAGCAAGGGGAGGTACGGCAGGACAAAGGAGATATCCCTCTCCATCCCCCTCGCGAAGCTGAAATCGATGATCCTCGACGACTACCGTCTCAAAGACCTCATCGGCGGCACCACTTCTCTCCAGAGCAGGTGGGGCTGAAGGCGGCGCCAGGCCGACCTGGTGCCTCGAACCTTCAGCTTTCGGTAACGAATAGGAAGGGCAGATGAGCAGGAAGGAAAACGAGACGCTAAGAAGCTTGAAGTGCGCCGACCGGGATTCGAACCCGGGTTTAGGCGTTGGCAACGCCTAGTGATGACCACTACACTATCGGCGCTCTGTTGTTGGTCGCCACAGACCCCATAACGTTCCAGCGTAAAAACATTGCGGGTAGACCGGCCCCGCCGCCGGGGGACAGGGCGTCGGCGAAGGCCGTGGCCCCCGGGGGCCCTCCTCCACAGACTTCCCGTCTCGCCCTTCGTTTCTCCCTGCCGCCATCTCATCTCCGTCTCCCCCTTCCTTTCCTCATCCTGCCCTCTCATCTCTTTCCTCCACCTTCACCCACTTTTCTTCCGCTGCATACATTTTATCTATCATCAAATTCAAACTCGATTTTGCGCTGGTGGTGTCCTATCGTGTACGACGTCATTATAATCGGGGCGGGCCCGGCCGGCCTTACCGCCGGGATGTACTGTGCCAGGGGCGGAAAGAAGACCCTCATCCTCGGAAGCGTCTACGGGTCGCAGCAGTCGATGGGGGGCCTCTACGAGAACTATCCAGGCTTCCCCGAGGGGATCCAGGGGATCGAGCTCTCCGAGCGGATGCGGGATCAGGCCGAGAGGTACGGCGCAGAGATTCACGAGGAGATGGCGGCCAAGCTCGTCTCCTTAAATGGCGTCTTCAGGGTGAAGACCGAGAGCTGGGAGTACCAGGCGAAGGCTCTGATCATCGCGACGGGCGCGAGCCACCGCAAGCTTCTCGTCCCCGGAGAGGAGGAGTACGCCACCAGGGGCGTCTCTTACTGCGCCTACTGCGACGGCGCCCTCTTCCGGAATAAGACCGTCGCGGTGGTGGGATACGGGAACGGTGCCGCGAGGGCTCTCCTCTATCTCGCGGGGCTCTGTCAAAAAGTCCACCTCCTCAACGTCAGGGAGGATCTGGTGGCAGAGGCGGTCTACCTCGATAGGATCAATTCCCTAAATAACATCACCATCCTCGAGGGGGTCGAGCCGATCCGGATTTTGGGGGACGGTTTTGTTACGGGTATCGAGTTCAGGGCCCGGGGGCGGGACCGGACCCTCAACCTCGACGGCGTCTTCGTCGAGATGGGGGTAAGTCCTAACGTCGAACTGGCCGCAGATCTCGGGGTCGAATTGACGAAGGGCGGATTCATCAGGGTGAATCGGCTGACCCAGGAGACGAACGTCCCCGGGGTCTTCGCGGCCGGGGACGTCACCGGTGGGAGGATGCAGGTGACTACGGCCGTCGGCGCCGGGACCTCCGCGGCGATCAGCGCCATGAGGCATATCCAGTAGTAACATCCAATAACATCCAATAATATTTAATAGCATTCTATAATATCCAATAATGTATACCAATATCCAGTAACACCCATTAACTTCCAGCAATCCGGTGGTGAAATATCACGAAGAAGAGGCGAGAGAGGCCTGATCTAACCAGGCCTGTAGCCGTCTGGCGGTCAAGAGACCTCATGGACGGGGAGGCGGCAGGATCTCTGACCATGATCCTGAGGACGAGGGGCTGCAGGTGGAGGAAGTGCAACATCTGCGGCTACCCTTCGGAGGGGGCGCCGGCGACCGCGGAGGATCTGATCCTTCAGTTCCAGGCGGCGACAAGAGGTCTATCCTCAGAGGATCGGGTGGTCAAGATCTACACCAGCGGAAGCTTCCTCGATCCCGAGGAGGTCCCCGAATCGGTCCGGGTCCGCATTATAGATGCCCTGGCCGCCGCCGGGGTGGAGAAGCTCGTCTTTGAATCGCGCCCCGAGTACATCACCAGGGAGCTGGTCGAGGCCTCTGCAGCGAAGATCAGGACGGAGGTGGCCATCGGCCTTGAGACCTCCAGCGACCTGGTCAGGGACCAATCCATCAGGAAGGGCTTCACCTTCGCGGATTATAGACGGGCTTCAGACGCCGTCCACCGAGGCGGCGGATCGGTGAAGACCTACCTCCTCTTAAAGCCCCCCTTCCTCTCCGAGGCGTCGGCGATATCCGACGCCCTCCGGTCCGCCCGGGATGCGATATCTCACTCGGACGTCCTTTCCCTCAACCTCACCAACATTCAGAGGGGTACCCCCCTGGAGCGGATGTGGCTCATCGGCGACTACCGGACCCCATGGCTCTGGAGCGCCGTCGAGGTCCTGAAGGGCGTCTCCTCCGTCCCGATCATCTGCGACCCCGTGGCGGCGGGGACGAGGCGGGGGCCCAGAAACTGCGGCCGTTGCGACGAGGCCGTCGCGAAGGCGATCAGGGAGCACGCCCTCACCCAGGACACGGGGGCCTTCGAAGATCTCGATTGCAGCTGCAAAGCCGCGTGGAAGAAGGTATTGGAGCTGGAGGACCTCGCCTTTGGATCTCCCCTGGATTCGGATTTGAGGGGGCTGTAAATCCTATTATAATCTTCTCAAAATGGAAATCAAATTTTCAAGCTTGGATCGATCATACAGGCTCTTTGGTCGATAGTTCATAGCGACCTCGATCTTCGAGCTTCGGTTGTTCGGGATCCGAGGAGAGCCTCTTTTGTTTTCGAGCCGGTCCTCGTCCTGCCATCCTCTTGCAGCTAAGATGATATGCCTGAGAAAAATATCTTTTTATGGTCGGCAGATTGAAATACGACGGATGGGATATAAGACAGAAGGTTCACATGCAGTGGTCCAGTAATACGGTAAGGGCAACAAAAGAAAATTGAAGCGAGGTACGATAAGGATGTTCGAAACGGTTTTGGTCCCCACAGACTTCTCCAAATATTCAGATAAGGTCCTCGAGTGCGTCGGCGGATTGCCGGGGGTGAAGAAGGTCGTCCTTCTGAACATCATCGGTCCAGTGGACCCGCTGGCCAGGATCTGGGACCCTGGAGCCAGGCTGAAGGAGGCCAAGAAGAAGCTGGCAGATCAGGCGAAGCTTCTGGAAGCCCAGGGGCTCGAGGTCGAGCAGAGGGCAGAGCCGATGCTCGAGGGAGAGATATTCAGGAAGATCCAGGCTGTATCCGAAGAGGAGGGGGTCAACCTGGTGGTGATGGGAGCTCGGGGAAAGGGCTTCCTCCAGAACATATTCCTCGGAAACGTCGCCAAGAACGTATTGAGGTATGGCGACAGGCACCTCCTTCTCATGCGCTACAAGATGCTGGAGGGCGGCATCGATCTTGAAGAGCACTGCGCCATGATAACCACCAAGGTCCTCTGCCCTACAGACTTCTCTGAACCTTCAGAGGAGGCGATCCGCTTCGTCAAGGGGATGACGGGGGTCGGCGAGGTTGTCCTCCTGAACGTCGTCTTCAGCGGGGAGAGCCAGGATGAGGTTGACGCCAAAATGAAGGAGGCGAAAGAGAAGCTCACCGTCATCAAGGAGGAGTTCGAGAGAGACGGCATCAAGGCCTCCGTCCGGCTCGGCATGGGGGACCCTGCTGAAGAGATCATAGCTTTGGGCGAAGATGAAAACGTCTCCCTGGTAGCCATGAGCTCCCACGGCAAGGGATGGATGAAACAGCTCATAGTCGGCAGCGTCGCTTACGAGGTATCCAAGAACGGCACAAGGCCCGTCTTGGTTTTGAGGGCCCGCAAAGCTTCCTGAGCCTCCATCATCATGGCGGGGATCGCGCCCGCAGGGCGATATCGCCCCCCCTTGAATCGGCTACGAAGCGGGGTGGCGAGGGCTTCGCGCCCGGGGCGGGTGCGGCGAGGCGGTCGCAAAGGCGATAAGAGGTCGCAGCCAGGAAGCTGAGGTCTTTGATGATTTCGACAGCATGTGACCTTCTATCCCGGCAGAAGGCGCCAGAGCTGGGGATCCGCAGCTTTCGGGCGCCGCATTTAGAAGAGCCCGAAATTGCCCCCCCGAAGATGCGATCTCACGAATTTCTCCGCGCCAACCCGCCAGAGATAGTGTTATTTTTAATTTTTATTTTAATACTATATTTCAGCAAACCTCATTTTTAATCGGGACTTTGAAACGACACGAGTCTTGATATCCGGCAATTTTTGAATCTATTGTCAGTATCTTTCTTTTAACTCCTCTTTTCAGACCATAATATTGTTCACCTCTTTGACTTGAGGTCTATATCATGATAAATCATCTCCATATCGTTTTCGTCATTTAAAATCATAACAGATCTCTCTTGACTATAAAAAATTTAAAATTGCTCTTTATATCATTATTAATCGTTATGCATACGTTTTTGTCATTATAAATCGTTATAATAGCCTTTTCATGCTTATAAACAATTATAACGGTTTTTTTGTCACCATTAATCATTATAATCGTTTATTGACCCAAAAGGACTTAATATCAGGAGTTTAAGAGGGCGCGGTTAGTTGGAGGGTATATATGTCTGACATGAAAAAATCGCGATCCCCAGGGAAACGGCTTCTGTATCTATTATGCGCCTCGGTCGTATTTCGCACAAAGTGGCTTGGAGGCTGCACTTCGTGGACCAGATGGATCTCGGGTGCCATCCCAGACAAACCGACCACCGAAAAGAGGAGATCTCCATCTCCCAAAAACATAGGAGAGTCACAAAAGGTGTAGAGTTGGCAAGAGCTGCGAAATCTCGTATGAATCAGATATAAAGTATGGAGGAATGGATTTTATGGTGAGTACAGTCGATATGGGTTTGTTCGGCATATTCTTGCTGGTGCTACTGTGCCCATTTTTCATAAAGAAAGTTGAAGAGCAGCTTGAAGCCTTCCTTTTTGTTATGGGCGTGTCTGCGGTAACCATAGCCAACGCCTGGCATTTGGAACTGGTGATCGAGGCCGTCGAAGAGCCGATCATGAAGGGGATAGTTCCGGCGGTGCTGGTAGCAGGCCTGATATTCTACTACGGAAGATCTCATGCGAAGCGGATAATGGACGTCCTCTTGGATAAGGTCCCCCTTAAGATACTGGTCTTTCTGATAGTGGTGATCCTGGGCCTATCTGCAAGCCTCATCACGGCCATAATCGCAGCCCTGGTGCTGGTAGAGGTGGTAAGCCTCATGCCCCTTGATCGCAATACCAAAATAAAACTCACGGTGGTAGCCTGTTTCTCCATAGGTCTTGGAGCAGCTCTGACCCCGGTGGGCGAGCCCCTCTCCACCATAGCCATAACCAAGCTGCAGGGCCCGCCATATCATGCAGGTTTCTTCTTCCTGCTCGAAAACATCGGCGTATATATTATCCCAGGGGTGCTGGCCTTCGGCATATTGAGCGCCTTCATCGTCGGAAAAAAGACGGATGTAAAGGAGACGGATATCTTTGCGAGAGGCGGTGACACTCTCCGGGACGTGGGTATCAGGGGTGCAAAGGTATACCTCTTCGTGATGGCCCTCCTGCTCTTGGGCAGCGGCTTCAAGATCATCATAGATACTTACCTGATCCACATACCCGCGATGATCCTCTACTGGGTCAATATGTCGTCGGCGGTCTTGGACAACGCCACCCTGACGGCAGCGGAGATCGGCCCTTCCATGGATATCTTCCAGATCAAGGCCATTCTGATGGGTCTTCTCGTATCCGGAGGGATGCTCATCCCCGGTAATATCCCAAATATCATATCTGCAAACAAGATGGGCATAACCAGCAAAGAATGGGCTCGCACCGGCGTCCCCATCGGGCTTGTGGCGATGCTGGTCTACTTCGTATGGTTGTTCTACCTTCATTGAACGAGGAGCTGATGTCCGAGGATAAACTGATGCGAGGAGGGTTATGATGTTCGAAAAGGTGTTAGTTCCAACAGACTTTTCAAAGTATGCGCAGAAAGTCATAGAGTGCATAGGGGATGTTCCGGGGTTGAAGGAGATAGTGCTCCTCCACGTGGTGGATGCCACCCATCCCTCAAAACGGGGATGGACCCGGGGACCCAAAGTCGAGGGAGCCAAGATCGATCTCGCCGACATAAAAGAGCGGCTCGAGAAGCTCGGCTTCAAGGTCACCTCCCGGCTGGAGGTGATCACCGAGGCGGACGTATCCAGGACCATTCAGAGGGTTGCAGAAGAGGAGAAGGTCTCTCTGATAGTGATGGGTGCTTTGGGAAAGGGCCGCGTCTCAGGGATCCTTCTGGGGAGCGCCTCTACGGGAGTTGTCCGTTTCAGCGACAAAGACACCCTCATCATGCGCTACAAGATGCTGGAGGGTCTTGAAGGGGCAACCTACGAGAAGTTCTGCCCCATGATATTCTCTAAGGTCCTCTGCACCACAGACTTTTCGGAGGCTTCACAGTCCGCGATCTCCACGATCAAGGGTCTGAAGGACGTCGTCGGAGAGGTCATTTTGGAGTACGTCGTCTCCAAGGGAGAGACCCAGGAGGAGATCGAGGGCTACGTCGCAGAGGCGAAGGAGAAGCTCGCTGAGATCAAGGAGGATCTCGAAAAATCGGGCCTCAAAGTGAGAACTCACTTAGACGTCGGCAACCCCCGGGAGCAGATAACGTCCCTGGCCGCGACGGAGGATGTATCTCTGATCGTTATAAGTTCCCAGGGCAAGGGCTGGATAAAGCAGATGATGGTGGGAAGCACCACCTTTGATGTCGTGAGGACCGCAGAGAGGCCGGTACTGATCGTGAGATCTAAGAAAGGCGCTTAGATCTCAAACCCGTTCTTTTTATCGTTCAAGGGGTGCTTCGCTACGGACTCGGCATCGGGGCCATCAAGATCCCAGGGGAACCGCCTTGTGTATCTATTACGCGCTGCGATGGTCTTTCCCACGAAGGGGCCTGAAGGCCGGAGTTCGTGGACCGGATGGATCTCGGATCTTCTCCCAGACGAATCGATCATTGAATTAAGGGCGTCTCCAACTCCTAAAAACATAAACGAGTTGCAAGGGTGTGATGTTAGTAGGAGCTGTAAAATCTCACAGTAATCGGATATAATGAGCAAGGAGTCATTATGGTAAGTACAGTCGACATGGGTTTGTTCGGCATATTCTTGCTGGTATTGCTATGCCCATTTTTTATAAAGAAGGTTGAAGAGCAGCTTGAAGCCTTCCTGTTTGTTATGGGCGTGTCTGCGGTTACCATAGCCAACGCCTGGCATATGGAGCTGGTGATAGAAGCCATCGAAGAGCCGATCATGAAGGGGATCGTCCCGGCGGTGCTGGTCGCAGGTCTTTTATTCTACTACGGAAGATCTCACGCTCAGCGGATAATGAACGTCCTCTTGGATAAGGTCCCTCTTAAGATACTGGTCTTTATGATAGTGGTGATCTTGGGCCTATCTGCAAGCCTCATCACGGCCATAATCGCAGCCCTGGTGCTGGTAGAGGTGGTAAGCCTCATGCCCCTTGATCGCAATACCAAAATAAAACTCACGGTGGTAGCCTGTTTCTCCATAGGTCTTGGAGCAGCTCTGACCCCGGTGGGCGAGCCCCTCTCCACCATAGCCATCACCAAGCTGCAGGGTCCGCCATATTATGCCGGTTTCACCTTCCTGCTGGAGACGATAGGCATGTACATTATCCCGGGGATAGTTGCCTTCGGCATATTGAGCACGATCATCATTGGAAAAAAGACGGTCGCAAAGGAGACGGATATCTTTGCGAGAGGCGGTGACACTCTCCGGGACGTGGGTATCAGGGGTGCGAAGGTATACCTCTTCGTGATGGCCCTCCTGCTCTTGGGCAGCGGCTTCAAGATCATTATAGATACTTATCTGATCCACATACCCGCGATGATCCTCTACTGGGTCAATATGTCGTCGGCGGTCCTGGACAACGCCACCCTGACGGCAGCTGAGATCGGCCCTTCCATGGATATCTTCCAGATCAAGGCCATTCTGATGGGTCTTCTCGTATCCGGAGGGATGCTCATCCCCGGTAATATCCCAAATATCATATCTGCAAACAAGATGGGCATAACCAGCAAAGAATGGGCTCGCACCGGCGTCCCCATCGGGCTTGTGGCGATGCTGGTCTACTTCGGGTGGATATTCTACATTTAGATTCCGAGGAGCTGATGTCCGAGGATAAA
>DAXT01000020.1 GCA_002506535.1 Methanothrix harundinacea
AATAGTTAGGTTCATGACTATAAAAGAAACAGATCCCAAGTAGATACAAGCGTTACATCCTGATTTTCAGCATCCTTTACTTGGGCCCCGCTGAATACGTTTACATTATCTCTTTCCAAACCAGGAAGATTTCTTTGGTGATTTATTATTGAAACTCCGTGGACTCTAGTACTATCCCACTCCCTCATACGCCTATTCACATATTTAACGACTTGAGTGGTGTCTGATTCACTAGGATGGCCAGATACGCCTTTAACCTCCACCAAAAGAGTTGGCGAGCTATCATGTATTTGTAGATCTTCTTGCTTTTGACCAGTGAGTCCATTTTCTCGAAGTTCTTCGTCAATGTCTTTAATTTTATCAAATCCTAATGATTGGAGTGCTGATTTTACATCCGCTACAAGATCGTCTCCTGTTTTAGTAATTATTCCGTGAAGGAAGCCAAGCTTATCTCTTTCTTCGTTTATTTTCATTTCGAGTTCATCAAGTTCTTTTTTTGCTCTCTGCTTTATTGCGTCTTCATCCGATTTGTATTTAAGCACCGAATCAAGTTCGTATTCGGGTCGTTCTAACCACCTAGCACCTTCTGCTTCTGGGAAAAGGTGGCACGATAAATCTGGCAGTACTTCTTGTAATAAACCGATAATTATGTCAGTTTTTTTTGAATTTTGTGGTAAAATGAGTACTATGCCTTTGGAATCACTCGATAAAATTAAGCCGCCAACATCTTTTCCGAATTTGTTACGTAAGATAGGAATCCACTTCGTTTTTTCAGAATATGGATAAAATGTGGCATCATATCGAAAATCATAAAGATATTTTTTGAGAAAATGGATAAGTTGGTGGTCGGATTCGTAGTCGATTACATTTATTTCTTCTCCAGAATCATATTCAATATTAAGCAAAGACGAAATCGAAAGGAAAGCCCAGTTGTCGTATTCGATATCTCTAATTTTATCGACCCTATAAGGAAATTCTTTCTTTCCAAAAATTAAGTCTTGATGAAGACGTGGTTGCGCGAAAATTACAAATAAACCGCCATGCTGAATAATACGGTCGGATGATTTTTGAACAAATAGCATAATCCTAGGGCGAGGATCTATTTTACCCTGACTGCATTTGGCCCACCAGTCGGGTTCTCCATCCGATGTTAACTTTTCACCAACTGGTTTATTAAGAGTTTTGGGAGGGTTAAGGTCGATGAATATTATGTCCTGTTCTGAGTAATTTGGTAAATTATGTTTAGAGATTAAAGGGCAATAATCGTCGCTCTTGGCTACCCTGTAGGGAGATCCAAACGTTCCAGCTGATGCATTGAAGCCCAACGACTGGATCCCCTTAAGAACCTCTTCAGGCAAATCTATTAGCAGGATTTTCGGCTTTTTGAATTTAGGTGCAAATTCTTCTGAAGACATTTCATCTTTTTCTCCCCAATTCAACGCTCTTTTGCATTACCATACGAAAAAGCAACATAAGCATTTTTCGGCCAGGCCATTTTAGCACTCATTATTATAATGCTTTCCTTAGCGGCGACAAGGTGCCCATAGTGATTAGCACAAAGAACATCACCTTCATGCTCGCAATAAACTAAGGTCACTCTGCGTTTTAAAAGTATTTAAACGAAAGGACGACCATAATATTGCAACCATGCCCCCAAAACCCCCGCCGCTCGAATCCCCCACCCCCGCCGACCTCCTCACCGAGGCCGAGAGAGACCGGCTCCTCGCCAACCTCCACAGGACCCTCGTCTGGGTGGGGGTCCAGGACCCCGACCGGCTCGAGATCGACGCCGACCTCCTGAGGGAAGAGATGGCAAGAGACGGGATCGGCCCCGCCGACCTCCCGCCCGAGGTCCACCCCGCCGCGGGGACCGTTGACCTGCGCCACCTGATCTGGAGGCTGATCCACCTGGCGAACCTCTCAGAGAAGGAGGAGACGGTGGTAAAAGAGCTGGTCGGGGTTTTGAAGGCGAAGGAGGCGGCCGACGAGGAGAGGCTGAAGGAGGCGCGGCTCACCCGCGAAGAGGCGCACCGGATCTACGAGGAGACCGCAGCCGTCATCAGGTCCCTTTTGGACCTGCGCGATATCCTGGCAAAGAAAGAACATAAGACGGACCTGGATAGAGAGATGGTGAAGAAGAAGGTGGACGACGTCAAGAGGTGGAACGCCTTCGTCGACTCGATGGAAGGCAAATCGTGAGGTTGCGGGGGGGGGGAGGATTTTGGGGCGGCAGCGTCAGAAGAAGCGCATCAGCTCCTCGGCGATGATCTTATACCCGGCCTCATTCGGGTGGTCGAGCCCCGGGAGGATCAGGCTTTCGAGGGGCGCGCCCTCGCCGACCCGCCTCATCCAGGCGCCGTAGACGTCGACGAAGCCGACGCCCATCTCCTCGGCGACGTCTTCGAGGATCTGGTAGTAGCTGAGGACTATTCTATCGAACCGGGGCGTTGTGAGCGGCTCGGAGCTCATGAGGAGGATCTCGGGGGATGATCCGGAGCCGGATCCCTCGATTATCTTCTCGACGATCTCGATGAGGTTGCTCTTGAACTCGCCCAGGCGGATCCCCATATACATGTCGTTTATCCCGAAGTTTACGGTGACGAGGTCCGGGCTGTGGGCGATCACCGACCAGTCGAGCCTGGCGAGGCCGTCGAAGCTCGTCGCCCCGCACGCGCCCTCGTTTATTATGGTGACCGCGGCCTTCGGGTACTTCTCCTTCAGCATCGACAGCCAGAAGGCGTCGAAGCCCTTCCGGACGGCGAAGCCGGCGGTGATGGAGTCGCCGAAGACGACTATCCTGAGGTCCTCCCCCGCCTCCAGGAGGGTGACGGCCCTCTTCGTGAAACTGCGGTCCGGTTCCCTCTTACCCCTCATCCCCGGACCCTCACCTGGCCAGATCCTCGGGGAGGTCCCCGGTCAGTATCTCTATCCTCTGCTCCGCCCCGTCGAGAAGGGCGTTACACCTCCTGACGAGGGAGATCCCCCTCTCGAAGGCCTTCAGGCTCTCCTCCAGGGTCAGATCTCCATCTTCCAGACCCTGGACGATCCTCTCCAGCTCCGCGAGGGACGCCTCGAGGCTGAGATCGTCGCACGCCCCCTTTATCGAACCGGCTGAACCCTTCAACTCCGTCACCTCCTTTGAATTGCCAAACCCGTCAAACCCGTCAAACTCGTCGAGCCCGTCAAACCCGCCAAATCCTTCAAATGCGTCACCCCCGATCCGCCCTCTCTCCCATCGACCGGCAGACGATTATGCCGTCGGCAAAGACGAGCTCGAAGATCTCCCCTGAGGCCAAATCCGATGCCCGCCGGATAACCCCTGAATCGGTGACGGCGATGCAGTAGCCCCTCTTGAGGGTCGATAAGGGGGAGAGGGATTCGAGCTTTCCTGCGGCCACCTCCAGCCTCCCGGCGAGGCGATCGACGAGCCGATCCTCCGCCGAGATGAGCCGGTCAGCCATCCGGTCGAGGTTCTGCCGCTCCTCAAAGACGACCCCCCGCATCCTCCTCCCGGATAGAGACCTTCCTAGGCCCGCCAGCTTCGCCCTTCTACCGTCGACGTATGCCGATAGGGACCTGACCATCCTAGCCTGCGTCCCCAAGAGCTCCTCCCTCAGCCCCTCGACGTCGGGCCTCACCATCTCCGCCGCCGCCGACGGGGTGGGGGCCCGCAGGTCGGCGACGAAGTCAGCTATCGTCACGTCCGTCTCGTGGCCGACGGCGGAGACGACGGGGCTGATGGACGAAGAGATCGCCCTCGCCACCACCTCGGAGTTGAAGGGGGAGAGGTCCTCTGCCGATCCGCCGCCCCGCCCCACGATGATGACGTCGGCGGTCCCCTGGAGGGCTGCTATAGCCGATGCGATGGAGGCGGGGGCCGCCTCCCCCTGGACAGCAGCAGGGGATATGACGATCCTGGCGGGGCAGGACCCAAGGACCCTGATGACGTCCCGCAGGGCAGCCCCATCGGGGGATGTGACGACCCCGATACAGGCGGGATATGGGGGTACCGGCCTCTTCCTTCCGGCGTCGAAGAGCCCCTCGGCCGCGAGCCTCTCCTTCAGACGCTCCAGCTCCAGGTGCTTCTCCCCGAGGCCGCTGTCCCTCCTTGCTGCCTTCACCAGGATCTGTACCCTCCCCTGGGGGCGGTAGAACTCCACGTCCCCGAAGATGAGGACGTTCTGGCCGTCCGCGAGATCGAAGTCGATCTGACCGGCGTTGCCGCGGAAGAGGACGCACGATATCTGGGAGTCCCCGTCCTTCAGGGTGAAGTACCGGTGGCCCGAACGGTGGTTTACGACGTTCGAGAGCTCCCCTCTGGCCCAGAGGTCCGAGAGCCGCAGGTCAGATGTGAGCCTCTCCCTGATCCTCTGGTTCAGCTCGCTGACGCTGAATATTCGGTTCAATCGGTATCAAAGAGAGACTATACCATATTTAAGGGCTCGCGGCGCAGGCCGAAAGAAATGGCTGCGAGGCTCAAGATCGAGGGGGAGATGGTGAGGGCCAGGTTTCTTTCGAGAAAGAACCGGTTCTCGGTCCTGGCCGAGCTGGTGGAAAAAGAAGGCGGGGCGGAGAAAGCCGGAGGGTTCGAGTGCCACCTCCCAAACCCCGGAAGGCTCAAAGAGCTTCTCGTCCCCGGGGCCGAGCTCCTCATCCGGCCGGCGAGATATCCGCAACGGCGTAAGACAAAGTTCGACGTCTTCGCCGCCGTCGGCGGAGGCGAGACGGTGATCGTCGACTCGCGGGCTGCAAACCAGATTATGCGGGTGGCCTTCACCGCCGGCGATCTCCCGGAGTTTGAGGGCTACGAGCTTGTAAGGTCAGAGCCAGCCTGCGGCGATAGCAGGCTAGACTTTCTCCTGAAAGGCGACAGGCCCGCCATCGTGGAGGTGAAGAGCTGCACCCTGGTTAAGGGCGGGATCGCCCTCTTCCCCGACGCCCCCACGACGAGGGGACGCCGCCACCTTCGAGAGCTTTTGAGGGCCTCCTCCCAAGGATATAGGGCCTGCGTCCTCTTCGTCGTCATGAGGAAGGACGCAGACGTCTTCGCCCCCAACGACGAGACCGATCCAGCCTTCGGGGCAGCCCTCCGGGAGGCTGCGGCCGGGGGGGTGGAGGCGATAGCATTCGCCGCCCGGTATAAGGAAGGCTGGATGGAGGTGACGGGGGAGGTTCCCGTCGACCTCTCCCGCCCCAAATAAAGTTTATTGATTCCATCTCAAGCAAACTTTATATGCCATGATGGCTGAGGGTGGAGGTAGAGCCAAAATCACCCATAGGAAGTGATATTCTGCACATCATGGAAGGTTTCCTCCCCCATCCCTGGTGGGAGGTATGGTACGTCCTCTCCCTCCCCGTCGTGGTCTACGGGATCTACAGGATAAACCAGCTGGCAAAGGAGAGGAGGGAGACTTTGCCCCTCCTGGCCCTCGCCGGGGCGTTCATCTTCGTCCTCTCGTCCCTGAAGCTCCCCTCGGTGACGGGCTCCTGCTCCCACCCGACGGGGGCGGGGATGGGCGCCATCCTCTTCGGCCCCGCCATAACGGCGGTCCTCTGCCTGATCGTCCTCGTCTACCAGGCCCTATTCCTCGCCCACGGCGGGATCACGACCCTGGGCGCCAACGTCTTCTCGATGGGGATCGCGGGGCCCGCCGTCGCCTACCTCGTCTACCGGGGGTGCACGAGGTCCAAGATGAACTTCTACGTCTCGATCTTCTTTGCTGCCGCCCTCGCGGACCTCGCCACATACCTGGTCACATCCCTACAGCTAGCCCTCGCCTTCCCGTCGGCGACCGGCGGGGTCCTGGAATCTTTCGGAGCCTTCGGGACGGTCTTCGCCCTGACCCAGGTGCCCCTCGCCATCGTGGAGGGGGTCGTCACCGCCCTGATATTCAAGTACATAATCCAGGTTAAGGGGGACGTCATGGTGAGGCTGAAGGTGATCGACGAGAAGAGGCTGGGAAAGCTCAAGGAGATGATCTCGGCATGAAAGGCGAAATTCTCGCTGGAGCCGCCGTCCTCCTCCTCTTTGCCCTATTTTTATACGTCGCCGGGATGGACGGCGGCGCCGAATGGGGCGGGGCCGACGGTGAGGCGGAAGGGGTCATAGACGGGCTGACCGGCGGCACCTATGAGCCCTGGATTTCGCCGATCTGGGAGCCGCCCAGCGGCGAGATAGAGAGCCTCCTATTCAGCCTCCAGGCGGCGATCGGTGCCATAATCATAGGATACTTCTTCGGATACTACCGGGGGAGAAGGTCCGCCTGAGGTATCGGCCTTGGATCACGCCCTCCTGGACGATTACGCTCTGAACAGCCCCCTTCGCAAGAAGAACAACAAGCTTAAGCTGGCTCTTGTGGCGGCCGCCCTCCTCGTCGGCGTCTCGTCCACCTCGCCGGTGGCCCCCCTCTTCATCGCCCTCACCATGAGCTTGGCCGCCATCCTCCTGGGAAAAGTCCCCGCTCGGTTCTATCTGGGGCTGGCGGCCGCCCCCCTCAGCTTCGCCCTCTTCGGGGCGGTGATCATCCTATTCTTCTTCGGCTCTGGCCCCGAGATATTCTCCCTGGAGATCTTCGGCCAGAGGGTCGGGGCGTCCGCCGAAGGGGCCAAGATGGCGGTCCTCGTCGTGTCCAGGACCGTCAGCGGGATATGCTGCCTCTTCTTCCTGGCGACGACGACCCCGATGGTGGAGCTCTTCGCCCTCCTTAAAGGGCTGAGGCTGCCCGACACCTTCGTCGAGCTGTCGATGATGATCTATCGGTACATCTTCGTCTTCCTCGATGTGGCGGTCAAGATGAGGCACGCCCAGGTCACGAGGCTCGGATGCGACGGGTTCAGGTCATCGGTCCGGTCTTTCTCGATGATGGCAGGAACCCTATTTCTCAGAACCATGGATCAGGGCGAAAAGCTCTATACCGCCATGGACGCCAGATGCTACGACGGAAAGCTCTCCTTATTTGAGGAGAAGCGGCCCATCAGAGCCCAAGAACTCCTGGCAGCCTCGACCTACGTCACCGTCATAGCAGCCCTGGCCTACCTCTCTCGAGGTACTTCAATATTCTGAGGCTTAGATATGACCCTCATCGAGACGAAAAACCTCCGTTACTCCTATCCCGACGGAACCTCCGCCGTCCAGGGGGTCGACCTCAAGATCGAGAGGGGCGAGAAGATAGCCTTCGTCGGCCCCAACGGCTCGGGGAAGTCCACCTTATTTCTCCTCCTGAACGGGACGCTCCGCCCCGCCGGCGGCGAGGTCCTCATCTCCGGCCGTCCCATCAGGTACGACTCCCGGTCCCTGCGGGAGACGAGGAAGAAGGTGGGGATAGTCTTCCAGAACTCCGACGACCAGCTCTTCGCCCCCACCGTCCGCCAGGACGTGGGATTCGGCCCGGTGAACCTGGGCCTATCGAAGGAAGAAGCAGAAGAGAGGGTTGCAAGAGCCCTGGAGTATGTCGGGATCGAGGGGCTGAAAGACCGCCCCCCACACCACCTCAGCGGCGGCCAGAAGAAGAGGGCGGCGATAGCCGGAGTGATGGCGATGGACCCCGAGGTGATGATCCTCGACGAGCCGCTATCCAACCTCGACCCCGCAGGCTCCGAGGAGGTTATGGGGCTCCTCGAGGAGCTGAACGAGAGGGGTACGACGATGATCATATCCACCCACGACGTAGACCTGGCATACCGGTGGTCGGATAGGGTCTACCTCCTCGCCGACGGGAAGATCGCCGATCAGGGAAGGCCGGAGGAGATCTTCGGGCAGACAAAGCTCCTCTTTGGATCCGGGCTGCGGCAGCCGCTCATCATGGAAGTCTACGACGAGATCTCAAGAAGGGATCTCGCGGCCCCGGGAAAGAGGCCCAGGACCCTCCCGGAGCTCGTCGGCCACCTCACCCCTCCAGACCTCCGGTGGATGAAGGTCCCTTCCGGGACGAAGGTGGGCGAGACGCTATCTACTGAGGGGACGACGGCGAAGGGCTCCGACCTTCCCCGGAGGGAGCGGGTGAAGGTCGTCCATCTCCAGGAGGAAGGGCGGGCGGTGGTGGAGACCCTCGATAGGACGATCGGGATCGGGACCGTCATCGTCTCGGATACAGACGAGATGAACGGTGAAGATCTGAAGAGGATGGAAGAGGAGTGGGAGATAGATCTGGTGGGGGTGATGGGGACGAGGTCCAGGGCCTTCGCCGATAGCTGCGGAATCACCGCCGATATATCCTCCAACGTCATCGACAGGACGATACTGCGGGCCCTCTGTGGGGAGGTGGTACTCATCCTAACCAACGGCGGGATGGTGGAGCACACCCGACGAAGGATCGAGGATTACTGCCGCCAGAGCGGCATGAGGATAAAGGTCTTCGTCTTAGATGGGAAGAGAGAGGTAAAAGCTGGATCCACCGAGCCGGCGTATTCCTGCCAGGGAAAGGTCGCCTGAGATCTCGGGATAGACCTATGATCCCGAGGGTTATGGGTGGTTTTTTAGTCAAAATATTATTCTAGATTCATAGTTTTTTCGTATTTTGCACAATCTCCTTCTGCAGACTGACCGACGCGGCTCGTCGAGAGGGCCGGCATACTCCGGGGAGGTTGATAGAGCAATCTTCAGGGAATTAGGTGTGAGCGGGTAGGGGAGTGGGGGTTAGTGAAAAATTAGTTTACCCGCTCGTGCTTATACCTCTGGTCGATCGTATAAATAGTTTTCCGGCCAATAATTCAAGAGATATATTATATATTAATCCTATTTGCGGCCCTGTTGGCGATCTTTGCCGCAAAAGCGCCAGCCACAAACCCGGCATCGATGTTGACCACCACCATCACAGAACAGGACTGGAGCATCGAGAGGAGAGCCGCCTCGCCCCCGCCTCCGGCGCCGTAGCCGGTGGAGACGGGAAGCCCCACCACAGGAACGTCCACGAGCCCCGCCACCACCGCCGGAAGCGTCCCTTCCCTCCCGGCGGCGACGACCAGGGCGTCTCTATCCATCATCCTCTCCAGGGACGGAAACAGCCTATGAATCCCGGCGACACCGACGTCGTGCTCCGAGACCGTCTCGCATCCCATGAACTCTGCGGTAACCCTCGCCTCCTCGGCGACGGGGAGGTCGGCGGTCCCCGCGGAGAGGATTCCCACCTTCCCTCCCGAAGACCTCTTACGGCCTTCCATGGCCACCACCATAGCTCTCGCCCTCTCCTCCCAGACGAGCCCCGCACCATCGGGAAAGGGAGCCTCCCTCAGAGCAGCCAGCTGTTCATCGGAGACCCTGGTGATCAGGACCGCCCCGGAGGCTGCGAAGAAGGAGAGGGCTATCTCCGCCAGGTCCTGCGGGCTCTTCCCCTCCGCCAGTATCGCCTCGGGTATACCTATCCTATCGATCCGGCAGGGATCGAGCTTCGCCATCCGTCCCACCTCCCGATAGGAGTGGAGGTTTACCTCCAGGGCCGCCGCCTCCGGGGAGATCTCGCCCCGGGATAGCCTCTCCAGGACGCTTTTGAGGTTTGAAGTCACCGGGGAGGTCTTGTATTCGGGAGGATAAATGGTTTATCCCAAAGGTTCGTTGAAGACGGCGATGAAGGTTAACCTCGATCTTCACATCCACTCGAAGCATTCGGCCGCCACCTCGGAGAAGATGGACCTCGCCACCATCGCGAGAGAGGCGGAGAAGAAGGGGATCAGGATGGTGGCGACGGGAGACTGCCTCCACCCCGGATGGATGGCGGAGGTAGCCGCCCTCCCCGAGAGGGACGGACTCTTTTTGATTGAAGATACGGCCTTCGTCCTCACGACGGAGGTGGAGGACTCTTCAAAGGTCCATCATCTCATAATCGTTCCCTGCCCCTCCAAGGCCTCAGAGCTCCGGGAGGCGTTCTCAGGCAGGGGCGCAGGCCTCGACTCCGAAGGAAGGCCAGCCCTCCGGATGACGCCCCCGGAGATCGCCGACGCTGCTCTGGAGGCCGATTGCCTGATGGGGCCTAGCCACGCCTTCACCCCCTGGACCGGCCTGTACGCCCATTATAAATCCCTGGAAGAGTGCTACCAGGAGAGGTCTTCTCAGATCCGCTACATCGAGCTCGGGCTGAGCGCCGACTCCGACTACGCCGACAGGATATCGCAGCTTAAAGATAGGACGTTTCTATCCAACTCCGACGCCCACTCCCCCTGGCCGAACAAGCTGGGAAGGGAGTTCAACGAGATGGAGATGGAGGACCTATCCTTCGAAGGACTGAGGAAGGCGATCTTCCGGGAGGGAGGGTCCGGCCCCACCCTGAACGTCGGCCTCTATCCGGAGGAGGGAAAGTACAACAGGACCGCATGCACCCGGTGCTTCAGACATTTCTCGATGGGAGAGATGAATGAGAGGAGGGGTAGGTGCGGATGCGGCGGCCTCATAAAGATGGGAGTCAAAGACCGGGTGGAGATGCTGGCGGATCTTCCCGAACCAAACCATCCCGACCACCGCCCCCCCTACCTCCACATGATACCCCTCGCAGAGATCATCGCCATGGCTCTAGGGGTCAAGAGCGTCTACTCCTCGAAGGTCCAGAGGATCTGGAACGAGCTTGTCAGGGAAAAAAGCGAGATCGAAGTCCTGATGCAAGCCGATTTATCGGAGATCTCCAGCGAAGAGGCGGTCATCGATGCCATCTTTGCCTTCAGGTCCGCAGATGTGGTGGTGGAGCCTGGGGGCGGGGGAAGGTACGGCAGCATCTCCCTTCGAAATGGTCCAAAAGATAGGGAGAGGGACGATCAGAGGTCGCTATCCGACTTTTAAATCCCGAAAAAAAGAGGTGTTGCGCCCCTGAGACCGTTCAGGGCGCAAGGCAGGTGCCGGTCCCCTCACAGCTGGCGCAGGTCAGCTGCTCGCAGGTCGATGTGTCCGGTTCGTATCCAGCGTGCTGGAACTGCCAGTTCGGCGGCTGCCACGGTCCGCAGCCGGTGGGACCGCACTCGTCCTCGACGGCCCCGACGTCGATGACGCAGGTGGCATAGACAGGCTGGACGACAGGCCCGTCGACGGACCGTGCGTCGACCTCGACGGAATTGGTGAACCTGCCGTCGCCGGGGGCGAGGGCAGAGAACTCGATCGTAGCCGTCTCGCCAGGATCGATCGCGAGGATGTTCCAGACGACTACCCCGTTCTCATAAGATGCGAAGGGTATGGACGTTTCGAGGAGGTCCATACCTGCGGGCAGATGATCTGTCACCGTCGCCGCCCTGGTGGCTCCGTCGTGGTTGGACACATCGATACTGTAACGGACGACCCTGGGATTTGCAGGATCGATCTCGGCGGTCTTGGCCACCGATACCGGCTCGTCGATGCAGCAGGTGAGCCAGTTCTTCTCGAGTGCCGAGAAGTTGGCGGCGCAGACCCAGTCGGCTCCGCCGTTGTAGCCGCCGCAGACTTCGACTCTGTTGACGAGCTCGCTCGGATAGTATTTGGTGACGTCCAGCTTCAGGACTATCTGCGAGACCCCGCCGACTGTCAGAGCGGGGATCGTCCAGTTGGCGCTCGTCTCCGTCAGGACATCGGGCCGGACCGACGAGGGCTCGATGAACTTCGCGCCCGGCGGGAAGAGGTCCTTTACGTTAACCGGCTGGAGGGATCTGTCGCCGTCGTTCTCTATCGTGATGGTGTACACGGCCACCCACCTCTTCTTCACCGCTCCTTCGAGATGGGGTTCACCGTAACCCCACGGGAGGATCTCCTCGTAGACGTCGTCGAGGGTCTTGGTGACGTTGAGGTGGGGCCTGTTGTACTTCGAGACCCCCGTGAAGAGGACCCGCCTCTGGATCGAGTAGTCGCCTTCGTAGACTTCATCGAAATCGACCTCATCCTTCAGGACCGTCCTGTACATCCCGCGGCCCGAGAAGTAAGCCTCCGTCTCCATCTCGTTCAATCCCCGGGCGGTGGTCTCTTTATCGAGCTCCGTCAAGCCTGTGTACTCCTCGCCGATGAAGCTCGTCCTTGGGTTCGTGGAGTACATCCCCTCCTTCCACTTCATCGAGGCGTTGATGGACGTGGATTCCGTGAGCCTCTGGCTGACGGGGGCGTATACGAGGGAGATATCTTTGGCGATGTAGTTGGAGGAGGTCTTGATCAGCTCCTCGGAGTCGTAGGTCCCGGTACCGGACTCATATGTCCTCTGGGACGATCCGACCCTCTTATCGACGACGACGAGACCCTTTCCATAGGCCGCCTTCTCCGAAGAGACCGACGAGCCGTACTCGTCTACCCGCTCCAGGACTTTGAAGCTGCCGACGTAGTCTTCCCTAGCCTCGAAGATCGGAGTTGCCCGGGGCGACGAGGCGCCCGACGGCATCTTGAGGAACCCTATGTGGCCCCGGCCGTCGAAGTCACTGTTCACCTCCATCACCGACTGGTTCTCGTCGAGGAACATCCTAGACTCCCGGTCGAGGCGGACGGCGGCTCGGGGCGACGTTCGTCACGTTGATCTCGTACTGGATCGTGTCGCCGACGCTGAACGGGCCCGCGGGGCTGAACGTCTTTGTTATGTCAAGGTCAGGCTCTTCGATCTCCACGGGTCCCGATTCGTCGGTGCCCGTATGGCGGCCGCCTGAGCCGTCGAGCCAGCTGTAAGCGGCCGAGTTGTTACCGATGGTGCGGCCGTCCTGGTTAGCTTCGACGTTGGCGACGATCGCGTCGAAGGTGATCACGATGTCACGATCCTCTGAGTTGTTGAAGTTCCCGAAGGACCAGTTGATGAAGACTGTCGAGGTCCCGTCGTTCGGATCGCTGATAGTCTCCGTCGGGGTGAGGTCGGCACCGAACTTGTCTTTGACTACGAGGCTCGTCGAGTTGTAGATGAGGCCTTCAGGCAGAGTGTCGTTCACCCAGAGGTCCCCGACGGTGGCGTTGGGCAGGTCGACGGTTATCGTGTAGTTGACCGACTCACCGATCGTTCGGAACCGGAGATCGTCGGGAAGCTTGATCACCGTCGTGGCGTTCTCGACCGTCACTGGAGCCGAATCGTTCCTGAAGTAGTTGTTCGGACCTGTCCCGTTGCCGGTCCGCTCGTTGGGGTTCTCTCCTGCCGTGCTCGTCCAGGTGACGTTGGCGAAGTTGACCAGGGTCGTGTTGCCAACAACGTTCAGGTCGACGGTCACGTTGTAGGTAACCGTCAGCCAGGAATCGAGGGCGAGGCTGGCGAAGGTCCAGGTGACCGTCCTGTTGGCCGGGGTGTAGACTCCCGAATCCGATGAGTTGACGTAGCTCAAACCGACCGGGATCTCGTCGGTGAGGACGAGGTCGAAGGCGTCCGATGCACTGGCGGCGGTATGAGATACGTTTATCGTATACCTGACCTCTTCGCCGGCGACGACTATCCCACCGGGGGCCGAAGCGGTCTTCTCGATCGATAGGTCCGGCTCCACCACCGTCACGTTCGCGTGATCGTCGTCATCGAAGACCGTCCCGTTCTCGTCCTCGTGGAGAGACCTGACCCGGTTCTCCAGGACGGTCCTGTTCTGGTTTTCGATGACGTTCTCGACGATGGTGCTGAGGTTTATCCTCACCAGCCTGTTGCCGGTGAAGTTCCCGAGATCCCATACCAGGGGGTTTCCGGCGACGTTGGCGGTCCCGCAATCGACACACTCGTAGCTGTGATACTTCAGCCCCGCAGGAAGGGTGTCGACGATCCTGGTGTTGTTGTAGATCTCATTTATCCCCCAGTACTCCACCACTATCGTGAAGTTGACAAACCCGCCGATCGTCTCGACGGCGTCGGGATCTTTTGTTATGTTTATCCGGGCGGTATAGGCGGCGTCATCGTCCTGGCTGTAGATGCAGCCGTTCTCGCAGGTCCCGAAGACGTAGGCGTTGTTGACGAGGCTCCCCGAGGATATGCCGCTCGCCGTAAGCTGCCTCTCCCAGGTCCCTCCGACCGGAATGGTGAGGTTCGTCCATCTTATGGTAGTATATCCGGACGTGGGATCGTTGGTGGTCTTATTTCCGTCCCCCTCCGCCACGTCCACGAAACCGTCTCCGAGGATGTCGGTGACCGTCACGTTGTAGGCAACTCCGTTGCCCGAGTTGGTCACCTTTATCGTCCATTGAGCAGACCCGCCGATCGTCTGGTTGAAGGGCGTCTTCGTGATATTGAGGACGGCGAGCTTCGGGTCGATCTGCTGGGAGAAGTTCTTGGAGAAGGGTTCGTCGCACCGGTTGGTGTAGTTGAAGTAGACGAGGTTCTGGTTCGGGGTGACGGAGACGTTGCAGCAATCGACGCAGCTCTCCACCTCGAAGGTTATCGTTATCGTTTCGTCGGGGTATATCCGGTCGATGTTCGTTCCGTCCCAGATCACCGTCCCGTTGACGCCGGAGTAGTCCAACGGCTCGTAATTGGTGATGCTGGCGTTATGGGTCGCGTTGTCGCTTCTGATGACCGCCGATCCCGTCTTGTAGACGAAACCTGCGGGCAGGATCTCCTTGATCTCAGGGGTGTAGGCGGAAGAGCCGCTGTTATTGATGGTGATGGTGAAGTCCCCGCCACAGGTGTCGATGTAGCCGTGCTCCTTGGAGAGGTCAATCACCGGCGGAGTCCTGAGGATGGCGACGTCGCTCTCACTTCCCATATCGTCGGGACAGCATCCCCAGTAAACGGTGGCGTTGTTCTCCGTCTCATCGACACAAGATGTGACGTTCGCCTTGAGGGTGACGGTCCTCTTCTCTCCGACGTTCAGGGTACCGAAGTCCCAACGGAGGGGTGATGTGCTGTTCGGCTCCGGCGTCCCAGAGTCGTAATCGGTATTTGCCGGGAGGATGTCAAAGAGGGTGACGTTCGTCGCGGGGTCGGCACCGTCGCTCTCGATTTGGATCGTCCATTCGACGATCGTCCAGGGCTCGGCCCGCATCTCCTCGGGGCTCTTGGTTATGCTGACGTGGGGTTCGGTCTTCCCCACCGCCACGGCGCTCTCAAGGCCGCTCTCCGAGGCGCCGCAGGGGGTGGTGTAGTTCACCCTCGCGACGGCATCGCCGCCGACGAACTCGCAGGGGTTGGAGGTGACTGTGGCGTTGAAGGTGATGATGACGCTCTTTCCTGAGGGCCAGCTCTCGGGCTGGTCGAACCTCCACTCCAGGAACCGCCCTGATAAGCTCGTGGAGGTGGTGGAGGCGCCCGTCACCTGGGCGGATCCGTCGACGTACTGGAGCCCCTCGGGGAGGGTCTCGTTGACGGTGATGTTGTAGAGGGTCGGTCCGGCGCCGTTCTTCACCTCGATGACGAAAGTTGAGTTGGCGCCGCAGTCGTCGATGGGGTCGGCGTCGTGTCTTGCTATCAGAAGCTCCCCGTCGACGAGGAGGACGACGGAGGAGTCGGTGACGGGGGTCTGGCACTCGTCACCGCCGCAGCCCCAGACCGCCCGGACGCGGTTGTTGAGGTTCTCGCAGCCGACCAGGACGGCATCGAGCTCGATGACCCGCTGCTTCTTCGGCGGCATATCCCCGAGGTTCCAGATGACGTTGTTGGAGTCGACGACCGTCGTATTCGCCGGATCGGCGGAGCCGTCGATCCTGGAGCTGACGTAAGAGAGGTCGGATTCCAGGGTGTCGTTCACCGTCACGTTGTAGGCGGTCCCCGACCCGGTGTTCGTGACGTAGATCTTCCAGCTGGCGTTCTTATCCAGGGCGAAGATCACCTCCGGATTCTTCTGGATGATGATGTTTCCTTTGAGGATGAGAGATGGAGAGGCGGAAGCCGAGTCGTTGACGCGGTCGCCGCAGTTGTCGGTGTAGTTGAGGCGGGCTGTCATCTGCCCCTCCGGGCCGCACCTCTTCTCCACGGGGAAGGTGATAGTCCCGCCGCGACTGATGTTGGCGCCGAGGCTCCAGACCAGGTCATACCCGGAACGGGTCGGCTCGAAGGAGGCGACAGGCACCGAGATGGAAGAGTTGACGTAGTTGGTGATACCGCTGAAGGTGGGGGGGCCGATGTATCTGTAGTTTTCGTCGTTGTAGACTACGTGCATATCGTGGCCGATCCACTTTGGATCCTCATCGGGGCTACCCTTGCTGACGGATATGGTGACGTTGAACTCCTGGCATACGTCGAGCCTCGCCGGGACCCCCAAGATCCCTATGGAGTAGTCGGCCTGTCTGACGGTGACGGAGGCCGCCTCGTAGAGGCAGCCGTCCCCGGCGCAGCCAGAGCCGTATCCGTCTATGCAGAGACGGGACCAGTCGTACCCCGACCAGATCTGGGGCTGGCCCAGGGTGTATGTCACCACCAGTACGGTGCCGCCTCCCAGGGGTTCGCATTCATCATTGAGGAAGCCGAGGTTCTTGGAGCTGTTTATGGTTATCGGCTCCTCGGTGCTGCAGCTTCCGTTGACGGTGAATGTGGCGTTGCCGGTGTCCCCGCCGTCGGGGAAGACTTGACCGTTTTCTCCCAGCTCCGTGAAGTTGATCCCGGTCCAGTTGAGGGAGCCGATGGAGTCGGCGAAGGTGTAGGTGTTGGTGTAGGTGACGTTCCTGCAGTTCTCCTGGGGTACCGGGGCCGCCGTCTTGCTTGACGACTCAAGGACCGTCTCGTTTATGCAGACGACGACGACCTGCGCCGAGGAGCTTCCAGAGATGTTGCAGCCGCAGCAGTCCTCTAATTGGGATACCGTGAGGTTGTTCGTCACCGTCCTTCCGCAGTCGCAGGCGGCCGTCTCGGCGTCCGCCAAGAGCCTGATCGTCTTATTCCAGGAGACGCCGTCCTCCAGGAGCTGGTTCTCCCAGGTTATGGTCTTGTTTATTGAGTCGTTCGCCCCCCCGTTGGAGTCGATGACCAGGAAGTTCGATGGATAAGAGTCGACGATCGTCCTCGTGGTATTCTCGTCGCAGGAGCCGCGGGTGTAGTTCACCGCCAGGTCGAACTCCACCTCATCTCCCAGATACATCACCTCTCTGTTGGCGGTCTTGGAGACGGAGAGGCTCGGGATCGTCGCCGGGTCCATCGAATAGGACTTGAGGCTCACCGGCGGATACCACGGATTTCCGCAATCGTCGTGGTGATGAGGATATATGGTGACGGATCCTTCTTTCCCTTTGGCTCCGCAACCTCCATAGGCCATCCCGAAGTCGAAGGTGAAGTTCCTCCACTCCCCGGCGGGGACCCTCCCGATGAAGAAGGTCTCGTTTGCCGGATAGAAGGTGGCACCGGAGACGTTGGTGACGTTGTAGTCGGCGGAGATCCCGTCGAACTGTAGCTCCAGCTCGGTGATCCCGCCCACCCCCTCGTTGGTGACGTTGACGTAAACGGTGATGTTTCCGCAGTAGGGGACGACCATGGGGCTCACGGTGTACTCGAGGTCTGGATCCCGGGGGAGGAACTTGACGCTTGCCTTGGCGTAGGTCTCCTGGCACGGCGAGGCGCCGCACCCCCAGCTGGCGTTGATCAGGTTGTAGAGGTCGCTACAGCCGGTGACGTTCACCGATATGTTGACGACCTCCACCCCCCCGGGGGGTATGACGTCGTAGCTCCAGTTCAGCCCGCCACCTGGCGAGTCGATGGACAGGAGGTTGAGACCCGATGTGAGGGTGTCGTTCATCAGGACGTTGAAGGCAGGGCCGAGGCCCGTATTCTCCACGGTGATCGTCCAGTTGACCTCGTCCCCCACCCCCGCCTCGACGACGGTGGGGGTCTTGGCCACCTTTAAAAAGCCCTGCTTCACCAGGATCGACTTGGACGACCGGGAGGTAGACCCTCCCTGGTAGAAGACCTCGTCCCTGATCCGTCCTCCCGAGGGGGCGGCGCAGCTGGCGGTGAGGTTGAAGTCGATACGGATCCGCTCGCCGGCGGCGAGGTCGCCGTTCGTCGCCCCCAGGGTCGAGCTCCTCCAGTTCCAGCATTCGGAGCCGTCGGGCATCGAAGCCCAGCTCTTGCCCTCGTGGCTTGATGAGTCCGGATATGTGACGGAGTCGATCTGGACGTTCGAGCCGTCGAAGAGCCTCACCGTGTCGCCTCCGGTGTTGAGGATCGACTGTCCCGGTATTCTCACCCAGAGGAAGCCTCCGGGGGCGAGGTTTACGCTGCCGGATACCACGTTCGGTCCGATCTGGACGGTGTGACTGGCGTTGTCCTTGATGTACCACTGGCTGACGTTGACGACGCTAGCGCCGGCGTTGTAGAGCTCGAAGCTCTCGTTGCTCGTCTCAACGCCTATCGGGTTAGGAAATATCTCGTTTATGACGACCCCGTTCCCCGTCGTCATGATATCCGTCAGGTTCCATTCGAGATACCGTCCATCGCCTTTGATCTCGGGATCCTGATAAGAAGAGCAGTTGGGGAAGGTGATGACGGTGGTGTTGTAGTCGTAAGAGAAGCCGGGAGGGATGGTGACATTGAGGAAGATATCATTCTCGGAGGTCGTACCGGTGTCGTTTATGTATATTACATAGCCCGTCGATTCGCAGACGTTGACGGAGGCGGGGGCGATGACGCTCCCGCTGAGGGCGGCGGAGGCGCCGCCGATCGATCCGAAGAAGAGGAGGAGGAGGAGGGTGATGAAGAGAAGAGAGGGGATTTTTGCGATCCGTTTTGAGCTTGTGTTTCTAAAAATATTTTCAATAATTCTCAAAAAGTCCGTCCTCGACCTGAGACGAGATGGAGATGCGCACTGCGATCTCCTTCCGTCATCAGGACCCGATATTTCCGTTGAAGTTGCTTTCATCTTCCTCCCTCCCTCGCCCGACAGCCGCCGATCCCGATTACCTGGAGATTATACGACAGCAAAGAACCATTACCTCTTCGCTTTGCAGATACTTAAGCATTTCGAAATTTGTTTTTATTTAGATTTACCACAATTGATCAAGATTCTGCATATATGATCTCTGATGGAGATATGAGGCGGCGTAAAAGGGCTCCGGGCAAAGGAGATCAGGACGTATCGGAGACGACGTCTTTTGACCTCGTCCCTACCGTCCAACTCCTCGGAAGGGTTATATCGCCTCCCGTCCGAGTCGGCCCCATGACCGAGGTACCCGAGATCCCCGTCGAGCAGATCCAGCAGAGGGTGGTGGCTATGTGGCTTGGGAGCTTCTACGGAAGCAGCGGCTACGTAGCAAAGAGGCTCGGCAAAAAGGGGCTACGCGAGTTTCAGGATATGGGAGCCCACCAGGTCGCCGGGACCTTTAAAAGGCTGGAGCTCTCCGAGCCGAAGGATCTCGCATTTGCCGTCGCCACCAACGACAAAAACCTCTTCGGCTCCGCCGTATCGGTGGAAGAGGGGGACGGCTGGGCAGAGATCCGGCGGGAGAGGTGCGCCATCAAGGAAGGGGTGAACGCCTTCGCCCGGCTGGGGGCGGGGCTCGTCGCAAAGCAGCACTGCAAGACCTGCGTCGAGAGCCACTGGCGGAAGGTCTTCGCCGACCTGGGGATGAAGCTGGAGGTGGAGGAGACCGACGACGGCTGCGTGATGAAGGTATCCCGGAGCTGACGATTGAGCCGGATCATCCTGTAATCCTTTGGGCAAATAATTTAAATCATGCCCGGCATACTCCCATCTCGGGAGTGTGATCTGGAAATGATTCCAACACGCAATTTGATTCTGATCGTATCGAGCCTCTTCCTGACGGCGTTGCCTGCGGGAGCAGACTACCTGAACCCCGGCAGCGGTCCCAGCTATTCTGAGTGGCGGTCCTACTTCTCCGACCCGATATTCTTCTCGGGGGGCGCGCCCTCGAAGGTCGACTACAGCCAGTATTACCCTTACTTCGGCTCGGGGATATTCAGAGAGCCGACGCCCCTGGGGGTATCGGGGAAGGCCCCCGCCGTCCTGGGGAAGGTGGCGAGGAAGCTCGCCGAGGAGAGGGCCGAAGCGATCGCGGCAGCGGCGAACCAGTCCTCTGCGACCGCGAGCCCGATGTACCGCAGGATGATAAACCCGGAGGCTCTTCCCTCGATGAAGAACTGGACCAGGACGATGGATTATGCCAGAGAGAGGTCATCGGTGAGGGTCCTTGAAGGTGGGGAATGGACGGTCCCCCAGGACGTCCAGAAGATGTATTGACGGTACCCATTGACCGGGACCACCGGCCCGATTGAGAAGATAGATCTCGCCCCTGATCTATCGACCTGCGGCATTAGACCGCAGCCTTTGACCGGAGGCGAGGCCGCCCCTCGGAGCCGGCCTGGGCTCCAGGACCGGACCGATCCCCCGGAGGGCGGGCGGCTTCCGGGGGGATGAGGTCGGATTTTACCTGGATGACCGCCGGTGTCTGTACATCACCGAGATGGCGTCGGCGCACTGCTCCGGGGTCTGGTAGACGGGTATCCCGGCGTTCTCCATCTTGATGACGTCGTCCATGGCGAACTCCTTTCCGGCGACGCAAACCATTATCGGCTTACCCCCGTAGTCGATCCTCCCCAGGGGCTCGACGTAGCTTCCCAGGATCTCGGCCTGGAGGATGACGATGAAGCTTCCCACGTCCTCGCTCTCGACGCCGATCTCGATCGTCTTCTTAACCGTCTCGGCGTCCATGCTGAAGGTGTAGTCTACGGGGTTAAGACCACCGACGTACTCCGGCAGAAGGTCGAGGAGCCTCTCCTTGAGGTGGTCCTCCAGCTCCGCGAGCCTCATCCCCTCGTCGATGACGGCGTCGGCGGAGATGACCCCAAGAGATCCGGCGTAAGTTATGATGAAGACCCCCTCCTTCTCGGGGAGGGGCTGCTTTGATACCGCCCTCGCCAGGTTGAACATATGCTCGTAGTCCCTCGCCCTGATCACCCCCGCCTGGGAGAAGACGGCGCTGTAGACGAGGTCGTCGCCGGCCATGGATGCCGTATGCGAAGCGACCGCCCTCTTACCCGCCTCGGTCCGGCCAGACTTTAGGGCGATGATCGGCTTCTCCCTCGTGATCCTCTTGGCGGCGTCGATGAACCGTCTTCCTCCCTTCACCGACTCCAGGTACATGCAGACGACCTCGACGTTCTCGTCTGCGCTCACCGCCTCCAGCATATCCGTCTCGTTGATGTCGAGCTTGTTTCCTATCGTCGCCACGATACCGAAGTCCATGATGTGGCGCAGCCCCCAGAGCATCCCGGCGGCGCAGACCCCCGCCTGGGATATGAGGCCGATGTTCCCCTTCGAGAGGGCGTCGACGATCCCGATCGACTGGACCATGCTGCAGTGGGTGTTGATGATCCCCGAGCAGTTGGGGCCGAGGAGCCGCACGCCGTAGGCGTCGGTGATCGCCTTCATCTCCTCCTCGATCTTCCGACCCTCCTCCCCCATCTCGGCGAAGCCCGCCGACTCGACGATGACGTACTTGACGCCGCAGTCGCAGCACTCCCTCACCACCTCCGGGGTCATGGAGGCCTGGACGAGGATGACGGCGACGTCTATCGGCATATTGACGGCGCTGATCCGGGGGTATGCCTTCACCCCCAGGATCGACTCGGCTTTGGGGTTGATGGGGTAGAGCTCCCCCTTGAAGTCGTGGCTTATGAGGTTAGAGAAGACGTTCCAGCCGAGCTTTCCCCTCGTTCCCGAGGCCCCGATGACGGCGATGCTCTTCGGATAGAACAGCTCCCGCAGGTCCTGGACCTTCGCCGGCCCCCCTTCCGCCGCCTCCGGCAGGTCGCCGAGGATGATCCTTGCGTCCACCACCTTGTAGCCGTCGGGGTAGAGGAAGACCGGGTTTAAGTCCATCTCGGATATCTCAGGGTGTTCCACCACCAGGTCGGATATCTGGAGGAGGAGCCGCTTCAGGGCCGGTATGTCCGCCGACCTGCCCCGGTACCCCTCCAGGAGGGCCCGTCCCTTTATCCCCCGTATCATCTCATCGGCGTCGGCCTGCGTTATGGGGATCGACCGGAGGGATACGTCCTGGAGGATCTCGACGAAGATACCCCCGAGGCCGAACATCAGTATCGGGCCGAAGGTGGGGTCTCTGGCGACCCCCACGATCGCCTCGGTCCCGGGCCTGGCCATCTCCTGGACGGCGACCCCGACGACCTCCTTATCAGCGAACGCCTCCATCATCTTGCGGTACGCCCCCTTCACCTCCTCGGGCCCCTTGAGGTCGAGGGCGACGCCGCCGGCGTCGGACTTGTGGACAACCTCCGGGGACATCACCTTCAGGACGACGGGGCGGCCGATGGAGGCCGCCTTATCCACCGCCTCCTCCTCGGACCGGGCGAGGGCCCCTCCCGTCGTCGAGATCCCCAGGCTCTCCAGGACCGCCTTGGACTCGTGCTCCATCAGGTAAGCTCTATCCTCCATTTTGGCCCGGCCAAAAATCTCCTTTAACAGATCTCTCATCTTCTCCATCCTCCAGACACCATCTCTTCCGGCCCATCATCCACAGCTATCGGGCTCTTCTATCCCGAACCGGCGTTAAACCTTTCCGTCGCCGACTCCTCATTCGCCGCCGAGGGTGGCGGCCTGCCCCAGCCTGCCGCCTTCAGACCTCGATGAGCCGGTATCGAGACGATCCGAGGCCGATCTCCTCGCCATACTTTATCTGCAGACGACCGTCCGCCTCGGGCCAGACGCCCCTGAACTTATCCTCTCCCCGACCGTGGTGGGACTTCAACGCCGAACCTCTGATCCCCTCCTGGCCGTTGACGAGGTCGAGGCTCGCCGCGTCTATGGCGACGGGATCTTTTGAGGCGAGGATCCCGACGTCGGGGACGATCGGCCCGTCGCTCGAGGGCGCGCAGTCGCAGTCCGGGGTGACGTCGATGACGAAGTTGAAGAAGCCGACCCGTCCCTCTTTCCCCATCACCGCCCCGAAGGCGTACTCAACGATCCTCTCGATGAAGATCGGCATCTTCTCCCAGTCCAGCTCCGTCGCCCCCTCAGGGCAGGCGGCGAGGCAGGCGCCGCACCCGACGCAGACCTCGGGATCGATCCAGGCCTTCCCCCCCTCCAGGACGGCGGCGGATTCGGGGCAGACGGCAGCGCACCCTCCGCATCCGGTGCACCTCTCCTCGGCCACCGCCGGTTTGGAGGCGCGGTGCTGGTCTGCCTTCCCCGAGGGCGGTGCGCAGCCCATCCCCAGGTTCTTGATGGCGCCGCCAAAGCCGGCCATGCTGTGCCCCTTGAAGTGGGAGACGACGATCATCGAGTCGGCGGCCGCCACGCCCCCTGCGATCTTGACAGTATCGAGGTGCTTTTTTCCGATCTCCGCCTCGACGTAGTCTCCTCCCAATAGGCCGTCGGCTATGATCAGGGGAGCTCCCGCCGCCGAGAGGTCGAAGCCGTGCTCCATCGCCGTCAGGAGGTGGTTGACGGCGTTATTTCTGCTCCCTCCATAGAGGGTGGCGGTGTCGGTGAGAAAGGGCCTTCCCCCTGACTCCTTCACCGCGTCTGCCACCTGGCGGACGAAACCTGGCTTCACGTAGGTCTCGTTTCCCCTCTCGCCGAAGTGGAGCTTTATGGCCGTCAGGTCTCCCTCCTGGATCTGGTCATCGAAACCGGCGGCAGAAAATAGCCTCCTGACCCGGACGACCTCGTACTCGTCGGGTTTTTTGGCCATCATGGATGCAAAATATACATCTGAAACCATAAATATAACCTCCACATACTCCCGGATGAAGCCCTTCTCTCTTTATTGGCAGTCTTCCACCAGATAAATCCCTTCTGATAGCAAGACGGGGCGGGATGAAGACGATAGCTTCTGCCTCTTCTTCTCGCCGTTCTTTGAGGTCATCCCGGATTTCCCGGCTCTGAAGAGTCGCCGGATAATTCGATACAAAAGCTGGCTGAGGCGTCGTCCATCCGGGCCGGCCCCGTCCGGATGATTCTGAGATAAAACTCCACGGTTTACGGCCGCTGCCATGGTCGGGGAGGGGGGATGGACCTGACCGGCTGACCCGAAGAGATCAAAAGTTTCATTAACCTTGCGTATTGTAATGATTAATCATTATAGTATCATAGGATGGCATAAGTGATCGGAGAGATCCTGGTCGCAATATCGGCCTTCGGTCTGGCGTTCTGGGTCTGCATAATACATTACGTCAAAGTTGATGCCTGAGATAAGCCAGGGACCCCGCAGAGGACGTCGATCTTACCCTTGCTGGCCGGCCGGCGAGCCTGTACTGGACCCTCCATAAATCTGCCCGATTATCCAAAAACCCCATTTCAGGGACGAGATCGCACCCTCCGTATCTTCAACCTCGGCCTCGTCCCCCCTTTTTTCCCAAACCCCTCTACAGACAGGGGAGCCAGTCGACGGCCCCGGTGGTGTCGCTCTCGTTCTTGAAGAGCTGGATGTACTTCTCTATCGAGAAGACCCCGACGAGATCCTCTACGGACCTTCCCACCTCGAAGGGCCTCTTCGCCCCCTCGATCTTCTCTACGGAGAGCCAGCCGATATGGCCGACACCGATGACGTTGGCGTTGAAGCTCGCCTCGATCCCGCTGTTGTTCACCTCGTTCAGGCGGCTGTTTCCTACAGTGCTGATCTGGGTGTTCTTCATCAGGCTCTCGGCGTGGGTATAGCTCTCCGTCACCACCGCTCCCGCATCGTAGTTCGCGACGCAGAGCCGGTCCTGCCACTTCTTATCGTAGGTGCCGGTCTGGTAGCTGACCGGGAAGTACTCGAAGGTCGCTTCCTGGGTGTAGTTTATGGAGTTGCGGTTGACAGAAAGCTCGAACTCGGTCCGGTCGTAGAAGCTGCCGGTCCCCGAGATCCTCTCGACGATCTTCTGGCCGCTGTAGCCCTGGGCGGTCTGGCCGATGAGCTCGTGGCTCCTATAACCCACCCCCTGGATCACCGACCGTTCGTATATGTAATTGGCAGCCGCCGCTGACCCCACCAAAACCAGCATCGAGATCAGGACAGCGCAGCATAGCCTATTCAAATCTAACCTCCCCGATCCTCCGCAAACGGCCTTATCGTTTAAAAACGTATCGAGATATTTTCGATTTAAGAAATAAATTAATCAGGTTTGGAGATCCCCTCCGACCCCCGCCCCGGTGACCGGTAATCGGGAAGCGTCATCAATAGATTCACCAGCTCTTCGATCACCCCTTCGTCGAAGGGCGGGCGTCCGTCCACCTTCCTGATGGGGTTAGGAACGTCGATCCCCCCCAGGACGATCTTGGGAAGCTTTGACCTCTTGAACCCCTCGATGATGGCGTAATCGACGCCGGAGTATTCGAGGGCCTTGAGGGCATAATCGAGGCTTCCGCCCCTCGAGACGCTGAGGGTGACGCCGTCCCTGCCGACCCCCACCACCACGTCCGCCCCCGCATCGAAGTGGCGCTTTGTATCGCCTCTGTCTTCGATCTCGTGGTCGGGCATATTCTTCGCCGTCCCGACCCGACCGCGGCCCGCAAGAGACCTGACCATCGCCTCCACGAGGGAGGTCTTGCCCGACTTCTTCGGCCCCACCACAGATACTACCTTCAATATATCCCCCCAACTCCTCTCGCCAGACTCCTCGACCTCCTCCGGTTATCGCCTCTATCCCCCCGGCCGGAGGATCAGCCCGTCATCAGGGTTGCCAGGAACCTGGCGTAGATCGATAGGTCCTCGACGGTCACGTTCTCGTCGGGGCCGTGGGGGTTGGAGTCGGTCTGGCGGCCGACGCCGTAGGCGCAGGTCGGTATCCCCGTCACCTCCACCACATAAGCCTGATCGAGGCTGTACTGGGCCCCCGCCAGCCGGGGGCTCTTCCCCGACGCCCTCTCCAGAGCGGACCTCACCTCCGCGACCCAGGGGTGGTCTGGATCGATCCTCATGGGAGGGTAGCCCATCCAGGACCTCCATTCGAGGTCGACGGGGAGGCCGGCGACGGCCCCCTCCATCTCGGCGGCGGCGTCCTCCATCCTCTCCTCGGGGATGACCCTCCTGTCCCCCCCGATGACGCACCTCTCGGGGACGATGTTCTCCTTGACGCCGCCGGTGATGACGGTGACGTTCAGCATCGGCCGGACTCGATCTATCCCGAAGGTGGCAAGCTCCGAGGAGGCTGGCAGCGTCGACCTCCTCGCCTCGACCTTCTTCTTCAGGTCCAGGAGCGCCTCTATCACCGGGAGAGCCTTCTCTATGGCGTTCTCCCCGAGGAAGCTCGCCCCGGAGTGGGCCGCTCTTCCCCGGACCGTCGCCTCCCAGTTGATCACCCCGTTGGAGCCGATGATGACGTCGTCGGAGAAGCTGTCCATGCAGAGCATCTTCTCTCCCCTGACGAGCCCCTCGTCGGCGAAGAAGCAGAGGCCGGAGTAGCCCCCCACCTCCTCGTCGGTGGTGAGGAGGACCTCCAGGTTGTAGCGGTGGCCGCCGCAGGCTGCCACCGCTCTGAGGGCGGCGATGAGGGCCGCCACCGCCCCCTTGGAGTCGGCGACCCCCCGGCCGTAGATCCTATCGCCCCGGACCTCCAGGTCGAAGGGGTCGGAAGACCACCCCTCCCCGGCGGGGACGACGTCGAGGTGGGTGTAGATCACCAGGGTCTCCTCGGCCCCGACGTCGAGGCGTGCCCGCAGGTTCGCCCTCTCTCCAGCGAGGCCTCTCTTGCCGCACCTCTCGTCGAAGAGATCCTGGGGGATCACCACCTTCTCCGTCTCAAAGCCGAGCTCCTCGAAGATGGGTATCAGGTGGTCGACGATCTCGCTGTAGAACCTGCCTGGGGGGGCTACGGTCCTGTATCTCACCAGGTCCCTCAGAACCTCCAGCATCTCGCAGGCCCGCAGATCCAGGTATCTATAAAGCTCCATGTATCTCAGCAGTTTTATCCTGGTCAGAGCCCTATTAAAGGCTTCTCTGACCTCTTCTTCTCTGGCCGGCCTCAATTCCGGCGCCATCTCTTCCAGAAGGTCGAGGCACTTCGCGAGAAGCCCCGGGAACAGGACCTCTTCAGGGTGGCCTGCCCGTCCTGGGCCGTACCTCTCCTTTCGCAGGTTCTCGATCTGGTCGTCCAGGATCCCGCCTTCCCGGATGATGAGGTCCAGCCTTCTTTCGCCGAGATGGACCATCGTGCCTCTCCGCAAACTTCAGAGAGATCTGTAGGAAGGTGTCGGTCTCAAACCCCATCCCGCCGTACAACCGACCCCTCCCTAGATACCACCTGGTCCGGAGACGAGGCTGACGACGGCTATCGTCAACAGCCCTATCAGGATCATCTTCACCCCCGAGGCGATCATCCGGTCCTGGCTGATCTTCGCGAGGAATAGCCCCAGGAAGAAGAGGCAGGCAAGGCCCAGGGAGAGGGAGAGGCGGAAGGCCTCCTCCATATCGATCGCCGGGACGAAGAGGTATGGGAGGACGAGGATGGCCGCCCCGATGGCGGGGCTGATCCCGTTCACCAGGGCGACGACAACGATGGCGAACTGTGATGCCCTCGCAAACTGGCTCTTCTTGAGGTCGACGAGCATCGCTGCCTCGAGCTTCTTCAAGTCCCTCCTCCTCTCCGCCCGTTCCGCGAGATAGGCGCTGCTCATCCCGGAGATGCCCAGGGCTATGCTCCCCCCCACCCCGGCCTTTACGACTATCTCGGGATCGGAGAGCCCCGAGAAGTGGGCGCCGATGACGACCCCCATGATGGTGAGGATCCCGTCAAAGGCGTTCATGACGAATAGACGCCTGGCTATCCTGAAGGCCTCGCTGACCCGTAGGTAGGTCCTGAACCTGTTCAAGCTTTGATCCATCTTTTGCAGTCGCCTCTATCTCTTCGGCTTAATCTCTGGCGAGTAGAGACCTTCCGGTCATGGCTGGGGGGGGCGCCAGGCCCATAAGCTCCAGGGCCGTGGGGGCGACGTCGGCGAGGATCCCGCCGTCCCGGAGCCGCTCCTTTCCGCCGTCTCTGGCGAGGATGAAGGGGACCCGGTTTGAGGTGTGGGCGGTATGGTGCTGGCCTGTGGTCCTGTCCTCCATCTTCTCGGCGTTCCCGTGATCTGAGGTCAGGAGGACGGCCCCGCCCCGGGCCAGGACCTCCGACGCCACGCGCCCGACGCACTCGTCGACCGCCTCCACCGCCTCCACCGCCGCATCGAAGATCCCGGTATGCCCCACCATGTCGGAGTTGGCGTAGTTGAGGACGATGAGGTCGTAGACGCCCTCCCGGATCTTTCCGACGACGGCGTCGGTGACAAGAAAGGCGGACATCTCCGGCTTCTGGTCGTAGGTCGCGACCTTCGGGGAGGGTATCAGGAGCCGGTCCTCTCCGGGGCTCGCCTCCTCTCTGCCGCCGTTGAAGAAGAAGGTGACATGGGCGTACTTCTCCGTCTCGGCGATCCGCAGCTGCAAGAGGCCCGCCCTGCTCACCACATCGCCGAGGGTATCGGTCAGGTGCTCCGCCGGGAAGGCGACTGCCGCCTCTATCGACTCCTGGTATTCGGTCATGCAGACGAAGGAGACGGTCATCTCCTTCGTCTCGAACTCGCAGAAGTCGGGGGTGGTGAAGGCCTTTGTTATCTGGCGGGCCCTATCGGGCCTGAAGTTGAAGAATATGACGGCATCGCCGTCTTCGACCATGCCTTGCGGGTCGACGACCGTCGGCTTGAGAAACTCGTCGTCCTCGCCCCGGCGGTAGCCGGCCTCCACCGCCTCCTCTGGACCCGGAGCCCGTAGCCCATCCCCAGTGGTCATGGCGCGGTAGGCGAGCTTCGTCCTCTCCCACCTCCTGTCTCGGTCCATCGAGTAGTACCTTCCCGCGACGGTGGCCACATTCCCGACGCCGGCAGATCTGATCTCCTCCTCCAGCTGTCGGAAGTATCCGAGGGCGCTGCGGGGAGGGACGTCCCTCCCGTCGAGGATGGCGTGGATCCTGACCCTCTCGATCCCCCTCGCCCTGGCGAGGCGGAGAAGGGCGTATAAGTGGGAGTTGTGGCTGTGGACGCCGCCGTCGGAGAGAAGGCCCATGAGGTGGAGGGCTGCGCCCCTGGCCTTAAGCGCATCCATCGCCGCCGTCAGGACGGAGTTATCGAAGAAAGAGCCGTCTTCGATGGCGAGATTGATCCTGGTGTAGTCCTGGTAGACGATCCTTCCCGCCCCCAGGTTGAGGTGGCCGACCTCGGAGTTTCCCATCTGGCCCGGGGGGAGGCCGACGTCGAGGCCCGCGGCCCCCAGGGTCGTCTTGGGGTAAGATCTCGCTAGCCGGTCGATGTTGGGAGTTTTTGCGGAGGCGATGGCGTTTCCATCCAGCTGATCGCTCTCCCCAAACCCGTCCATGATGATGAGGATGACTGGCTTCATCAGATATCGGTCGCCCCAAATCGAGATAACCCTTTCTGACCCCTTCAGATCGTAAAGCCGTACTCTCCCACCAGGGGTACGAAGACGACGCCTCCGTGGTGCTCCAGCTCAAACCCCTCCTGCGTCCTCTCCACCAGGACTAGCTCCTGGAAGCACGACCCCAGGGGTATGACGAGCTTTCCCCCCACCTTCAATTGCTCTTTAAGCGGCTCGGGGATCTTCGGAGCGGTAGCAGCCACGTTGATCCGATCGTAGGGCGCGTATTCGGGAAGGCCGCGGCTTCCGTCCCCCTCGAGGACGGTGACGTTCTTGACCCCCGCAGCCCTCAGGTTCTCTCTGGCGAAGAGGGCGATCTCAGCTATCCGCTCGATGGAGTAGACATGCCCCTTGGGCCCGACGAGGTCGGCGATCACCGCGGCGTGGTAGCCGGAGCCGGTCCCCACGTCCAGGACCTTCATCCCCTCCCCTATATCGAGGACGTCGCACATGATCGCCACCATGTGGGGTGCGGATATCGTCTGGCCCTTTCCGATGGGGAGGGGACGGTCCTCGTATGCGGTATGGCCGATCCTCCGGGGAACGAAGAGCTCCCGGGGGACCCGCTCCATGGCATCGACGACACGGTCGCTGGCGCTTCCCCGGAGCCTTTCGATCATCTCTTCTTTCGTCATAGAGCTTCCCCCCAGATCCTGACGATCTCTTTCGCCGGCGCCCTGTTGGGAGATCGACCGTCCCGGAGCCTGATCTTCTCCACCCTGAACCTCCTCCCTTCGACGGTCCTCGTCTCGCCGACGGCGAAGGTCTCATCCCCCCTGGCGGGGACGGAGTATGAGGAGGTCTTCCCCCCCCTGTAGACGGCGACCTTCACCACCACCTCGTCGACGTCCCTCGTCCAGAGGGTCTTCACCTCCCCTGCCGCGGCAGCCTCCTCCCGCCTCCCTCCTTCCAGCTCAATGGAGGTGACCTCCACCAGGGCGACCTCCCCCACCCCGTCGTCCACCAGAAGCTCATCTGCGACGCGCAGGAGGTCGTCGGCGGGAACCTCGATCTTCCGGCGGTCGGAGGAGCCGGCGGAGCTTATGATGACCCGAAGGGTGGTGAGCCTCGCCCGCTCCAACTTGATGGGGTGGACCGTGCCGCACCCCTCGCACCTCACCAGATGTTCCCGTCCGAGCTTGACGGTGACGTGTTCGGTGAGGTCGTCACATTTGGGGCAGAAGATCTCCTCATCCATGGTTACACCCCTCCTCCAGGAACTACTAAAAGGTGACTATCGGAGGCCCGGGCGGGGCCGACCGGCGGGGCGGAAGACCTTCCCGTGGCCGGGTATGACGACGTCCGCCCGCTCCAGAGCCGCCAGCCTGCTGGCCCGGAGGGCCGGGGGGTCGCAGGCCAACTCGTCCTCTTGGGCCAGAAGGGATTCTACATCGGTTTTGGGGACCGCACCGTCGCGCCACCAGAATAGGTCTCCGGCGACGAGCCAGGTCTCGCCCTCCACCGGGACGAGGAGGGAACCGTGATCCGGGGTGTGCCCCGGCGTCGCAAGGACCTCGATCCCCGTTTCGGGGATGAACTTTCCGTAAGGGATCAATTCGTCGCCCCTGTATACAAAGGTCGGATCGCATACCTCCGCCTGCGGAAAGAGCCTGAGGTTCAGGATGTGGTCGAGGTGGGGGTGGGTGACGAATATGATATCTACGTCTTGGGGAGAGAGCCCCTCTCTATAGAGGGCGCAGAGGAGACTTTCTCCATCGGCCCCGGGGTCGGCGAGGATCCTCATCCCGGAATCCTCGATCAGGACCGACGAAGGCGATGCCCGAAAGACGCCGCCCTCCAGCTCCCTGGCGTACCCCTCCACCAGCACCGATATTTCAGCCACCACCGTTCACCCCAGAAGGCCTCCTTCATCCAGCTCAAAAGGGTTTTAAGAGGCGGAAGATAAAGATATGACGGGCGGCCCGATATCTCGGGTCCATCCGGAGGTGGGCGGTTATGCGGCGTCTTCTGGGGTTGTTGATCGTTGGGGGCTTCATCCTGGCCCTCTCGGGGTGCGGCGGATCTATTGACCAGGCCGAGCCGGCAGGGGATCGATCGTCTATCAGAGTATCGGAGAATATCTCCGCAACCCGTCAGGTCATGGACCTATCGAGATCTTCTATCGGCGGAGGGTTCACCAAGATGACGGTCTATAGGAATCCAGCCACAGGAACGGCGATGAAGGAGTCTTACATCCACGGAAGTTCCCTGAGCAGGGAGGCGGAGATAGGCATCGACGGCTACGGCACCGGGATGAAGGTCGAATCCTCCTTCGACGGGATGGCGACCCTCGGGGTCTATAAGATCTCCGACCCCAACTCGACGGCGAAAGACTCCCCCATCTTCGCGGCTAGCGAGAGCTACTACGGGAGCTTCAGTATCAGCGAGAAGATCGACGACCGCGGCTCCAGCATATCCTCCGAGAGGGCTGTCTTCGGGACCGGGTTTGTGGCTGTAGATAAGAAGGTAGGGGACGACCAGAGGAGCAGGGAGTCGGGGACGGGATCTTACCGGTCCGAAGAGGTGATAGACACCCGCAACAACTACATCTCAAAGTCGATATCCCTGATCCACCAGCCCACCAGCTTCACCGTCGGCTCCGCTAGTGCGGCGAACCTATCCTCCAGGTGGAGGGAGGGGGTCACCTCCAGGGCAGCTGGCGAGAGCTACATCGGAGAGGAGTACTCGTCCATCGACCGCCTCGATAAGACGACGGTGGCCCGGGGCCTCGGCGCCATGGAGACGGAGGCCGACTTCTCGGGGACCGCCAGGTACAGGGTCGTCTCGCCGGGAAAGGTCGATATGGACGAGCAGTATCAGGGAGAATACGCCCTCCAGAGGAAAGTCCAGCTCCAGAGAGCCGGGCCATATCATATCCCCCATCTATCGGTGACCAAAGTGGGGGTTCTCTCATACCAGGGGGATAAGACCCTCGCCAGCTACGTCATCACCATAGAGAACGACGGCGACAGGACCCTGGAGCCGGTCCTGGTGAGGGACCTATTCCCGCCGGGATCGGCCTTCGTCAGCTCCGATCAGAGGCCGGCCTTCACCTCCGGGGGAGCCGAATGGTCCTTCACCCACATATCCCCCGGGGACGTCTTGACCATCGATCTGGTCCTGGACGTCACAGGATTCCGGGGCGGCGATCTCGTCAACCGGGTCGAGGCCTGGGGCGGCCTCGGAGAGGATCTGGCCTATGCCGCCAACTACTCCTCCATCGAGATCAACTGGCTCTCCTGGGGATCCGGCGACGGGATCGCCGTCAGCAAGAGAGGAGCCGTCGACGAGGCCGCTCCAAACCGGGTCAGGTACACCCTGGAAGTGGAGAACCTGGGGGACGGGACCCTGGTGGCGACGGTGACCGACCGGCTCCCTCAAGGTATGAGCCTCGTCGCCTCGTCCCCGACCTTTGCCGCCAGCGAGGGGGGCGTCGTCAGATGGAACCTCATCGACCTCGGGCCAAAAGAGAGGAGGACGATCGTCTACGACGTCGATGCCCTCTGGTCCGGAAGGTTTCTGAACCTGGCGGAGGTGGAGGCGAGGTCCGTGGACGGGATCTCCCTGCGGCCGGTCACCGCGAGATCGGTGGTGGATCTGGCGAAGTTCGATGGGGAGAGGCAAAGGCCGGGGTGGCAGCCCCCTGAATGGGGGTTCGGCGAGGCGGATGAGGGCGTTTTATCGATCTTCTGACTATCCCCCCATCCTTCCCATGGGCTTATCGACCCCGTGGGAGCATTGACCCCATGGGAGCTGAGGGCCCATGGGTCCTGAAGGGGTGACGGAGGCGGCGTGATATGTTCAGAAAAGAGATAAGAGACGAAATAGAGATCCGGGCAGGGTCTGAGGCGGTCTGGAAGGTTCTCACCGACTTTGAGGGCTATAGCGAGTGGAACTCCTTCATGAGGCCGGTGGTGGGAGCGGTAGAGGTGGGGGCGAGGCTCCGGGTCCAGGTCAGGCCTCCTGGGGGGAGGGCGATGGCCTTTCGGCCGAGGGTGACGAGGGTCGCGCCGGAGAGAGAGCTCAGGTGGAAGGGGAGGCTCTGGGCCCCCGGCCTCCTGGACGGAGAGCACGTCTTCGAGATCGAGCCCCTGGGAACGGATACCATCAGGTTCGTTCAAAGAGAGATATTCAGCGGTCTTCTCGTCCCCTTCGTATCGAAGAAGATCCTGGATCAGACCGCGGCCGGATTCGGGGAGATGAACCGGGCCCTGAAGGAGAGGGTCGAGGCCGGCCGCGGGATCGGTCCATGACGGAGGAGCGGGGTCGATATGGTGGATGAAAGACGACTTGCGATCCCTGCGGTCATCAGATCTGATCGACGATAAGATCCTCCGAGAGGCGTCGGGGACCGGGCAGATGCCCCAAGCCGGAGGATTTATATCCCATCAGTCTCTTAAATATGCCGAGTTTGGTGTATCGAATGGTCGATGATTACCAACCCATCTATTATTGCCCCGGTCGAGGAGGGGAGTTTCCCCTCCCTGGTGAGAGGACCGCCTACGTATGCCGTCACTGCGGGGCGGAGCCCTTCATGGACGGACCTCATCATGCGGATAGCTGCCCAAGATACAGCCGCTGAGGTTTCCAGGAGCAAGAGACGGATAAAAAGGGGCATATAAAAATAAGTTGCGGGTCCCGTCGGCCCTCCTTCACATGAAGGTCAACCTCGCCTTGCCGGCCTTCTGGTGCCTCCTCTCAGGGTCGTCAGAGTCTGAGATCCCCCATATTATGTTGACCGTCTCCCCCGATCTGAACGCCCTGTCGAACTCGTCCCCGGTATCCATCTTCCTCCTGAACTCTATCACCGTGAAGCCGTCCTTCTCCGACCCTCCAAACTCCAGGTGGTCGTCGGTCCCGCCGAGGTCGGAGTCGGGCGGGTGGGGGCCGTAGTTGCCGGTGGAGTAGGCGTCCCTTGCAGAAGCCCCTCTCTCATCGACATAGCCCATTATTATGTCGGCGTCCTTCATCCAGACCGAGGGCTCAAACCCTATGGATACCCACCCCCCGGTCTCTCCCTTTATGGCCATGTAGAGGGTCTCGCCGTCGTTCTTCCAGAAGACCTCATAGATCCCTCCTGGCGGGGAGATCTTCCGGGCGTACTCCCCCTCGGATATGACGCCGTCTGGCGCCCATCCGGCGATAACCGTCATCTTGACCGCCTCCCTCGACGGGATCGACCCCTCCTCTCCCGGTCCGGTGCATCCTGAAGATATGACCGCCAGGACGACGAAGGATAGGATGACAAACTTCGAACTCATGAATGTAAAAAGGCGCTCAAAAGATAAAAAATGTTGGGGATGGGATCAGGACCCGCTATTCAGGCCCCGGGCCCTTCAAAGGCGATCCTGCCCGTCCCCCTCCCCAGGTTGTGTCTTATATCCAGGGAGTCGGTGGAAGAGATCGACCAGATTATGTTGACCGTCTCCCCCGGCCTGAAGGGTTTGTCAAAGCGGTCGCCGGTATCCATCTTCCTCTCAAACTCGATCACCGTCCAGCCGCCGGCCTCGGCCCCGCCATAATCCAGGATGTCGTCGGTCCCTCCCAGCTCCTCATCCGGGGGATGGGGGCCGTAGATCCCCGTCGAGTAGAGGTCCAGGACTGTCGCCTTCCCCCTGGAGACCCAGCCCATGATCATGTCGGCGTCCCTCATCCCCTGGGTCGGCTCGAAGCCTATGGCGACGAACCCCTCGGCCCTCCCCTCCAGGCCCATCTGGAGGGTTTCGTCGTCGTTACTCCAGTGGACGACGAGGTTTCCCCCGGAGAGGGATAGGCTCCTCGAGTACTCCCCCTCTGATATGACGCCATCCGCCGCCCATCCTCCGGAGGCCTGGGTTGCGACGACCTCCGAGGAGATCGGATCATCGGCGGAGATGGAGTCAGCATCCGCGGAAGCCGTCGCTTCCGTTCCCGCCCGGGCTTGCGACGTCTCGTTCTGATCGCCAGCCAAAGGCTTCGCCTCGCCGAGCCTCAGGGCTAAGAGAGACGGATCGGCTCCCACCCCGGCGGGCCAGACGATGGTCTCACCGGCGACGGCGGGCCATCCGTTGATCCCGGCAGGAGACTTGTGAGTGAAGACCACCTCTCCGGAGTCGGCCCTTAAGGCGTGGATGGTGCCGTCGTACTCCGCGGTGAAGACGAGGTCGTTTATCACCGTCGCCCCGCCGAGGATCATGGTATCGAAGCGACTGATCCAGAGGATCTTGCCGGTGGCACCGTCGAGGGCCACCAGCTCGCCGGTCCCGTTGTTGAAGTCGAGGGTCGAGGTGTCGAGGGAGGTGGCAGTCCAGTCGGTGAAGAGGTTCACGACCGGAACGTAGAGGACGCCATTGCTATAGGCCATGGGGGTCTCGACCCCGCCCAGAACCCCCGGATAGATTCTGGTCGTCCCTTCGGGGAGGACGTCCAGCTGGGCGGTCTCGTCGTACTTGCCGACCACCGTCGACCAGAGGAGCTCGCCGGAGGTTCTATCGAAGGCGAAGACCTTCCCCATCTTCCCGGCCCCGTAGACCACCTTCTGGGATCCTCCCCTCACATCACGCTCCGCCAGGATCGGAGAGATCTGGAAGTCGTGGTCGAAGAGGTCGTGGGGGAGGACCTGATGGTACCAGATCATCTCGCCGGTGGCGTGATCGAGGGCTACGAGGCTGTCGGTGTAGAGGTTCGGTCCGGGCCTGCTCGTCCCGCTCGGCCACTCAGGAGTCCCGGGGAAGGGAGCGGGGTTGCCCGTACCCCAGAAGGTGATGCCGGTCTCGACGTCTATGGCCGGGGGATACCAGGCCCCACCGCCGCTGTTGACCTCAGGGTTGCCCCAGAGGTCAGGAGAATCTACGGTGGAGAAGTTCCAGACGACCTCGCCCGTCTCGGCGTCCAGGGCGTAAATGACCCCGATCCCCCCGGGGGCGTAGAAGACGTCACCGGTCCCGGGGACGGTGGAGACGTATACGAGGCCGCCATAGACGGCGGGCTGGATGTCGATCCCCGTGGTGGGGATCTGCGAGAGCCTCGTCGACCAGATATCATCGCCGGTACCGGCGTCGAGGGCGGTGACGTTGTAGAGGTCTTTTGCGACGAAGACCTTGCCCCAGCCGACGGCTGGGCCGTTGGGGCCGACGACCTCGGTGACGTTGTAGAACCTCGACCATATCAGCTCGCCGGTCTCGCGGTCCAGGGCGAAGACGTTGCACCTGAGGTCCTGGAAGTAGACGACCTCCCCGACGATTATGGGGTTACTGGCCGCGGCGCCGTAAGCCCCTATCCCCGGTATGGGAAAGGACCAGGCTACGGCCAGATCCGAGACGGTCTTTGAGGTTATTGCGGAGCCCTGGGCCGCCCTGGTGTTCTCATAGTCCTTATTCGGCAGCGGCCAGCCCCCGGCGTCCTCTGCCACCTCCGGCGGGATAGGATCGCCGATCCCGGAAGCGAAACCCGCGGCAGATAAGAGCGACGCCAGGGCCGCCGTCGCCAAAAGGATCTCGAAGAGCCTTCTTGCTTTCGTCAAGATGATCAACTCTAAGACGTCCTATTTGAGACTGCATCTTAATTTATTTTTTCCTCAGATCTCTTTGATTCGAGGATTAAAAAGACTGATCCGAGAGGGAGGACGCCACCATCTCCATCTCGAATCCGGTTCCAGGGGCATCGGACCCGCCGCCCCGGAGAGGATCGATCCCTCTGAGCCGATCAAGACCATAGACCGTTGAACGGATCGGAGTTGGGGCTCTCGCTGAACCGGAGGGTCCTCTGGACGTCGAAGACCCCGGAGAAGGTATGGTGCTCCTTCATATCTTTGTAGAAGATCTTGTGCCACCGGTAGTCGCTCTCCCAGGTCCCGGTGAAGCTCGTCGACAGGTCCATCCCCACCAGATGGGCGGGGCTGGCACCCCTCAGGGCCGCGGCCTCCCCGGGATCCTTTGTATGGCTGGAGGGATCGGTGGAGGCGAAGTACGTCGTCTGGGCCCCCTCCATCTCCGTCACCTCGAAGCGCTCCTCGACCTTTGCGCCTATGCCGCCGTAGAAGGCTTTGGAGTGGATGGACTTGGTCCCCACCATGGGGGTCTCTCCGGAGTAGCTGATCTTGAGGTCATCGAGGAGGTTCAGGGGTACGGGTCCGCCGCCGAGGTCTCCCTGGAGGTTTGCTGCCCTCGTCGAGACGCCGGACCGGGAGTCCATCTCCAGGTCGCCTTCTCCATAGATGAAGCTGTAGTACTCAAGGCCGATCCTCTTGTCCACCACCGAGGATCCCACCTCGAAGTAGCCGGTCCCCGAGGCTCTGACCCTGTTGTAGAAATCTTCGCTCTGGGCCTGCTCGGAGATGGCCGGAGTTCCGGCCGCCCCCCCCGCCGCAAAGACGGCGATGAGGAGGATCGCGGTCAACTTAGCCCCCTTCGTCCCTCTCGCCCTCCGATATTTAAGTCCTGTATTCATATTTCGCTTCTTAATAAAAAATCTGTCGTCTCAGAAGAGCCCGTGAGGATGGCTTAAATCCTCCGGGTTCCTAAAACAATCCGAGCCTCGCCATCCGATAGAAGATCCAGAGCATCTTGAAAAGTCGATACGGGGCGGGCTGGGGTGAGGTGTTGAAGATCGAGGTCTGGACCTGGGGGACGGGGGGGCCCTTCGGAAGGGAGCTTGGGGCCTCTTCCTCGAGGAGACGCCGGGGACATACGGCGACATCTATATTGATATCCGAAGAGGGTGACGGCTCCGGGGCGACGGCTCACTGCATGATCGATGCCGGGGCGCCCGCCGTCGAGAGTATGATCGAGAAGGGGATCTCCTCCCCCGACATCCTCTTTCTCACCCACCCCCACTTCGACCACATCTCCGACCTCGACCGCCTCGCCAACAGCAGGATGAGGGGGCTGATGGTCCGGGAAGGGGTCCGGGATATCGAAGAGGCGAAAGGTCTTTTCGGGCCTCTTGCGGTGGTGGGGGCCGGCGACTGCATAAACCACCCCGCCGACGGGGTGAGGGCGAGGTTCGGCTACCTGGAGGGGCTCGTCTCCTGGAAGCCGATCTCGGCGTATGATACATGGCATTCGGTCCATCAGGAGGATGCAGCCGGACGGGGAAACGGGTCCGTCGAGATATATCGGGCCAGCGAGGAACGAGGGGGCTGCATAACAGAAATAACAGGAGAAGTAGGGAGAGCCTTTTCATCGGTGGCGCAGAGCGGCTCCAGAACCGACGGGCTCCTCCCTCTGGAGTTCAAGCTCCTCCCGGTCAGCCACTCAAAACACGCTCCGGGCTCGTCCATCTTCGTATTCAGGTTCAGAGAAGGCGTCATCGGTCAGGGCATGCCGGGAGAAGAATGGGAGGATGCGCCCACCATAAATGTCGTCATATCAGGGGACTTCAAATCGATGGAGGACTGGGTCGTCGATAGCCACGACCTTCTCGACCCGGCCTGCCTCGTCCTGGACACCAACACCATAATAGCCTGCGGAAAGTATCACGCCAGCTTCCAGGAGAACAAATCCCTCATCGACCGGTGGACCACGGGGGATGAAGAGGTCCTCGTCCTGTTGAACCACATCTCAGGCTTCGGCGACTATGTTGAGGGGTTCTACGACGGCGTCCCCGACGACAGGGACTGGCAGGAAGCCGTCGATGGATACGCCCCGAAGCCGAAAGTGACGGTCAGAATTGCCGAGGACGGGGGATGCTATCGGATTAAATGACCTCCGGCGGCCAGGTTCTTGATAGCTCGCAGCCTTTAATAACGAAGGCCGCGATTGGTGAGATCTGCAAAAGAACCGCCATAGTGGGGAGTGTCATCGTCATGAGAACGAAGCTATCTCTGATCTTTCTTGCGGTGCTGCTGGCGGCCTCGGCCGCCTCTGCGGCTCCGGTGGTCCAGGACCTGGGCCCCTACGCCCTCTCCTTCAACCTCTCCCTTCCATCCGGCTGGACCGTCCGGGCCATGGAGCCCGTCGAGGGGAGGACGCCGGCGGGGATCGGTTACGTCGAGCGGTCGATCGAGCTAAACTCCGATGAAGGACGGGCCGAGATCAGGGTGAAGAGGTACGAGTCCCCCGTCCCGGCGGGAGACGGCGTCACCAGGGCCCTGAGCCGCAAGACCCCCTGGGGGATCGGGGTCACGGGGATTGAGACGAAGGCGAGGCTGGTGGACAGGCATACAGGATCCCATACGATCTTCCGGCAGGCCTCGGGGAGCGAGGTTCACCAGGCGGCATACTGGCTGGATAGATACCTCGCCCCCGGAGATTATTTGGGACGGACATCCTGCGTCATATCCTCGTCCTTTCCCTGGACGGCGACAAAGGAGCTCTTAGATACCTTCCACGTCGAGGAGAAGGCAGATGAGGCCGATAGGCCCATGACGATGGAGACTGTGATCGCAGGACCATACCGGGTCTCCTTCGACCTCCAAGATACAAACCACACCATCTTCCAGGAGGGTCCAGAGGCTGGCGAGGAGGAGGATGGTCCGGGCGTTCTGCGGCACAGGATAACCATCGACGGCGGGAATAAGGCTGCGACGATCAGGATAACCAGCTACATAGACCCGAGGTTGGTGAACCCTGAGACCGAAAGGCTCCTCGCCGAGGCGCTCCTCCAGGCCAGGGGATACACCAAGAACAACGGATCGCTCTCGACTGTGGGCAACGTACCGGGAGTTCTTGGGGTTGGGGAAGATGCAGACCACCAGATCCTGTATGCGGCGATCTTCTGGCCCGACCAGCTCCGGACGGATGAAGGGCATCTCGTTGGAATGACCAGGTGCGAGGTGGTGTCGAGCTACCGGTGGGCTGCGACGGAGAGGCTCCTTTCGACCCTGCGGGTGGAGAGGGCCACCGGGACCTGAACCGTTTCGGGAGTCCTGATGTCTGATATGAGGCGGCTTCTTGCGGCCATCCTACTCGCCACTCTTCTGGCGGCGGCTCCTGGTGGAGAAGGGGCGAATTTTTACATAAAGATCGACGAGTTCGCCCTGGCCGCCCCTGCCGATCTCTCGATAGAAGGCCTCGCCCTGTACCTCTCGGGGGCCGGGGAAGGCGACGAAGAGCGGGCACGGGCGATATACCGCTGGATCACCGCAAATATCGATTACGACGTCGAAGGTTTTACGAACGGCCTTATCGCAGCAGGCGGCCGGGGGAGGACCCCCGAAGAGGTCCTGGCGGGGAGGAGAGGAGTATGCAGCGAGTACAGCGCCCTCTTTGATAGGCTATGCCAGCTCTCGGGGCTGGAGGCGGTTGTGATCAGCGGTTTTGGGAAGGGGAGCGGCTACTCCGTCGGCTCCGATATACCCGAATCGATCAACCACGCCTGGAACGCCGTCAAGATCGACGGCCACTGGAAGCTCGTCGACTCCACCTGGGGTGCTGGATACCTGGATCCCAGTGGAGGTTTCATCAAGAAGTTCGAGGAGTTCTACTTCCTCGCCCCGCCGGAGGATCTCATCTGGACCCACCTTCCCGAAGATCCGGCCTGGCAGCTCCTCGATCCGACGGTATCTCGGGAGGAGTTTGTTGCTCTGCCTTATCCAAAGCCCGCTCTCTTCAATAACGATATCGAGATCCTGGACCCTCTGGAGGGGACGATCGATTCCGACGGCGAAGCGGCCGTCCACCTCTGCGCCCCTGAAGAGGTGGGGTTCATCGCCGACCTCTTCGACGAGGGGGGCGAGAAGCTTCCCGGCCGGTTCGTCCAGGTCCAGAGGTCCGGCGGCGAGGTTCTCGTCCGGGCCGCCTGCCCTGGTCCGGGAGACTATACCCTGCGGATATACTCAAAGAGCTCCGGGGGGGCGCAGGAGGCGTACGCCTGGACCCTCGACTACCGGATCGCCGCCGGGAGCAACTCCAGCGCAGGCAAGGGCTTTCCCGTCGTCTGGGACGGCTTCTGGGATATGGGCCTGGAGGCGAAGAGCCACCCCGAAGGGCTGATCGAGGCCGGAGCTCTGGTGGAAGTATCCTTCTCGGCCCCCGAGAACGTCCTCCTCATGGCGCGGCTTCTGGACGGTGGCGGGCGGGAGCTTCCCGAAGGCAGGACCTTCGCCCAGAGGGAGGGGGAGGTGTACGTCGTCATGGCCTCCTTCCCGGCCCCGGGGGACTACACCCTGCGGATCTACGGGAAGCGGGGCGGCGATCCCGCCGGCGAGTACACCTCCCTCCTCGAGTACGCCGTCGTCGCCGGAGAAGGGAGCGAGGACGCCGGATATCCCAGGACCCTGGGGACCTTCGCCGAGGCTGGGGCCAGGCTCATCCGCCCCCTGGAGGGGAGGCTTCCGGCCGGAGTCCAGGAGTTCGAGCTCCTCGTCCCCGGAGCCGGGGATGTGGCGGTGATCAGCGGCGGCGTCTGGACTCGCCTCGCCAAAGACGGGGAGCGTTTCCGGGGCGTGGCGGCCCTCTCCAGTGGAGAGGCCCGGGTGGCGGCGCGGTTTTCTGAAGACCGGGGATACGGCGTCCTCCTCGTCTATGATGTCGAGTGAGGTAGTCGCCCTCCGGGCTAGCTCACCCTCGTCCATCTTCGATAGACATGAAGATCCTTCTTGCCATCTGCAACATCGGAATCAGGGTCTTTGGTCATCTCTGCCGGACCGATGATAGTCTCATCTCCATCCCGCAAACCACCCCAATTCCCTAGATCCCTGATGAAACGGACGGCCCCGTCGAATGAAGTGAGAAGCCTGAAGCACCCTTTTCTGCGGAAGAAATGATGCAAAAAAAAGAGGTTTTCAGTGCAGCAGAACAGCTGCTGCACTGTAGGCGAAGTCTACGAAGGCCTGCGGGAAGAGGCCGATGTAGAAGACCGCCACCAGGGCGACGACCATCGCCGCGACGTAACCCCTCGGCTCGATGATCTTCGCTCCTGCGGGCTCTTTCATGTACATGTACATGATCACCCTCAGATAATAGTAGAGGGAGAGAGCGCTGTTGAGGGCGAAGAGGACACCGAGCCAGATGAGGCCGGAGTCGATCGTCGAACCCCAGACGAGCAACTTGCCGATGAACCCGGCTGTCGGGGGTATCCCCGAGAGCGAGAATATGAAGACGAGCATGCAGAAGGCCGTGATCGGCGCCCTTCTTCCCAGTCCCGCATAATGCTCGATGTCGTCGGGGTTATCCTTCCCCTCCCGCAGTGCCATATAGCCGACGACCGCGACGGCTATGAAGGCCCCGGTCTTCGAGAAGGCGTGGCCGAGGATGAGCATCAGGCTCGCCGCAAGGCCGCCCTGGGCCACGGCTATATCGAAGCCGCCGTTGTTCGCCGCACCGACGACGACGAAGGCTATGGCGATGTACCCGGCGTAGGCGACGCTGGAGTATGCCAGCATCCTCTTCACGCTCTTCTGCCAGATGGCGACGACGTTTCCGAGGGTCATGGTTATCGCCACCAGGACCGCGAAGGCCATGAACCACTCAAGCCGCAATGCCATCAGGGCGATCAATATCACCTTGAAGGCGGCGACGAACCCCATCTTCTTGGAGCCCGCGGCGAGGAAGGCCGTAACGACCGTCGGCGCGCCCTCGTAAGTGTCGGGAGCCCACATGTGGAAGGGGACTAGGGCCATCTTGAACCCGAAGCCCGCCACCACGAAGATGAGGGCTACCAGGGTTGCAGGGCCCATCGTCTCTATCGAGGCCGCCGCTATCTCGGCGATCTTCGTCGTCCCGGTGAGGCCGTAGAGGAGGGAGAAGCCAAAGAGCATCGCCGCCGACGATGTAGCTCCGAAGATGAAGTACTTCATCGCAGCTTCCAGGTTCTTCTTCTCCTTATCGAAGGCGGCCATGGCGTAGGTCGATAGGCTCGCCAGCTCAAAGCCGACCCATAGGGTGAGGATATCGATCGAGCTTGCGACCACCATCATACCGATCGTTGCCAGGAGGAGGAGGATGTAGAACTCGTCCTGGGACGGGCTATCCTTATACCGGCTGAGGCCGGCCAGGACGACGATCAGGGAGACCGATATGAAGACCAGCTTGAAGAACTGGGATAACGGGTCGACCTCCATCGTCCCGAAGAAGATCGGTCCCATGGTCCTGTCGGCACCGATCGTCAGGATCAGGGCGACGGCCAGCCCTGCGAGGGCGAGATATCCCTGGATGTTCTTGTTCTTCAGGTACAGCCCCAAGAGGACCATCACCATGACAAGTCCCGTCAGCAGCGACTCTCCGCCCAAGAGAGAGAGATAGTCGCCGAATCCTAGTGTCACTTCAGATCACCCCCGTCTGAGCCAGGGTCAAAAACGGATCGACCAGCGGCTCTGCCGCAACTCCCATGATGTCGGTGATAGTCGCCGGCTGGACTCCGAAGTAGATTATGAGCAGTATGAGGATGCTCATGGACAGGATCTCGTAGGAATGAGGATCCTTGAGATCCAGGTACTTCTTGAGGATCGGCCCGAACATCACCTTCTGCATCGCCCAGAGGTGGTATCCTGCTGTGACGGCGATGCCGCCGAAGATCGTTATCAGCACATATACGGGCAGGTTCTCGTAAGATCCCGCCAGGACCGAGACCTCGGCGACGAAGCCGCACATCCCCGGCAGGCCCAATGAGGCCATGAAGCCCGCCATCATCAGGACGCTGAACTGGGGCATCCTGTCGGCGAGGCCTCCGAGCTCGGAGATTATCCTCGTCCCTGCGGTGTGCTGGATCGTCCCGGCGGACATGAAGAGGACGCAGGTGATCAGCCCGTGGCTGAACTGCTGGAACATCGCCCCCTGAACCGAGAGGACGCTAAGAGCTCCGGCACCCAGGAGGACGTATCCCATGTGGCTGACGCTGGAGTAAGCGACCATCTTCTTCAGGTCCTTCTGGGAGAGGGCCAGGAAGCCTCCGTAGACGATGCTCACAACCCCTATCACCGCCATCAGGGTGATGTAGTTGGGGGATACGTTCGGAAGCATCGGCATTATGATCCTGAAGAGGCCGTAGCCACCCATCTTCAGGAGGAGCGCCGCCAGGAGGACGCTGCCGGCGGTCGGCGCCTCGACGTGGGCGTCGGGCAGCCAGGT